>PLMF01000337.1 GCA_003142355.1 Bryobacterales bacterium
CCGGTGATCTTGACGCCGTGCTCCAGCGCCTGACGCTGCGCGTCCAGGCCCGGGAAGGCCGGGAGCAGCGAAGGATGGATGTTGAGTATCCGGTTGGGGTATCCCCGGATGAAAGTGGCGCTCAGGAGGCGCATGAAACCGGCCAGGCATACCAGTTCCACCCCGTGCCGGCGGAGTTCTTTCAGAAGCATGCGGTCGTAGACTTCGCGGTCGAGGCCCAACGAGCGAATGCACACCGCGTTCAAGCCGCGCTGGCGGGCCATTTCCAGGCCGCGCGCCTCGGGGCGATTGCCGACGACCACGGCAATGGACGCGTCCATGGCTCCGGCGGCGATGCTATCGGCGATGGCCTCGAAATTCGAACCGCGGCCGGAAATCAGAATGCCGAGACGTGTCATCGGTACTCCACGCGGGGGTAGCCCCGCTTTTGCGCGACTACGGCGCCGGCGCGGAATGGGGATTCGCCCAGCTTGGCCAGCACCGTTTCGGCGCGGGCGGCGTTGCGCGCGGGAACCGCCAGGATCATGCCCACGCCCAGGTTGAACGTGCGGCGGTAGTCGTCGAGGGGAATGTTGCCGATGCGGCGCAGCACCTCGAACAGCGGTGGAATGCGCCAGCGGGCCGTGTCGATGGCCGCCGCCAGGCCCGCAGGCAGCATGCGCGGGGTGTTATCGGTGATCCCCCCGCCGGTAATGTGGGCCGCGCCGCGCAGCAGGCCCGCGGCCATCAAAGCGCGGATCGGCTTCAGGTAGCTTCGGTGCACGGCCAACAGCGCATCGCCAACCGTGGCGCCAACTTCGGGGAGCAGCGTCTTGGGACCATAACCCGCCGTCTCGAACAGCAGTTTGCGCGCCAGCGAATAACCGTTGGTGTGCAGCCCCGTCGAGGGCAGCGCCAGCAGGACATCGCCGGCTCGGATGCGGGCGCCGGTGAGAAGTCCGGAACGTTCGGCGGCGCCCACGATGAAGCCGGCCAGGTCGTACTCGGATTCGGCATACAGGCCGGGCATCTCGGCGGTCTCGCCGCCGATCAGCGCGCAGCCATTTTGCCGGCACCCGCGCGCGATCCCCGCGACCACGGCCGCGGCCACTCGAGCGTCCAGCTTGCCCACGGCGAAATAATCCAGGAAAAACAGCGGCGCCGCGCCCTGCACGGCGATGTCGTTGACGCAGTGGTTCACCAAGTCCTCACCCACCGTGTCGTGCCGGCCGGTGAGAAACGCGATCTTCAGTTTGGTGCCCACGCCATCGGCCGAGCTGACCAGGATGGGCCGGCGAAAACCGGTGAGCTGGTAGCACGCGCCGAACGTGCCGATGTCGGTGAGCACACCGCGAGTGAACGTCTGCCGGGCGACTTTCCGGATGGAAGAAACAGCGCGGCCGGCTTCGTCGATATTCACGCCGGCATCGCGGTAGCGGACCTGCTTGTCTCTGGGCAAGTCCCAGTATACAAGTGTGCGTGCGCTGGGGAATGTGGCGGAATTCGGGGACAGACACCAGCGTCCGCGCGGCGCAAAAGGCGCGCCTTGGGACGCGGGTGTCTGGCCCCTACGGCCCTACACCACTATCTTCGGTTGGATGACGGCCACGCCGATAGCTTTCATACAATCGGTGAGCCGGGTGAACATAGCGTCGTCGGTGTAAGTCCCCACGATCGCCCCTCCGGAACCCGCGAAGTTGGCGCTGGCGCCGGCCTTGCGGGCGGCGTGAACCATCTCCAGGTTGCCCCGGTCAATCCGGTAAATGCGCGCGCGCAAATCGAAGTTGGTGTCGATCAGCTCGTCCAGCCGCTGGTAATCGCGGCGCAGCAGACATTCCCGGCCTTCGGCGGCGTAGCCCGCCCAGGTTGTCATGGCTTCCACTACCTGGGGGTCGCCGCGCCGCCAGCGCTCCCCCAGGTTGCCGTGAAACACCTCGGTTCCTTCGCTGAGCGAGGTGCGATAAGCCACATAGACGTTAGGCATCAGGTCCGGGTCCAGGCGCTCATATTCCCCGTAGCCGCGGGCGTCCATCAGGCTCCGCGAGAAATCCATGTAAACCAGCCCCTGATAGGCCTGAACTACGCGGTCCTGCAGCCCGGCAGGGACGTTCAGCTCGCGGGTTTCCGTCTCCAGAACCAGGTTCGCCTGAATGGGAAGCGGTATGTCGAGGTCATAGTATTGACAAAGGGCGCGCAAGGAGGCGGTGATGATGGCGCTCGATCCTCCCAGGCCGAGACGCTGGGGAACATTGGATTCGTACTCCAAGGTGAAGTTTCGATCCTCCAGCTCAATCCCTTTCTCCCGGCAGTAATCGATGAGCCTGACAATCAGTGCCTGGATGATCCGGATGCCGCCGTAGTAACCGCGCCAGCGCGTAGTCCGGTAAAGGTCGTCGAGGTTCTCGAAGACCGGCAGATCCGCCTTCGAGAGTTTGATTTCCAGCCGCGCGCTGGGGTAGAGCAGGACGCGCGCACGGAAGTTGGACATGACAAAGGCAATGGTCTTGCCGAAGTAACCGTCGCTCGGATTCCCCAGGAGTCCAGCGCGTGCATAACCGTAGGTTTCAATCATCGTTTGGCTCGCTCCGCGGAATCGATCAGGATGGTCACTGGCCCGTCGTTCACAATGTGAACCTGCATGATCGCCTGAAAAACGCCGGTTTCCACTGGAACCGGTCCCCGTTTCGCGGATTCCACAAAGTAATTATAGAGATCCTGCGCCTGGTCCGGCGGCGCGGCCTGGTCGAAACTCGGGCGCCGCCCTTTGCGGCAGTCGCCATAGAGCGTGAACTGCGAGACAATCAGCAGCGATCCATCAGCCTCCTGTACGTTGCGGTTCATCTTTCCCTCCTCGTCGGGAAAGATCCGGAGGCCGAGAAGCTTCCCGGTGAGATAGTCCGCATCCTCGACGGTGTCGGTCCGGGAGACTCCCAGAAAAACAAGCAGGCCCGCCCGTATAGATCCGGTAACACCATCATTCACAGTAACGCGGGCTTCTCTTACACGTTGAATTACCAATCTCATGTGTTTTCATCTTGACACAGCCGGAGCCACCTTATGTTATAGTGTGCGGGGGTGAACCCATGGCACGAGGCAACATAGAAGACCTGGCCACGCTGGAAATGGCGCTGGTTGGTTATCAAGTCGAGAAAGAGAAGATCGAAAGCAGGATTCGCGAAATTCAATCGCAACTCAAAGGGAAGCCGGCCGTGGCGCCTGCCAAGAAGGCCGCCAGCGTAAAGCGCGTGCTCAGCGCGGCGGCGCGCCGGCGCATCTCCAAGGCACAGAAGAAGCGCTGGGCCGAACATCACAAGCGCATGGCGCAAGCCGCCAAATCAAGGTGACCGGGCGCTCAGCGCCGTAACTTACTTCGCTCCGGGGCAAGTTCCCAACCGAAGTGGATTACCATGTCATCGAAGGCCGGCGTCAATCGTTACGCCAATACGGCTGAGTTCGCGGCTATACCAACCGGTCGGAGGCGGAGATGAAATGATCGTCGGAACGGGAGTCGATCTGGCGGAAGTGCCGCGCATCCGGGCCTCGATCGAGCGGTTTGGCGCGCGGTTCATCGAACGCATTTACACGCCGGCGGAAATCGCGTACGTGGAGCGCAAGGCCAACCGCTACGAGCGCTACGCGGCGCGCTTCGCGGCTAAAGAGGCGGGTATGAAGGCCATCGGCACGGGCTGGAGGCACGGCGTGAGGTGGCAGGATTTCGAGGTGGCCAACCTGCCTTCGGGAAAGCCCACGCTGCGGCTGCACGGAGTGGCGGCGCGCGTGGCGGACAGACTGGGCGTCCGCAACGTCTCGCTATCGCTCACACATACGGCGGAG
>PLMF01000119.1:0-1142 GCA_003142355.1 Bryobacterales bacterium
CCGGGCCCAGAGGGCACCCCGTCAGGGAACGTTCCAGTGCGCGCTTGTATTCGCGGGGGAAGACCTTCACGAAGCTGGGCAGCATCTGCTCCCAGCTTTCGAGTATCCAATTCGCGCGCGGGCTTTGGGTGAGCTCGGCGTGGGTTGAAATCAGCCCGTGGAGCAGCGTCACATCTTCGTCCGCCAGCGGATCGAGATCCACGCTGGCCGTATTGCAGCGCTTCTCGGCGAAGTCTCCGCCCTCATCGAGCACGTACGCGATGCCGCCGTTCATGCCGGCGGCGAAGTTGCGCCCGCACTTGCCCAGCACCACCACCACGCCGCGCGTCATGTATTCGCAGCCGTGGTCGCCGAGGCCCTCCACCACCGCCGTGGCGCCGGAGTTGCGGACGGCGAACCGCTCGCCCGCCATGCCGTTGAAGAAGGCCTCGCCGCTGGTGGCGCCGTAGAGCACCACGTTGCCGATGAGGATGTTTTCTTCCGGCAGGAAAGTGGAAGCGCGCGGCGGATACACGATCAGGCGGCCGCCGGAAAGGCCCTTGCCTACGTAGTCGTTGGCGTCTCCTTCCAGCTCGAGCGTCACGCCCCGGGCGAGAAACGCGCCGAAGCTCTGGCCGGCCGAGCCGGTGAAGTGGCACTTGATGGTGCCGTCGGGCAGGCCGGCGGAGCCGTAGCGGCGCGCGATCTCGCCGGAAAGCATGGCGCCCACGGTGCGATGAATGTTGCGGATGGGCATCTCGATCTCGACCGGCGCGCGGTTTTCGATGGCCTCGCGCGCATAGTCGATCAGCTTATGGTCGAGCGCCTGTTCGAGCCCGTGGTCCTGCGGCTGTACACACCGGCGCGGGATACGGCTGGGCATCTGCGGGCTGTAGAGAATGGCGGAAAGGTCGATGCCCTTGGCCTTCCAATGGCCGATGGCCTGGCGGGGGTCGAGCATGTCGGCGCGGCCCACCATTTCGTCGAAGGTGCGGAAGCCCAGTTGGGCCATGTACCGGCGCACCTGTTCGGCGATGAAGAAGAAGAAGTTGACGACGTTCTCGGGCGTGCCGCGAAACTTGGCGCGCAGCGCCGGGTCCTGCGTGGCGATGCCCACAGGACACGTGTTGAGATGGCACTTGCGCATCATGATGCAGCCCATG
>PLMF01000119.1:1172-25371 GCA_003142355.1 Bryobacterales bacterium
CCGCAGATCAGCACCACGTCGGCATGCGCCTTGGCTACGCCCGCGGCCACCGTGCCGACGCCCACTTCGGCCACCAGCTTGACCGAGATGCGCGCGCGCGGGTTGACGTTTTTCAGATCGTAGATGAGTTGCGCCAGGTCTTCGATGGAGTAGATGTCATGGTGCGGCGGCGGCGAAACCAGGCCCACCCCGGGGATGGAGTGGCGCACACGCGCGATGGTCTCATCCACCTTGTGGCCGGGAAGCTGGCCGCCCTCGCCGGGCTTGGCGCCCTGCGCCATCTTGATCTGCAGCTCGTCGGCGTTCACCAGGTAATTGGTGGTGACGCCGAAGCGGCCGGAGGCCACCTGCTTCACCGCGCTGCGGCGCTCGGTCCCGAAGCGCTCTTCGTCTTCCCCGCCCTCGCCGGTGTTGGACTTGGCGCCCATGCGGTTCATGGCGATGGCCAGGGTCTCGTGGGCTTCTTTCGAAATGGAGCCGAACGACATGGCGCCGGTGGCGAAGCGCTTGACGATCTCGCTCGCGGCCTCGACTTCTTCGAGCGGAACGGGATGCGCCGATTTCTTGATCTCGAGCAGGCCGCGCAGCGTCGAGAGCTGGCGGTTCTGGTGGTCGATCAGGTTGGTGTATTCCTCGAACGTCCGGAAGCTCTCCTGCCGCACGGCGTGCTGCAGCTTGGCGATGGTCTCGGGGTTGAACAGGTGGTGCTCGCCGCGGGCGCGGTACTGATAGTTGCCGCCGGTGGCCAGCTCGGTATCGGAATCGGCCACCGGGTGAAAGGCGTACCGGTGCTTGAGGATGGCTTCCTGGGCGAGCACCTCGAGATCCACCCCCTCGATCCGCGAAGCCGTTCCCGTGAAGTACTTCTCGACCAGCTTTTTACTCAGGCCTATGGCCTCGAAGACCTGCGCGCCACGGTAGCTCTGCAGCGTCGAGATCCCCATTTTAGAGAAGGTCTTTAGCAGGCCTTTATTAATGGAGTTCTTGAAGTTCTCGACGGCCTTGTCGAAGGGCACGTCGAGGTCGCCCCGCTGGACCAGGTCTTCGAGCGTTTCAATCGCCAGGTAGGGGTTGACGGCGCTGGCGCCGTAGCCGATCAGCAGCGCGAAGTGCATCACCTCGCGAGGCTCGCCCGATTCGATAATGAGAGCCACCTGCGTGCGCGTCTCCTCACGCACCAGGTGATTGTGTACGGCGGTGAGCGCCAGCAAGCTGGGAATGGGAGCGGTATCCGGATCGATGCCGCGGTCGGAGAGGATCAGCAGGGTATAGCCGGACTGGATGGCGAGCGAGGCGCGGCGGCAGAGACCGGCCAGGGCACGTTCGAGGCCCTTGGCGCCCTCCTCCACCGAGAAGAACATGGGCAGCGTGGTGGCCAGGAAATCGCCTTGTGAGACGCGGCGCAGCTTCTCGAGGTCGTGGTTGGTCAGAATGGGTTGCGGCAGCTTGAGGGTGTGGCAGTGCTGCGGGGTCTCGTCGAGAATGTTGCGCTCGGTGCCGATGTAGCTGGTGAGCGACATCACCATCTCTTCCCTGATGGGATCGATGGGCGGGTTGGTGACCTGGGCAAAGAGCTGCTTAAAGTAATGGAAGAGGGGTTGTGGCTTATCCGATAGACACGCTAGGGGCGTATCGGTTCCCATGGAGCCGATGGGCTCGGCGCCCGTTTGGGCCATGGGGCCGAGGATCATCTTGATATCCTCGTCGGTGTAGCCGAAGGCCCGCTGCCGGCTGAGGATGGTCTCGTGATCGGTGCCGTGCTCGCGCGGCGGCTCGGCAAGCTGATCGAGCGTGACCTGGTTTTCCTTCAGCCAAAGCTGGTAGGGATTGCGGCCGTAGAGCCGGGCTTTGAGCTCCCGGTCGGAGATAATGCGGCCTTCGACGGTATCGACCAGCAGCATCTTGCCGGGCTGCAGGCGGCCCTTGAGCTTGACGTTCTCGGGTTCGACGGGAAGCACGCCGGTCTCGGAAGCCATGATGACCAGGTCGTCATGCGTTACCAGGTACCGGGCGGGACGCAGTCCGTTGCGGTCGAGGGTGGCGCCGATGGAGCGGCCGTCGGTGAAAGCCATGGCCGCGGGGCCGTCCCAGGGCTCCATCAGAGAGGCGTGGTATTCGTAGAAGGCGCGCTTCTGCGGGTTCATGTGCGGATTCTTGGACCACGCTTCGGGAATCAGCATGGCCATGGCGTGGGCGATGCCGCGGCCGGACATGATGAGCAGCTCGAGCGCGTTGTCAAAGGCGGCGGAGTCGCTGCCGCCCGGCTGGATGATAGGAAACAGCTTCTTAATGTCGTCGCCGAACAGAGGGGAGGCCAGCACCGACTGGCGCGCGTGCATCCAGTTCACGTTGCCGCGCAGGGTGTTGATTTCGCCGTTGTGCGCCACGTAGCGAAAAGGGTGCGCCAGCGGCCAGGTGGGGAAGGTGTTGGTGGAGAAGCGCTGGTGCACCAGGCACAGCGCGCTGACGAGCTCGGGATCGCTCAGCTCGGGATAGAAGTGGGCGATCTGGGGCGCCAGGAGCAAGCCCTTATAAACGATGGTGCGCGCGGAGAGCGACGGGATGTAAAAGAAACCCTTGTCCGGCAGGTCGGAGGCGGCCACCTCGTTCTCGGCGCGTTTGCGGACCACGTAGAGCTTGCGTTCAAGCTGGTCTTCGGCCATCCCCCTGGCCCGCCCCACGAAGATCTGCTGGATATAGGGCTGCGAAGCGCGCGCCACGCGGCCAATGGCCGTGGCATCGATGGGAGTGTCGCGCCAGCCGAGCACGGTGAGGCCCTCTTCGCGGACGATGCGCTCGATGATGCCTTCGCACTGCAAGCGGACGTGCGGCTCCACCGGAAGGAAGGTCATGCCGACGCCGTACTCTCCCGCCGGCGGCAGGGTGAAACCCAGCTTGGCGCACTCGCGCGCGAAGAACTTGTGGGGGATCTGGATCAGGACGCCGGCGCCATCGCCGGTTCGCGGATCGCAGCCGCAGGCGCCCCGGTGCGTCAAGTTGATCAGAACCTCAATGCCTTTGAGGATGATGTCGTGCGACCTCTGGCCCTTGAGATTCGCCACAAAGCCAATTCCGCAGGCATCGTGCTCGTGGCGCGGGTCGTAAAGGCCCTGCGCCGGGGGTAGACCGTCACTCACAGCGATTTCAGTCATGGTAGGCCCTCGGCTTCTTTAGACAGCGCTCGCTATGGTTTCTAGTGTACCAGCCTTTCTAGTATAAGACAATATTAAAATAATGGATTGACACCATTAGTAGCTCTTATGCTATTCTGTTGTCATGGCATTCTGGGAGCTACGCCTTTTCAAAGAGATAGCTGCCACGCGCAGCATGAGCAAGGGAGCGATACACTGTGGCGTGAGCCAATCGGCAGCTAGCCAGCACGTCCAGGAGGTGGAACGTCGCCTGGGAGTGACCCTGTTCGACCGCAGCAAGCGGCCCCTGGAATTGACGCCCGCGGGCCACCGCTACCACGAATTCTGCCGCGACGTGCTGCGCCGCGAAGAGGAACTGGGGCTGGCGCTCGAATCCCTCAAGGGAGCCGCGCAAGGCGCTGTGCGGGTGGCGTCGATCTACTCCATCGGGCTTTCCGAACTGAGCCGGTTGCAGGAAGAGTTTGCGGCGCGCTATCCGGCCGCGCAGCTTCACGTCGAGTACATGCGGCCGGACAANNCCGGAACCGGGCCGGGAGATCGCCGTGATTCCGTGGCGCGAAGAAGAAATGCAGGTGGCGGCGCCGCCTTCGCACCACCTGGCGGCGCGCGCCGAGGTGTATCCGGCGGACCTGAAGGGGCTGGACTTCATCGGGTTCGACGAGGATCTGAAGATCCGGCGGGAGTTGGACCGGTTCCTTCGCGCGCAGGGAATCGAAATGAACCTGGTCATGCATTTCGACAACATCCAGATGATCAAGGAAGCGGTAGCGCTGGGATCGGGCATCAGCATCCTGCCGGCGCGCACCATGCAGGCGGAGATCGCGCAGGGGCGTCTGGCGGCGGTGCGGCTGCACGCCCCGGAGCTGGTCAGGCCGGTGGGCATTGTGCATCGCAAGCGCAAGAAATTTAATCGCGCCACCGAGCTGTTCCTGGAGCTGCTCAGGAGTTAACATTCGGGTAGGAGGCGCGGAGGCGATGGTTCGCGCAATTACGATTGCCCGGGAGTATGGGAGCGGCGGCGCGGTGGTAGCGCGGCTGCTGGCAGACCGGCTGGGGTGGCGGCTGCTGGACCGGGACCTGTTGAACGAAGTGGCGCGCACGGCCAACGTGGCGCCCGCGGTGGCGGAACGGTTCGACGAACGCATCGACCGATGGTTTCACCGGCTGGTGAAGCACGCGCTGTGGCGCGGCGCCCCGGACGCGCCTATCAGCCTCGACAACTTCGACCTGTTCGATGCCGAGATGATGGCGGTGGTCGGACGCAAGGTCATCGAAGAGGCGGCGCGCATGGGCAACTGCGTGGTGGTAGGCCGCGGCGGGCAATGCATCCTGCACGGCTGGCCGGAGGTCTTTCACGTGTTTTTGTACGCGCCCATCGAGATCCGCAAGAAGCGCGTCGCGGAGCGGCGGGGCGCGTGCCCGAATCTGGAGACGGTGATTCGGGAGTACGATCGCCTGCGCGCGGCGGGCGTCCGGCAATATTTCGACCAGCAGTGGTGCAACCCGAATCTGTACGATCTGATGATCAACACCAAACGCGGCTATGAGACCGCCATGGAGACGATCCTGTGCGCGGCGGGGGTAAAGGCCGAGGTGACGGCGCACTAAAGCGGCTACGGATTGGTCCCCACCTTCTTCATCAACCACGCCATGTTCCGGCCCAAAGTTTTCATGGTCCGAATGCCTTCCTCGTCCTTTTCGACCTCGCCGCGCTCCCGGCCGAAGCCGATGTTCCAGTAGGACGAACCCGGAACGATCATTTCGGTGATCAGGAAGAAGTGATTCAGGGTGTCAAAGGCGTGGATGGCGCCGGCCCGCCGCACGGCCACGACAGCCGCGCCCACCTTGCGGCGAAACATGCCGCCGTTGGCCCCGCTCACCAGGCAGGCGCGGTCTATGAGGGCTTTTATCTCCGGCGAGACGTCGGTGACGTAGGTCGGCGAGCCCAGCAGGATACCGTCCGCCGCGGCCATCTTGTCGATACAGACGTTGCCCATATCTTCGGTCTGCGAGCAGCGCCGGTCCTTCCGCGTGGAGCACTTGCGGCAGGCCAGACATCCGTGGATTGTGGCGCCGGCGAGCTCCACCAGTTCGGTTTCAATACCTTCCTTGGCCAGCTCGCCGAGCACGTGGCCGAGCAGGATGGCAGTGTTCCCGCCTTTGCGGGCGCTGCCGTTGAATGCGACGACTTTCATAGAGCGGTCACTCCCAAACTTCTATCTTCGCTCACCGCGCGGCGAATTGCGCCTTTCAGAACTGGCTAGAGTATTGGGACCCGCGAATTCGATGCGAATGAGTCAGGTTCCATTTCGACGCGGAGACGCGAAGACGCGGAGGAAAACGCGGAGAGGATGAGAAATCGAGAGTTTCCTCTTGCCCGGGTTCGAGCGCAGAGGGAGCGGAGACATGCCGCCCGACCTGAGGTTGCGTCCCGAGTCGAATCCTCCGCTGGCTCCGCGTTCGAACCTCCGGTAGCGGCGTGCGGGATCAACCAATCATCAGTCCTTTTTCTCCAAGTTCTTCTCTGCGTCTTTCTCCGCGTCTCCGCGGCTCCGCGTCGAAGATTGCTTGCCGGTCTGAGGCACAGCCTCGCTAGTTTTCGGTGGGAGTCCTCTCGATGCGATCCACGACGACGACCTCGATGGGGGCTTTTCGCGGCTCCAGCTTGAGGCCGAACGCGGCCAGGGAGGTAAAGATCGAGTCGCCGGGGTCGGCCGCGTTGGCCGGTAGTTCCCTGGCCCCGCCACTAGTCGACCTCACCAGACTGCGCAGCTCGTCCCACGAGTATGCGAGCGAGAAGTCGTAGGTCCCGCCAATGCCCGTCATGTCCACTACGGGGCGGTCCAGGAGGCGCTCCACCGCGCCCGCCAGCGCGCTCAGTGTCACCTTCTTCGCTTCCAGGCGGTCTCTGCCGTAGCCGATGGAGGAGCCATTGCCCAGGTCGATCACACCGCCGCCACGACCGGCGGTGACGTTGATGTCGACGGTGCCCTTGGCGCCAGGGCTGGCTTCGGCGCCGGAATCGGGAGGCGACTCCTTCAACTTCGGTCCATTCTTCGCCACCACCAGGGCATAGACGGGAAATTCCTTTTTGTCGCGGTGCAGCACCAGCTTGAACCGATCCGCGAGCAACGATTGAATCATCTCGGGAAGTTGTGCGCGCGTGGCGCCATCCGGCAGTTTGGCGGCGATATCGAAGTTTTCGGCCGCCAGCCAGTCCGGGCCCAGGACCTGATAGTCGTTCACGCGGTAAGCCATTCGGATGTAGCTCCTCATGGGGAGGGAGCTGCACCTGACCATGGCGCCATCGATATGCACGCCGATGTTGACTTGCCCGGGCGTGGCCGGGGCGGACTTCTTGACGGAGGCCACCTCGAATTCCGGCCGCGCGGACGGGGACTGGCCGAAAGCGGCAATCGACGAAAGCAGTGTCAAGAGAAGGCATCGAGCGAGGGCCATATCAGATCAAGACGAGGCTTGAAGGGGAAAGTTACGCGGATTTCGAGGAGGGCGATGCGACAGAATCGTATGATAAATCCGGCGAATCGGAGAGCAAGCTCCCGGTATGAGTGGTGTATACTTCGACCATTGCTCTGGGAGGGGCATAACACATGCGCATGTTGCTCAAAGTTTCCATCCCCGTCGAAGCCGGTAATGCGGCTGCCCAAAACGGCACATTGGGAAGCACGATTCAACGAATCCTGGGCGAACTCAAACCGGAAGCGGCGTACTTCACCGAAGACAATGGCGAGCGAGCCGGATACATATTCTTCGACATGAAGGAATCTTCGCAGTTACCCGCCGTCGCCGAACCCTGGTTCCTGGCGTTCCATGCCAGAGTCACGGTGCGGCCGGCGATGACTCCGCAGGACCTCGCGTCGGGGGGTGCGGGCATCGAACGCGCCGTCAAGGCGTACGCGAAGTAGACTAGCGTCCGCGCGGCTGGGATTGCCGCAGCAGCTCGACCAGGTAGTTCTTCCAGACCACGGCGCGGGAGTGTGTGCCGTGGCCGCGGGTCTCGCCGCTGGTGGGGATCAGGATGTAGCGGCCGTGAGGGACGCGCTGGATCTCGCGCTCGAGGATGCCCAACTCGGGCGGGTTTATTTCATCGTCGGCCGAGTTGATGGCGAAAAGCGGCGCCTTGATCTGCTCGAGCCGCGGCGAGGGGTCGTAATCGGTGGACGATTCAACAGCGTACAGCATGTCGTTGGCGTCGCTACGCACGGCGCGCTCGCGGAGGGCTTCAACAGCGGCATCGGCCTGCTCGCGGGTGGGGTTGGCCTGGTGCAGTTGCAAGGGGCTGCTGCTCATCATCCACAGGGCGTACTGCGCCGCGATCAGACCATTGGCCGGAGGCTTGGCGTACTCCCCGTTCTTCCAGTCCGGATCGTGGCGGATGGCCTGGATGATCATGGCTCGAAACATGCGGTTGCGGCCGGCGATGGCCACGGGAGCGGCGGCCAGCGGCATGAGCGCGTCCATGAAATCGGGGTACGTTTCGCCCCACACCCAGGTATGCATCGCGCCCATGGACGTGCCCATCACCAGACGCAGATGATCGATCTTGAGCCCGTCGTGAATCAGGAGGTAATCTGCCCGGACCATGTCGTCGTAGTCGTAGTGGGGGAACTTCATGTGCAGGCCGTCGCTCGGCTTGCTGGACTGGCCGTGGCCAATGGCGTCGGGCAGGATGATGAAATAGCGGGTGGCGTCGAGGGGCTGGCCGGGGCCAAACAATTCGCCCGCGAACTGCGCGACGAGAAGGGACCGGCCGCTTCCGGTAGTTCCGTGCATGACGAGGACGGCGTTGCGGACATGGCCCGCGGCGTCCCGGGCCGGAGCGCCGAGAGTGACGTAGTGCAGGCGCAATTGGGGCAGCTTCTCACCGGATCTGAAGGTGAAATCGCGCGCGACCCACTCGCCTTCCACCGGTTGGGGCGCCGTTTGCGCCCACGCGCCGGCGGACAACAGCATGACCAGCAGTGAACGAACCATAGGCCGAGCTTACCATTAGCCGTGTGTTAAATTTGTTCGAGCTTTCCGATGACACGACGAAGCATCGGCTTGCGCTGGGCGGCGGTGCTGATCCCCGGCGTATTGCTGTATTTCCTGCCGGCGCCGGGCCTGAGCGCGCCGCAACGCCATCTGCTGGCGGTGTTTGCCGCCACCATCATTTCACTGGCCGCCCAGCCGGTCCCCATGGCCGTCTCGGTGGTGGTGGCGATGACCACGCTGGCGCTGACCGGCACATTGCCAGGCAACCAGGTGCTCACGGGTTTCAGCAACGCGACCGTGTGGCTGATTTTCACGGCCTTCCTGTTCGCGCGCGCGGTGACGGTGACGGGCTTGGGACGACGCGTGGCCTATCTCTTTATCCAGCGGTTCGGCCGGAGCGCGCTGACACTGGGGTACTCGATGGCCGGCGCGAACCTGGTGTTGGCCCCGTTCGTGCCTTCCGACACGGCGCGCGGAGGCGGCATCATCTTCCCCATCACGCGCAGCCTGGCGCAGGTTTTCGGCTCGGAACCCGGACCCACGGCGAACCGCTTGGGGACCTTTCTGATACTGAGCGCGTTCCACACGAACTACGCCGTCTCGGCCATGTTCCTGACGGGTATGGCCGCCAATGCGCTGATCGCGGAGTTCGCGCGCAAGATCGCGCACGTGGATCTGAGCTGGGGGAATTGGGCGCTGGCGGCGTCGCTTCCCGGACTCCTCACGCTGGCTCTGGCGCCGTACGTCATCTACCGTCTTCATCCGCCGGAGGTGCGCGATACCCAAGCGGCGCGGGCGCACGCCGCCGAAGAATTGGCGCAAATGGGGCCCATGCGCCGCCGCGAAATCACCCTTTCCCTCATTTTCCTGGCCGTGATGGGCGGATGGGTCACGTCTCCGTGGCACGGCGTCAACAACACGATTGTAGCGCTGGCCGGTATTTCCGCCATCCTGCTGTGCCGGGTCGTGACCTGGGACGAGCTGCTCAGCGAGGGCCGCGCCTGGGACGCGCTCATCTGGTTCGGACCCATGGTGATGATGTCCGACGCGCTCACCGAATCGGGCGTGATCCGCATCCTCTCGAGCGTGCTTTTCCAAGGGATGCGCGGATGGTCCTGGCCCGTGGCGGCGGTCGCGCTGGCGGTGGCCTACTTGTACCTGCACTACGCTTTCGCCAGCCTGACGGCGCACGCCATGGCGCTCTACCCGAGTTTTCTGGCGGCGGGCGTAGCGGCCGGCGCGCCGCCGCTGGCCATGGCTCTGGTGCTGGCGTTCTTTTCGAGCCTGGATGCCGCCATGACCCATTACGGCACCGGCTCGGCGCCGGTATTTTTCGGAGCCGGTTACGTCGCGCAGGGCACCTGGTGGCGCATCGGCGGGTTGCTTTCGCTAATGAACCTCGTAATCTGGCTGGGCATTGGGCCGCTGTGGTGGAAGGCGCTGGGGATGTGGTGACAGCGAAGTACGAGATTTCGTTCAGGAGGTGTCCGTTGAATCGAAAAACGTTCATAGTCATCGCGGCCGGACTGATACTTGGGTCCCTCGCGGCGGGTCAGAACCCGCCCGCGAACAAGCCTCAGGCGCCTGCCGTTCAGCCCGCCAACGAGCTGGCCAATGCCCTGGCCCAGCGTTTGGCCAACGAGCTTCATGTGAAGACGGTGGTTGGCGAGCCCGTCAAAATCGGCTCGCTCACTCTGATACCGATCATGACGATTGATATCAGCTTCGGGGGTGGCGGCATGGCTGCACCCGGCAGTCCGGGGGCTGCGGCGCCGCAAAGCCCGCCGATGGGGATCGATGGATTCTTCATGAGCGGCGAAGCCCGGCCCCTCGGGTTCGTCGCGATCGGCAAGAAAGGGACCCGCTTCATCAGCGTCGTCAAGACGCCCGCCAAGTGAGGAGGCCAATCATGAAAGCCATGCGAAAACGTGTTGTGTTGGCGGCTTCCCTCCTTCTCTGGGGGCTGCCGGCGAGAGCCGAGGCTCCTTTGGCCAAGCCGTTGGCGGACTTCGACAAGCTGGTTTCGCAACTGAAAGCCGGCAGCGTGGTCGGAGAACCCATTCGAGCCGGAGATACCACGGTCGTTCCCTTTGCCAAGATTCAGTTCAGCCTCGCCGGCGGCCAAGCCATGATGGGTTTCGGCGGCGGTATGGACGCGAAGACCGTCCCGCTGGGAATCCTGATCGTTGAGGGCGACGACGTTCGCGCGGAACTATTCCCGGAGCAACCGGAAGAAAAACCCACTCTTCTCCAGGAGATCAGGCAGGCTGTCCTGGACCGGAAGTGGGTGTACATGGTGAACGGTCTGAACATCGGACAGACTTCCGGGACGATTCAGGACCTGGCGCCGCTGATCTCGGCCATGATGGGACAAACGACAGTCATGGTCAACGGGCTCAACCTGGGAACTCTGGCCACGCCGGCTTCGGCCGCATCTTCAGCCAAGAAGGAAGCGGACCCCGCCATCGCAGATCTCGAGGCGGCGGTCGCCAAGAAGCCATCGGCCGAGGCCTACTACCGTCTGGGCGAGGCTTTCAAGAACAAGGGGTTGAAGGACAAGGCGGCCGCAGCGTACAAAAAGGCGCTCGAACTACAGCCGAATTATCCAGAGGCGTCGAAGGCCTTGGCCGCTATAAAGTAGGTGGGGCTGCCGGAGTATAAGCCGGTTTCTGTGCCCTTGCGGGCGGCAGTCATTCATCTGGGCCGCACATTGCTGTGCGGCTCTAGCGACCTACCCGGAAGTCGAGCGGGACGGGCCGCCCCTCCTCCCCTATTTGGTCTTGCTCCGCGTGGGGTTTTCCCTGCCGGCAGAATTACTCCTGCCGCGGTGCGCTCTTACCGCACCATTTCACCCTTACCTCACCGTGCGGCAAGGCGGTATATTTTCTGTGGCACTTTCCGTATCCGATTTCTCGGACCCCGGCCGTTAGCCGGCACGCTGCCCTGTGGAGACCGGACTTTCCTCCCCCGGGCCCAAAGGACGTCCCGGGAGCGACTGCCCGTCCGGCAGCCTCACATGGTTATTGTCGCACGATATCGGCGGCGCCCGGGAGGACCCGTGGCCGGCGAGCCACTTCGCCAGCCCTGTAGATCGGCTTGCCGCGTTTCATGGTCAGACGAACCAGGTTGGCGCCGAACTGGCGGGCCAGCTCGCGATAGTCGGAGACGTCGAGGAGCAGAAGATCCGCCGATTTTCCGGGTTCCAGCGACCCCACTCGGTCGGCGCAACCAAGCGCATGGGCGCCGTTGATGGTGGCGGCTGAAATGGCTTCGGCCGCGGTCAGCCCCATGTGCAAGCACGCCAGAGCCACCACCGCTTGCATGCTCAGCATGGGGGTGTGCCGCGGGTTGAAGTTGGTGGCCAGCGCGATGGCCGCGCCGGAGTCGATCAGCGCGCGTGCCGGCGCGTGGCGATCGCCGTTGTGCAGAAAAACGGCGGGCAGCAGCGTCGCCATGGTGGGGGAGCCGCTGAGAGGCAGCGCATCCTCCGCCGTGGCGTGCTCGAGATGATCGATGCTCACCACCAGGTTCTCGACGGCCGCGGCGATGGCGGCCGCGGGAGACCGCTGGTCCGCATGGATCTTGCAGGCGAAGCCCAGACCGCGAGCCAGTCTCAGGTAGCGCGCGAAGCACTCCGGAAAGGCGCCATCGCTGTCCCAAACCAGGTCGGCGAAGCGCGCCAGCCGCCGCCGGCGAATTTTCGGCAGCAACTCCGTAAAGACCGATTCGAACGCGCGCCGGCGGGCCTCTTCACCGCTCCCGTTGGACGGCAGGCGAAGCAGGAACGTGGTCACCACGTCCAGCGGGTCGCGTTTCAAGGCCGATAGCACACGCAGGATCTTGATTTCGGCGCTCTCATCGGCGCCGCAGCCGGTCTTGCCTTCCACCGTCGTCGTGCCATGGCGCGCCATGGCTTCCACATGGTTGCGTGCGCGCGCCTCCAGCCTCTGGCCGGTGCTGGAACACACCAGCCGCGCGGCGGTCTGCTCATCCGCATCGGACCCGCCCAGCGGCGGAAAAACCAGGTGAGTGTGGCAGTCGACGAAGCCCGGCATGACCACCCGCCCGGCGGCGTTGATTTCCATGGCGTCGCGCGCACACGCCAGGTTCTCGACTCGGCGGCTTGTCCCCACCTCTTCGATGATGCCGTCGCGTATCAGCAGCGAGCCGTCTTGGATGATGCCAAGATCATTGAGGGCCGCCGCGCGGCGGGCTTCCTTGGGGCCGCGCAAAGTGAGCAGTTGGCGCGCGCCTCGAATCAGAATTGTCCCCGCCGTGCTCACCTTTATATATTGTAACATTAGTACTGTTACGTACAGCCTTCTTCGACCATGCGGGAGAAACGGAAGCCGCCCGAAACACGGCCGCTGAAAACCTTGGAAAGAGTGCTTTCCAAGGCTGGATTGGGCTCGCGGACGGACGCGCGAGGGTGGATTGGCGGGGGCCGGGTGGCTGTGAACGGAAAGACCATTCGCAACCCGGACCACTGGGTAGACCCCCAGCGGGACCGCGTCGAACTGGACGGCAAGGCCGTGCGGCCCGTCGCCAAGGCCTATATCCTGCTCTATAAACCGAAAGGGTACATGACCACCCGGCGGGATCCGGAAGGCCGGCCCACGGTCTACGATCTGACCGCCGATGTGGGAACGTGGCTTTCGCCCGTGGGACGCCTGGACTTGGACACCAGCGGTCTGCTGCTGATGACCAACGACACCGGCTTCGCGGAGCGCATCGCCAATCCCGACCACAAGACTCGGAAAACTTACCAGTTGAAGACCGCGACGCTGCTGAACGACGAGCAGATCGACCGGTTGCGGCGCGGAATCGAACTCACCGATGGACCCACCCGGCCGGCGGAAGTGAAGCGCCTGCGGTCCAGCGCCAAGCGTACGTTTCTGGAGTTGACCATCACCGAAGGGCGCAACCGGCAGGTGCGGCGGATGGTCGATGCCGTGGGAAGCAAGGTGCTCAAGCTGGTGCGCACGGCCATTGGGCCGATCCGCATCGGCGACCTGCAGATCGGAAAGTGGCGCCGGTTGACGGAGCCCGAAGTGCGCGCCCTGATGGGGCGTCGCTAAGTGGCGCAGACTCTCAGTCTGCCGTCTCCGCACTCTTGCGGAGACGTTTTGCGGGCGGCGAACCATGCGTCCCCAAGAGTGGGGACGCGGCAGACTGAGAGTCTGCGCCACGGGCGTGGGAGAATCGGAATTCAGGAGGCTCACCATGCACGAACATGACATGAAACGCCGCACCTTCGTCCAGGCCACCGTTGCCGGCGCGGCCGGCGCTCTGGCCCCGCAAATACTGGGCCAGGCTGCCAAATCCGCCCCGAAAAAGATGGTCGGGATTCAAATCGCGATGGCGTCTTTTGCCCAGCCGGATTATGAGAAGGTGCTCGACCTTCTACAGGACAAGGCATGCGTCAACACCCTGTTCGTCAAGACCCTGGATTACCCCGGCGGGGCCAACCAGTCCCGGTATCAGGGCGGAAACTCCACCATGATGCACCGGCAGTACTACCAACAGACCGTCTTGAAGCCCGAGATTGTGCAGGCGCCCAGCGTCAGCAAATTGGACGTGTTCGCGCGCCTTATACCTGCCGCCAAGAAACGCGGCATGAAGACCTTCTGCTGGGTCTCGCAGACCCATAGCAGCACGGACCACGCTGCCAACCCCCTCGATGACGTGTTCTGGGAGCGAGACATCAACGGCAAGGTGGCCGGCGACCACCCCGCCGGCCCCTGCCCCAATAATCCGAATTACCGCAACTTTGTGCTGGGCCTCTTCGAGGACTACGCCCGTTCGTACGACATCGACGGGGTGATGTGGGGCGTCGAGCAACAGGGACCGGTGAGCAATGCGCTGGGCGCCTTTCACGACGGAACCGGAAGCGATCCCGGACGTGTCACCTGTTTCTGTGAATTCTGCGTTGCCAAGGGAAAGCGGCAGGGCATCGACGTGGAGCGGGTCAAAACGGGGTTCCGGGAACTCGAGCAGTACGTCCGAGCCGGCCGCGCCGGCAGGCGCCCCATCGACGGCTACTATGTGACGTTCTGGCGCATTCTCTTGCGTCACCCGGAGATCCTCCAGTGGCAGCGGCTATGGACTGAAAGCACTCACGACATCCATCGCGGCATCTTCCAAACCATCAAATCGGTCAATCCGCGGCTTCAGGCCGGCTGGCACATCTGGCACAACATTTCTTTCAACCCGTTGTTCCGCGCCGAAGAAGACTATCGGGAGATGGCGCAATACTCCGACTACATCAAGCCGGTGCTCTACTTCAACAGCGCCGGAGCGCGGATGAAGTCGTACATCCACGGCATGAGCCAGAACGTGTATGGCGATCTTTCGAACCAGGAGTCCCTCCAGTTCGAGTACGACGTCATGAACTACAAGGAAGGTCCCTACGACCAGATCGCCGAAACCGGGTTCACCGCCGATTACGTCTACCGCGAGACCAAGCGCGGGCTGGACAACGTGGCCGGCACGAAAACGGAGATGTGGCCAGGCATCGATATCGACGTGCCAACCCCCGGCGGAAAGAGCAAGTCGACTCCCGAGAACGTCCGCCAAGCCGTTATCGGCATCATGCGCGCGGGCGCGCAGGGCGTGTTGCTCTCGCGCACCTACACGGAGATGAAGATCGAAAACCTGGCCGGGTGCGGCAACGCCATGCGTGAACTCGGGCTGGTGTGACTATAGTCCCAGCACCTGCGCCGGATTGGTTTTCGACATGCGGTCGATATCGGCCTGGGTGAACCCCTGCTTCAACAGCAAGCGGAAGAACGTCACCAGACCATCCGGGTGAAGCGGATCTCCGGCACGGCCGAGGTCGCTCGCGATCACGCAATGCTCGGGTCCCACGGCGCGAATGGCGGCGGCGTAATCTTCGATTGTCGATCTCGCCGGAGGAATCAGCGCGAGGTACGTGAATTCCAAATACGCTCCAGCGGCGGCCGCCTGCTTCATTTGCGGGATGCTCATACTCACCGGCGCAACGAAGGGGTGGGTGACCACGATCTGGCGGACCCCGGCGCGGCGCGCTTCAGAAACCAGAAGCAGATCCTCTTCGGCCGAGGAGTGTCCAGTGGCGAGCACGAGCTTGTGTCTGGCGATGGAGGCGATCACCGCCTGCACTTCCGGCAGCAGCACGCCGTCGCGCGCGATGGGCACGAACAGCCGGTTCTGCTTGTCGTAGCGCACCTGGTTTTCGGCATCGGCGGTGGGCATCCAGACGATGCGGCCCCACCCTCCCTTCAGCGCGGCCATGTGCTCGACAGCCGCCAGGTTGATGCCCCCAACGGCCCGGTTCAGCGCAATCCCGCCGAAGACCTCAATTCCCGGAACGTCTTTGCGCACGATGTAGGCGAGGCTCGCGGTCGGGTCCAGATGATTCTTGAGGACGATTCCACGCATGCCGCGCTCACGGGCCAGCTTGGCCAGATCGATGGCGTCAATCGACCGCGCCGAGGTGTCCGGGTCGCAATGGGCGTGCAGATCGATAACGCCCGACAGATCCTGTGCCACGGCGGCCGCGGCGAGTAGCGCGAATGAAGCGAAGACCTTCTGCATGAAGAACATCTTACGCCGAATTCGCTCCGTCCCGGTGTAAACTGAATAAGACTCTGGAGTCCAGAATGAGAATTCCGGTCAAGGTCTTTCTAAGCGCGCCCCTGCTGCTCTTGCTGGCCGCTGTTGTTGTGCGCGCCCAATGTCCCAATTCCATCGTCGCCGGCCCTCCCTCCACTTCCGCTGGGGATGGCCAACCGGCAACCTCCTCGTGGCTGCTCCAACCCAAGGGTCTCTCTCTCGACGCCAGCGGCAACCTCTACATCGCGGACTCAGGCAACAACCGCATTCGCGAGGTCTCGACCGATGGCGTGATGCACACCGTGGCCGGTCCCGATTCCCTGAACGATCCCGAGGCGGTGCTGGCCGCTCCCGATGGGTCGGTCTACATTGCCGACACCGGCAACAACCGCATCCGCCGCATCACGCCCGCCGGCGTGCTGACCACCGTGGCCGGCACGGGCCATCCCGGTTTCTCCGGCGATAACGGTGCGGCAACCGGCGCCGAGTTGAACGGTCCCACCGGCATGGCTTTCGACGCCAAAGGCCGCTTCTACTTCGCCGACACTTACAACGGCCGGATTCGGCGGATTGACGCCAACGGAGCGATCGCGACGGTCGCGGTCACCTACCAGCCAGCACCATGCTGCACCACAACGGCCACAAACCAGGCTCTGGTCCACCCCCGCGCCATCGCCATCGCCGCCGACGGCTCCATCTACATTCTCGACGTCGGCGCTAACGGCATTCGGCGCGTCGCCCCGGACGGAACCATCTCGACGCTCTACGACGGAATCTGGGCCACAGACCTCGCCTTGCTTCCCGACGGTTCGTTGCTGATTACCTCCGAGGATTTGCTTCGACTCAGCGCGGACGGTTCGGCTCTGAGTTACTACGCACGCGCGAAGTCTGCCACCAATGCCGTCATCGGCCCGAGCGGTATCTATTTCAGCAGCTCGGAGAACGTGGTTTACCGTGCCGCCAGCACGGCGAGCGAACCCGCCATCTTCGCCGGGCAAGACTACTTCGGAAACGCGCCGGATCAGGCGCCGGCATTAGGCCCGATATTCGGTTCCGTCGCGGGCTTGACGGTCGGGCCCGACGGCAGCATCTGGGTGGCGGACAGCGGCGACTCCAAGATTCGTAAGATTCTGGCCGGCGGCACCGAGAGAGTGATCGCTTCAGGCCTCGAATTCACGGGCGTTGCCCTGGATTCTTCGGGCAACTTGTACGCGGCCACCCCGGCGAGCATCTGGAGATTTGCGCCGGACGGAACATCGCGGCTTTTCGCGGGCGGAGGCTATTCCCCAATTCCTCCCGTGGGCGCTCCCCCGATTCCAGCTATGTCGGTGGATCTGTCGAATACCGAGGGAGTGGTGGTCGATTCCACCGGGAATGTCTTTGTGGCCGTGCTGCAGTTCGGTTATCAGCCACAGGTGGTGATCGCGCGGATCGCTCCCAGCGGCCAGTTGACCACGATTTGGGACAGCACCACCCTTGCCGCCGCGACGGGACAATATCCCATTATTGGTTATCAGGGTTTTGCCATCGACGCGCAGGGCTACCTGGTGTTACCCGTGCATGGTAAACAGGTCTTCCGGATCAAGCCGGATGGTTCCGGAATCGCCGAAATACTGATTGCTCCCGACTACGTGACAGCGGTCGCCACAGGACCCTCCGGGGAGAGTTTTTATGCGACGGCCGGAGGCCGCATCAAGGCACTGCGTTCCGGTGCCACCCTCTATAACCGCGACGTCTCTCCGACTCCGTCTTCACTCTCCGGCCTGCCTGGTGGTGAAGCGGCTGCTCTCATCTCCGTAACAGTCATCGGCATCGGCGGAGTCGCATATGCCCCGCCCTCGTTGGCCACCGATGCGCTGGGCAATCTCTATTTTTCCGATGTAAACGGGCACGTCATCCGGCGCTTTTCGGCCGGTCCGTGTTTTACCGCCACCGCACCGCAGCTTTCGACTGACTCCCCCACACAGCCTTCCCCTATCACGCCGCCTCCTGAAAACGGCTCCACTGGCACGACTACCACGACTGGCACGACTACCTCGACCAGCACTTCGAGCGGCAGCTCGTGGTTCGCCCCAGGAGAGCTCATCAGCCTCTACGGTTCAGGCCTTGGACCGAAGAATGCCGCGAGCGCTCAGGTCGCGAGCGACGGACGGATCGCCACGCAGTTGGCCGGAACCCGCGTTCTCTTCGAAGGCGTCGCCGCGCCTGTGCTCTACGCCAGCGATGGACGCGTCAACACCGTGATTCCCTTCACCATGTACGGGTATCCCTGGGTGCGGGTGCAGGTGGAATATAACGGGGCACTTTCTGACGTGGCGCCGCTGACTATGAGCGAATCGGCGCCGTTCGTTTTCACCGGCCTGGACCCTGGGACCGGGCATCCGGTCGCCATCGTGATCAACCAGGACGGGTCGGTCAACTCGCCGTCCAAGCCGGCTGCGGCCGGTTCCATCATCACCATTTACGGCAGTGGCTTCGGGCGCACCACGCCGGAAGGAGTGGACGGCCGGCTGGCGGCGGCGCCTTTACCGAAGCCCGTTCTCCCGGTGAGTGCGACTCTGGACGGCTTGCCGGCGACGGTGCTCTACGCCGGAGACGCAAGCGGATTGGTGGAGGGCACCGTCCAATTGAATATCCGGTTGCCGGGGACCTTTTACTATGGCGGGCTGTCTGTGGACGTGGGCGGCACTACGATGGGGTTCGACATCAATATGCGGTGAGGCGCCGCAACCGCGATCACTTGAGCTTCAGCGCCTCGATGACCAGACTGGAGTCTAGGGAGCCTGGCTCCGCACGCCTTCGGCGGTGGCCGTCAGCATGTGGGCCAGCGATTCCCTCGGCAGCGTGCGGATGATGGGGTTAATCAACCAGCCTAAGCCATACAGAACGGATCGCGTGAGCGAAATCGTCCGGCACTCGATGTACACGCCGCCATCCTTCTCCTCCAGGCGCCAATAGGTGTTCAATCTCCAGAGGAAGCCGTGGTCCTTGCCCGGCGCCAGTTCCCGCTCCCCGGGTTTGCCGGCGTCCTTCACCTCCGCGATGCGCGTGGTGTAGGAACTGGTGACCATACGCGTGGCATTGATCGGGTAGTAATTGGCCGTGTGCTCGGTGTTGAGAACCACGGTGAGGATCTTCTTCTTCACCAGGCGGTAGTAAAGCCGATACCGGTTGCCGTCGCGCGCCAGCAACCGGGAATCGATGACCTCGGGCCGGAAGAAGTTCTTGTGGACGGCGTAGTTCTGGAGGAACGCGGCGACTTGCGTGAGCCTCACGCCAGAGATGAAGTAGGCGCCGATCCAATCGTGGATCAACGCGTCGCCGATGTCGGAATCACCCTGGGCGTTCCACGACTCCACCACCGCTTCGCCGCCGCGGACGCGCTCCCAGCGCGCGGGCGACCGGGCGGCCCAAAGGTACGTTGGCGACTGGATTTCCTGTTGAATGCCGGCCTCGGCCTCGCGGACGTAGGTCCGGTACTTATCCAGGGCCTGGCGCCCGGGCCGCATCGCCCCATCCTCGGCGAATGCAGTGGCACAGGCGAGCGCGCCCCACAGCAACAGGTCTCTCCACATTAGAACGCGTACCTGAAACCCAACTGAAGCTGGCGGGGCGGTTTGTTCCCGAACCGATTCGCCGAGAGCACCCTTCCGAACGCGGGCGTGCCCGTCAGGCGATTTGGAATGTCGAAGTTCGGATGGTTGAGCAGATTGAAGACCTCGGCCCGAAGTTGCAGGCGGCGCCCCTCGGTGCGGAAGGGCATATTCTTCACCAGTGAGACGTCGAGGTTCCGAATGCCCGGGCCAATCAGGATGTTGCGGCCGGCGCTGCCGAACCGCCCCGGTTGTGGAGTGGCGAAGGCACAGGGGTTGAACCAGCTTTCCGGCTGCCTCACCAGGTCGGCGGCCAGTCCGCCCTGAGACTGCGTCAACCGGCAACCGGGGTTGGGGTTGGCGGACACGGGACCGGGCTGGAAGGGGTCGGACAGAAGATCCGGCCGGTCGGGGATGCCGAAAGCGTTGATGGATGTTTGCGTCTGCGCCGTGCCCCGAGTGGCGGTGAACGGCTGGCCCGTTTGCGCGGCCAGGATTCCCGCCAACTGCCAGTTGGTCAGCAGACGGGTGGGCAGCCCCGCATTGTGGAACCATCGCCGGCCGGCGCCGAAGGGCAGCTCATAGGCATAGCTGAAGGCCAGGCGGTGGCTCGAGTGGAAGTCCGAGAGCCCGCGCTGGGAGTGGAGATTCTGCGAGTCCTGCGGCAGGCCGGAGCCGACATCCCCGCTGAAGACGGACGAGACATCGTCGATGGATTTCGAGAACGTATAGGCGGCCAGGAACGAGATCCCCCGCGTCACACGCTTCTCCGAGCGGAACTGCAGAGAGTTGTAGGAACTGGAGGAGCGCGACTCGATAAAGAGGAGGGAGGAAAACTGGGGGTAAGGAACGGCGCCCGTATCGGGACGCGCCTGGTTCAGATCGCGCGGACCCGTCAGATGCGTGCCCTTGGATCCGACATAGGCCAGATCGACCAGCCAGTTGGGCCGCACTTCGTATTGCAGGTCGAGGTTCCACTGCTGCATGTAGGCGTCGCGGAGGTTGCGGGCGATGGCGTTCGGCTGCACCACTGCCAGCCCCTGCTGGCCCAGGATGTTCTGGATGACCAGCGTCCCATAGTTGTTGTTGGGGAAAGCGTTGATCTCATAAAACGGTGGATTGGCGCGCGGGAAGATGCTGATGTTCATGATTCCCACGTCATAGAAGATGCCGTAAGCGGAGCGGACGACGAAACGCTCGGTTTTCAGGGGCCGCCAGGCGACGCCGATGCGCGGCGCGACATTGTTGAGGTCCTTGTCGTAGGTGGCACGGGGAATGCCGTTGGTGCCCGCTCGCAGGAATTGGCAGTCGGGATAGGGAGAGCAGGCCATGGACCTGGCACTGAGATCGGGAACGCTGAAGCGGTCGTGTGCTTCCACCGGCGGAGCATTGTACTCATACCGCAGCCCCACGTTCAGCAGCAGGCGCGGCGCCACACGGATATCGTCCTGGGCGTAGTAGCTCATCCCGGTGCTGCGCAGGCTATTGAATGTATCGCCCTTGACCGAGAGGGCATAGTCCGGCACCCCCGACACCAACTGCACCAGGGCGACCATCGGATCTCCGCTCCTGCCGCCCTGGAAAACCCATTCGCCCCGCGCCAGAAAGTCAAGGTAGTTATTCACCTGAATGCGGCGCACGTCGGCGCCGAACTTGAATTGGTGACGGCCATGGGTCCATGCCAGGTTATCGGCGACGTGCAGAGTGGTGTCGTGACGATCCTGCGGGTAGTTGACTGGTTCGCCGATGGCGTCGAAACCGAGGAGGCTGACATTGGGAAAACCGAGATCCTCCGGTCTCGTCAGCACGGTGGGGAAGCCCAACTGCCGGTTCATGTCGCTTCCGTTGTGCTCCTGCAAGGCGCCGGCCCGCATGCGGTTGAATCCCAGGCGAAGCTCATTGACCGCGCGCGTGCCCAGGATGTGCGTCCAGCCCACGCCGGCGTTCTGGCCCCGGTTCAGGGCGAAGTCGCCGTAGCCGGGCAGGCTGGTAAACGCATTGGAAGGGTCGAAAGGATTGAAGCGATTCTCGTCGAAGAAGGAATAGTGAGCGGAGAGAGAGTCCTTGGGGCCGGCGCGGTGGTCCATTTTGACCAGCGGCATATTCACCGAATTACGAATGATCCCGGAAGCCGCAAAGGTGTTCGAGAAGGCCAGGTTCGAGCCCACGTTGGCCGCGGGAAGCAGGTTGAGCACCGCCAAACCGGCGGGGTTTTGGTAGGGGGCCGGCACGGCGGCGAGAGCCGCCAACCGCTGCACCTGCGATGGTACGGTGGCTTGGCGCGTGGCCGCCTGTCTCAAGTGCAGCCCCTCGTAGGAGACGAAGAAGAAGGTCTTGTCGGTGCGCACCGGACCTCCGAGAGTTCCGCCGAACTGGTTGCGATCGAAGCGCGGGATCTGGCCACACGTGCCGGGGATCGCAGCGGGGGTGCAGCCGGGGAGGTCGAAGAAGTTCTTGGCGTCCAGATTGCGGTTGCGGAAGTACTCGAAGGCGCTGCCATGGAACTGGTTGGCGCCGCTCTTCAGAATCACGTTGATCTGTGCGCCGCCGCTGCGGCCGAATTCGGCCGAGTAGTCGCCGGATTGCACCTTGAACTCCTGGATGGCCTCGGCCGACGGCAGGGCGACGTACTGATTGATGTAGGGATCGTTGTTGTCCACGCCTTCGAGAAGAAAGCTGTTCGATTGCTCGCGCGCGCCGTTCACGCTGACAGCCCCGCCCTGAGTGGAGTTCTGCGAGCCCTCGGAGGGCTGTTGACTTCCGGGGACGAGCAGCGCGAAGGACAGAAAGTTGCGCTCGTTCAGAGGCAGCTCGCGCATCTGCCGGGGGTCGATCACCTGACCCAACGTCGACGTATCCGTCTGAATGATGGGAGGCGCATCCGCCACGGTAATCTCCTCGTTGAGCGCCCCGATCTGAAGGCTGAAATCCACACGTTCGGCTTGATCCACGTCCAGGTTCACGCCGCTGTAAACACTGCGGCGGAAGCCGGTCTTCTCCGCGCTCACCCGATACCGGCCCGGAGACAGGAGCGAGACTGTGTAGTCGCCGAAGCCGTTAGTCTCGACGTCGCGGGTGGCATTGGTTTCCTGATTGCGCACCGTGACACGCGCTTTCGGCACCACGGCTCCGCTGGGGTCGGAGACGGTCCCCACGATGCTTCCGGTGGGTCCTATGGCCAGAAGTGCCGCCGCCAGCAAGTTCGCGATCCACAAATCCAGCAGTATGCTCCTGCCTTGCATATGGTTTTCCTCTCGTCCAACCCACCGCGCCCGATGGCCGGGAGTATACAACAGGATAGCCGAAGTCGATTGCGAACGAGAAGGAGTTTCTTAAAAGGGGTCAGACGCATTTTTTGCGCGGGTTTCCCCTCATCGAAGTGGCTCGGTCCCCTCGTTCAGGATCTGCAGGTACGCGTCGTAGGCAAACAAGCGGCGGCGCCGCTTGCCGGTAATCTCGCGCAGCACGCCGAGCTTCTCCAAATGGCCGACGGCCGCCGTCACGGTTGGAAAAGAAACGCCGATCTTCCGTGCCGTCGCCGGAATCGAGAATATCGGATTCGTTTGCGCGTGCTGAAAGACCCGCAAACCCGATGCGGCCGGCCTTCCGAGCGCTGCGATTCTCTTCCGGTCGCCATCGTGCAGCTCAATAATACGGCGGGCGGCACTCACGGCTTGTTCCGAGGTCTCCTTCACGCCAGTGAGGAAGAACTCAATCCACGCTTCCCAGTCTCCATCGTCGCGAACGCGCGTCAGCAGATCGTAGTAGGTCTGGCGATGCGTCTTGAAGAACAAACTCAGATAGAGAAGTGGCTCCCGCAGTATCCCCGCGGCGCAAAGCAGAAATGTGATGAGCAGGCGTCCCAGTCTGCCGTTTCCATCGAGAAACGGGTGGATTGTCTCGAACTGAACGTGAACCAGCCCGGCTTTAATGAGCGGCGGAAGATCGGCCCGCTGTGCATGAAGGAACTTCTCAAGCTCGCCCATGCATTCCATTACACGCTCCGGAGGAGGCGGAACGAAGGCCGCGTTCCCCGGACGGGTACCGCCGATCCAGTTCTGGCTTCGCCGAAACTCCCCGCGCTCCTTCGTGCTTCCTCTTCCCTTGGAGAGAAGAACCTCGTGGATCTCTCGAATCAGCCGCAGCGACAGGGGGAAGCCGCCACGCAGGCGAGCGAGCCCGTAGTTCAGAGCGGCAACATAGTTCGAAACCTCCTGCACATCTTGGATCGGCACTCCCGGCGCTTCGTCATTCTCGAAAAGCAACAGATCTGAAAGAGAAGACTGCGTCCCCTCGATCTGAGAGGAAAGCACCGCCTCCTTGCGAACGTAGGCGTAGAGAAAGAGGCCGAGATCGGGCAGAACCGAGGCCAGGCCATCCAGCCTACCTAGAGACTGGTTCGCCTGTTCGAGGAGGAGCTGAAACTCGTCGAAACGCACGGCAGGATTTGGCGGAAGAGGCGGCGGAAGGTAAGCACGGACCACTTCGCCTCCCATATTGTGCGTGATATAGCTCCCAACCCGTTGATTCGCTTGATGTTCCATTCCCGGCCGCAATCCCTTAATAACCGGTTAAGTAATTAAAGGATACGATACTTTTCTTTGATTAGCGAATTGGATCTTCGTTGAGCGAAGGTAGCGGTGGCTCAGGCCGGGTAGCCAACCGCCGCGCCGGATGCCATCCGGCCCCACACAGGCCGCTATTCCAGCCGGATCACGGCAGCGTCCCGATCCCCAACCGTAACACTCACGGTGTTCCCGCTGACCGCCGGGCGGCTGGATTCCTGCCACAGTTCCACTGCCCGTTGGAACGTGGAAGCGACTGAGATCTTCACGGTCCGCGTCGTGCGCGTGGGATTGACCACCC
>PLMF01000228.1 GCA_003142355.1 Bryobacterales bacterium
CAATTCTGGGACCTGATTTACGAACTCTCCGGCAAGGGGGTCACCACCTTCGTGACTACCCACTACATGGATGAGGCCGAGTACTGCAACCGCATTGGCTTGATCTATCGCGGGGAGCTGATCGCCATCGCAAGCCCCGACACGCTCAAGACCGACTTCATGCAGGAGGAAGTACTCGAGGTTCTTTGCGAGCGGCCCCAGGATGCCATGGGCGAGATCGAGAAGCTCCGCGGAATCCAGGAAGTTGCGCTGTTCGGGAAAGGCCTGCACGTGGTCGCACAGGACGCGGGGAGGGCTACAAGCGATATTCGGAACCTGCTGGGTACAACGGCTAGCGTCGAAAAGATCGCCCCTTCGCTCGAGGATGTTTTCGTTTCGCTGATCGAGTCGCGCGACCGCGCCGACCAGCCCCAACAGGAGGTGCGCAAGTGAAACCGCTTCGCGTTTGGGCGGTTGCCCGTAAAGAATTCATTCACGTCATCCGTGATCCCCGCAGTCTGGGAATGGGAATCGCGATCCCCATGCTCCTGCTTTTGCTCTTCGGTTACGCGCTGACCCTTGACGTGGACAACGTGCCTCTGGTGGTTTGGGACCAGAGCGAGTCGCCGGCCAGCAGGCAGCTCGTGAGCGGTTTCCTCGGTTCGCGTTACTTCTTACTGCGGGCATACGTTCACAACTACCCGGAAGTGGAGCGAGCTGTCGATTCCGGTCACGCCTTGATGGCGCTGATTATCCCTCGTGACTTCTCCGGCCGTATCGAATCCGGGCGCCTGGCGCCGGTGCAGATTATCGTCGACGGCAGCGACTCGAACACGGCAACCATCGCTATGGGCTATGCGGATGTGGTCGCTNNCCCGGTTTGATCGCGGTGATCATGATGGTGATCGCCGCGCTGCTCACCTCCTTGACCGTGGCTCGTGAATGGGAGAGCGGCACCATGGAGCAGTTGATCTCGACGCCGCTCAAGGGCTCGGAACTGATCCTCGGGAAGCTTCTGCCGTATTTCGCAATCGGCATGCTGGACGTCCTGCTGGCCGTGGTGATGGGCCAATTCCTGTTCCGGGTCCCCCTGCGTGGAAACGTGGCATTGCTCTTCGCAATGGCGGCCATCTTTCTGGCTGGCGCTCTCTCACTCGGCATGGTGATCAGCATCGTCACGAAAAGCCAACTGCTGGCCAGCCAGTTGGCCATGGTACTGACGTTTCTGCCGTCCTTCCTGCTGTCCGGGTTCATGTACGCGATCGGCAACATGCCGCATGCCATCCAGTTAGTGACCTATCTGATTCCGGCGAGGTACTTTGTCGCCCTGCTCAAAGGGATCTACCTGAAAGGTATTGGGCTGGAAATTCTGGCATTGGAAGCAGGCCTGCTCACTCTCTTCGGAGCCGCGATGGTGCTGTTTGCCAACCTGAAATTCAAAAAGAAGCTGGTGTGATTATGTGGGAACGCATCAAACACATGCTCATTAAGGAGTTCATCCAGATCTTTCGAGATCCCCGGATGAAGGGCGTCATCTTTCTGATGCCGATCGTTCAACTGCTCGTTTTCGGCTACGCGGTGACCACGGACGTGAAGAATGTCGCAACNNAACGTCGTGGAATACACCGACTCTGAGGACCGGGTTCGCGAACTGATGGATCGCGGCAAGGTGGGAGCAGTTCTGCGCATGAGCAAAGGCTTCGAGGACGCTCTCCGGGCCGGCAGGACGTCGCAGTTGCAGGTCATCGTGGATGGCACCGATTCGAATACCGCCGGGATTGTACTCAACTACAGTTCCAAGATCGCCGGCCAGTTTTCAACGGAGCTATTGACTCAACGCATCCTCCGTTCGTCTGGCCCCCTCGGGCAAACCGGCCGGGTGGTCGTCGAAACACGGGCCTGGTTCAACGAGAACCTTGAAAGCCGCAACTTCTACGTTCCGGGCGTGATCGCAATCATCGTCATGCTCATCACGCTGATGCTCACCAGCATGGCGGTGGTGCGTGAGAAGGAGATCGGCACTATGGAGCAGATCATGGTCACGCCGATCACATCCGCCGAGTTCATCCTCGGCAAGACTGTGCCATTTGCGCTGATCGGCTTTGCGGATGTGATTCTCATCACGCTCATCGGTGTGTTCTGGTTTGAGGTGCCCATCCGCGGCAACCTTGCGTTGCTGTTTGTCGCGACCGCTCTGTACCTTTTGACAACGCTCTCCATCGGCCTGTTCATTTCCACGGTCAGCCAGACGCAGCAGCAGGCGATGATGAGCACGTTTTTCTTCTACTTGCCGGCGGTGCTTCTGTCGGGATTCATGTTTCCGATCGCCAACATGCCGCCGCTGGTCCAGTGGCTCACCTACTTGAACCCATTGCGATACTTCCTGGTGATCATCCGCGGGATCTTCTTGAAGGGAGTAGGACCGAGCATCCTATGGCCGCAGTTGTTGGCGCTGGCCGTGATGGGATTCCTCACCTTGTGGCTNNNCCTGCCGGCAACGGGGAAGACCCTGGACCTGGAGTCCGCCGTTCGAATCGCACTCGACCAGAACCCGCTAAACCGTGCCGCCAGCGAAGGAATAGCGGTGGCGAAAGAAGCGGTCGGGGAGGCGAGAGCGCCCTTCTATCCCGACCTTGGACTCAATGCCGGTTACAACCGCTGGGAGCGGCACGCCTTTCTGCCCAGCGGGATCGGAAGGCTGGGTATCCCAAGCATGATCGGACCAACCAATGATTGGTTTTCTGGCCTGGCCACCCGTTACACGCTTTTCGACTTCGGACAGCGGCGGGCAGAGTTGAAAGCCGCCCAGGCTCGGGAAGGCGTGGCAAAAGAAGAAGCCGCGCGCGTACGGCAGGACATAGTACTCGAAGTCCACCAGGCGTATTTCGGCCTGGTCGCTGCACTGGAAACAGCAAGGGTGGTACAGGAAGCACTCCTGCGCGCCGAAGACCATCTGAGGCTGGCCAGATTACAAAAGGAAGCCGGCGCGGTCCCTCAGGTTGACGTAGTGCGTGCCCAGGTCGAGGTCGCCAACGCCGGCTTGACTCTGGCGCGAGTTGAAAGTCTCGTTCGAATCGGCAGAGGTGGGTTGAATACCGCTATGGGTCTGCCGGTCGAAACGCGGTTGGACATTGACACGCGCATGCGTGAGTTGACGCGGCCGGACGACATTAGCCTCACAGAGGCAATGAACAAGGCCGTCGAGTTGCGGCCCGAGATCAGAGGGGCTGAGCGGCGCGTCGCCGCTTTCCGGAGTGGAGTTTCGGCGGCGAAGAGCGCGTTCGGTCCGAAGGTGGGAGGCGAAGCGAGATTCGGGTGGCAGGACACGACATTCTTCCCTAATGACAAAGACTGGCTGGTAGGCTTGTCGCTCGATCTGCCGTTGTTCGACGGGTTCTCGCGCAAACACCAGCTGGCGAGGGCCAAGGCAGAGGTATCCAAGGAGGAGGCTGACGCCGCACGCCTGGCGCAGACGGTGCGCCAGGAGGTCTGGACCGCTTACTCAAGGCTGACGGAGAGTTTTGCGGTAGTCGCCTCCACCGACGCCCTGGTCAGAGACGCGCAAGAAAGCCTGCGGTTGGCGAATGAGCGTTACAAGGTCGGCGCCGGAACCATTACCGATCTGCTTGACTCCGAGACTGCACTGGCACGGGCGGAGGCAACTCGTGTCGGAGCACAGTGGGATTACCAGATTGCGCGAGCGGTGCTGAGGCGATCCGTGGGAGACCTCGTGGCTGATGGCACGCCCTAGAAAGGGAAGGGCGGGAACGATTGCCCACCCGTTGTCCCTGGAGTAAACTGAAACCGAACAGAAGATCTGAAGTCCCAGGTTCCTGACGGCGGCTGCCAAGCGCCGGCAGCGGACAGCGGAGGTAGGTTATGTTCGTAGTGATCATTTCTTTCCCGCCTATCAAAGACGGTAAGGATGCTGAATTCCAACAATGGTTTGCCTCGTCAAACCGGGCATTCTCCGGCTTTGAAGGCTTCGTAAGCAGAAAGCTTCTGAAGCCTCTGGAAGGGGGGAACTACGCGGCTGTAGTTGAACTGGAGAGCCACGCCGCCTTCCAGTCGATGCACAGCAGTTCTATCCACGACAAAGCAGGCGAGGAGGTGAGACCATTGTTTGATGGCAAACCCACGCCCGCGTTCTACGAAGTAATCGCGGGTTAGGAAGATCAGGGGGTGGTGCGGCGCTCGGCGCCGCGACCCGCGCGGCTTTCCGCGGCACTTTCCGCGCCAATCCGGATTACGCGATGTGGTACGGTTGGAGCGAGATGAAGCGGGACCTCACCGATTCGGGACTTGAGCTTCGCCCATAAAGACACGGTGGAGCAGGACGTATACCACAGGCAGCAGGCGGATCAGGAACACAGGTCGAATTCTCGTCACGAGACGGTCCTTTCAGGGGAACTAGAACTGCCTCCACCGGTTGCAGCGTATGATCCCGCAGAAGACACAAGATCACCCCTGAAGACGGTCGCGGGCGGCTGCCGGGAGGCCATGTGCAGGCCACTTAGCTCTTGTATAGCATACGGTCGGTTCTATCGTCATTCAGCGGACGCGATCGGGCGACGCCGCATTCGCCGATGTCACGATCCGACAAATCCTGCATCCTTAGGAGCGGAGGGCCAATGCCATCTGCTGGTTTCGAAACAATCCTTTGCCCGGTGGACTTCAGCGAACTGTCGGGCCACGCGCTCCGGCACGCCGCGCGGCTGGCCGCGTGCGGCGGCGCGAAACTGGTTGCACTCTACGCTAACTGGTTCGACGCGCCGCCTTACTTCACCGAAGGCCGCATCGAGGAACTCACAAGAGAGTTCCGCGATTCCCAGACCGAGGCGGAGCAGTCCCTGGCGGCGTTTGTGAAATCCACGCTCGGCGAGCAGGCTGCGGCGGTCGAGATCCGGGTCGCCGAGGGTCTGCCAGCCGATGTGATCCTGGCGCGGGCGGCCGACGCTGGCGCTGGTCTTATCGTGATGGGAACGCACGGCAGGACCGGCTACAACCGCTGGAGAATGGGCTCAGTGGCCGAGCGCGTGCTGCGCGAGAGCCCCGTGCCGCTGCTCACGGTGCGCGGCCCTTCCGGAGGGACTGCCCGTCGCATTCTGTGCCCGGTCACCGATACGGAGGTCTCCCGCGAAGCGCTGGGCGTGGCCGCCGAACTCGCCGGATGCTTCGGCGCGACCCTCACCGCCCTTCACGTCCGCGAACCCCACGCCGTTGCCGCGCCGCCGGATCTGTGCGTTTGGATGCCCGCCGAAGAGCGTGCACGCTGCAATGTTCGCGAAGTGGTGCGCCACGGGGACGCGGCGGCCGAGATCGTCGGGCTTGCCGCGGAGGAGCCCTTTGACCTGCTGGTGCTCGGCGCCCCGCGCCGCACGTTCTTCGACGGCCTGGTTCTGGGTACGACGACGCTACGCGCCGTCCGGCATGCTCCGTGCCCTGTCCAAACCGTTGGCGAGCGGGTCCGCTGACCGTGCGCGATGCATTGAATGGTGGCGGGCCGGCCTTGGAAAAAGCTCGGAGCGACGGCGGTGGGAGACTTCTACTTGTCCGGTCGTTCCGCCATGAGATCACATACCAGTTCAACCGCCGTCCTGATCAACTCCGTGCATGCGCGCTTCTTGTCCTGTTCGTTTTCGTAGCCGCTGGTCAACTCCCAGCAGTCTATTGAGTGGAACCTCTCGCGAAACCCCTTGCAGATCTCACCCGCTTTGGCAGAAGCGACCTTCTTGGCTCCCTCGTCAGGGCTCGTTCGCCCATATGCAAGCCCCAATGAGACGATTGCTCCGCTGAGTGCGCCGCAGGTTCTCTTGCATCCCATCCCTCCGCCCAGCGCAGTCAGCAGTTGTACCGGAGTTTCGCCCTCGCCGACCTGTTCGTGAATCGCCATGAAGACCGACTCCGCGCAGTTCCACCCCGAATGGGACAGTTCATCGGCTCTTTTCACCGCACTAATGTGGTCGATTGTTCTCATCGTGGCACCTTCACGCGGATTTTCTCCGCACCGCCGGACCTTCGCCCACCAGACCCCGTGTCACTCTGACAAAGCGGCTCATGGACTTCGCCACGTGATCCAGGACAGCCGCCCATTCCTTCAAGTGGTCTTCACCCTGGCGTGTCAGTTTGTACACCCGGCGCGCCGGGCCGCGCTTGTCGGTTTCCCACTCCGACACCACGTTGCCGTTGACCTCCAAGTTCCGAAGCGTGCGGTACAAGGCGGCGCGCTCAATCGCCGCGTCGGTGAGCGCGTGCGCGTGGAGATCGTTCCCCAAGTCGTAACCGTAGGATCGCCCTTTCTTCTTCAACAGGAGCAGAACGACAGGTTCGACAAAGCGGTACAGATTGCCCATCGCGCAAGTGCACGGATAATCGTGGCCGTGGCCACAGTTCTTTCTTCGCGGCATTCGAGCCTCCGGATGTGCCGAGTGTTGTTCTCGCGCTCTCCCTCTTGATGGTAACAACAACCCGAAATAGATGAGATGTACATTTATTAGCGGATTCAGATTATGGCGACGGGGCTGGGGGAAGGTCCGGCCCGACTGGCCCACTGGCTTGGCCGCGCCGCTTGAGGACCCGCCGGTGGTGGCGGCCTCGATCCGGGCGTATCTGGACGGCTCACCCGTTGAGGTGACGCAGCCCACCCCGGCGCCGGGGCACATCGGGTTCTACCACATCGAAGTGCAATTACCCGCGGTCACCAATGCCGGAGTGTCGGAGTTGCACATCAGCGCCGGCAAGCAGGAGTCGAACCACGTGCAGATCGTGATCGAGCCGTAGATCAGCCGTTCACGGCCGCTGGTTCCTTTGCACCTATTCTCTTGCGGATCAGCGGCCGCAGGAGCGCCATCAGGATCAGGACGATAGCGAAGGTGCAGACGATGGTGGCGCCGGTCGGCAGGTCGATCTGCAGCGACAAGTAGACGCCCAGCGCGGAGACGAGCGTGCCCATGATCCAGCCGATCGCCAGCCTTGTGCTGATGTTCTCGGCGTAGATCATGGCGCCCACAGATGGCACGATCAGGTAGCAGAACACCAACAGCACGCCGGCGATGGCGACCGAGGAGGTCACCACGAAACCGAACGATGCGTAGAAGACGAAATCCCAAAAGCGCGTCGAGATACCCTGCGCTTCGGCCGCCTCGGGGTCCATTGAGATCAGCAGGAACTTGCGGCGGAAGATGTAGTGGAACAGGCCGATGGCGCCGTAGAGGATGGCGGTCTTTTCCACCTCCCACCACGAGACGGTCAGAATGTTGCCCACCAGCATTTCCTTGAGGTGCTCGGTCTGCTCGACCGACTTGCTCATCGCCAGGATCGCCGCCGCCGACGCCACCGCGTAGCAGATGCCGATTATGGCTTCTTGTGGGATGCGCGCGCGGCGGCCGCGGATGGTGGAGAAGACCGCCGCGCCGATGAACGTGAAGATGAGGCTGACAATGTAGGCGGTCTGGCTGTGCGGCTCGATGCCGTAGAGCACCGCGATGGTGGTGCCCAGCGCGGCGATTTGCGCCAGCGAGAGGTCGACGAAAATCACGCCGCGCTCCACCACGTGAACGCCGAGGTAGGTGTGAATGCCCGTCAGGATGAGGCTCGCAATAAAGGGAGCGAGTAGGAATGCGAATGTGCTCATCGGGTTTCCCTATTTCGCTTTTTCGAACAGGCTCACCAGCAAGTTGATATCGTAGTCGAACAACTGAAAGTAATCGGTCACTTGTTTGACGCCGCCGACCGATGGCAGCAGGACCGCGACTTGGCCGCCGACGTCCTGCGCGATCTTGTTGGGCGCGCGCAGATCGAAGTAGGGCTCCACCAGGATCAGCTTGATGCCTTCGCGCTTCATGGTGTTGATCACTTCCAGGGTGTGGCTGGGGCTGGGTGGGATGCCGGGTTTCGGCTCGACGTAATCCACCACCACCAGGCCGAAGCGTTCGCAGAAGTTGGGCCAGGAGCGGTGGTACGTGACCACCTTGCGGCCGCGGTAGGGGGCCATTTTGGCTTCCCATCCTTTTTCGGCGGTGGAGAGGCGCTTGTCGAAATCGGCGAAGCGCTGCGCGAAGGCGGCGGCGCTGGCGGGCTGCATTTCACTGAACTTGGCGGCCAGTGCCTTGGCGATGCGGCGGCCGTTGTCGGGGTCGAGCCAGTAGTGCGGGTTGCCCAGCGGATGGACATCGCCCATGGCGCGCGTGACCTGGCCGGTGGGGATTTCCAGGATCTGGCAGGACTGCGACATGTCCAGATACCCCGGTGCGCCCACCTGAATCTTAGGGTTGCGGCTTTGCGTGATCAGCGGAGGAAGCCAGCCGATTTCAAGCTGCAGACCAACTACCACCAGAAGGTCGGCCTTCTGGAGTTTGAGCAGGAAGCTGGGCTTGGGCTCGACGAAGTGTGGGTCCTGGTAGCCCATGGCGATGGAGTCGGCGTTGACGAGGTCGCCGCCGACCTCGCGAGCCAGCGAGGCTATGTCCTGGGTGGCGGTCATCACGTTCAGTTTGGAAGCGGCCTGGGTGATGCCGGCCGCGGCCGTCAACAGCAGGACGGCAGATGCGATCAATCGTTTCAACATGCTTATCCTCATCAGAAGGAATGCGCTCCGTGAGCGCCCATGGAGAACTGGAATTGGAACAACAATTCGTTGGCGGTGAGGCCTTCGCCGTACCGCGTGCGGCGAAGCTGGCCGCGGATCTGGCTGAATTCGCTGGGCCAGTAGGTGAGGAGGAGGGAGCCGCCGGTATCCTGCAAGAGTGAGAGGGGGCCCATCGACAGATTGCAGGACGTAGTGGTCGGCGGGTTGGTGGGCAGGCAGTTGCCGCGCTGAGAGCGGTCGAAGCGGGCGCCGAGGAACCAGCGCTGGGCGAACTGGTAATCACCAGAGACGTAGAAGCCAAAGGGCGTGATGATGGGGGTGTTCAAGGACAGGGATGCGGTGCGGACCGGGGCCAGCACGGTACGCGACCAGATGAGCTCGCTGCGAGCCACGAAGGAGTGATAGATAGACCGGCGCAGGGGCTTCCACCGCAGTGTGGCGTCGGCGGCGTAAAGCTGGTTCCAGGCGTCGGCCCAAGGGCTGTGGCCGCGCGCGAAGGAGCCGCCCAGGTCGATATTGGTGGATTCGTTGAGGTCGCGATAAAGGCGCAGATGCCCGACGGTGGAGACGTGGCTGCGCTTGTCGGCTTGGAAGACGCCGTCCGTGTCGCCACGGAAGACTTGTGCCGTGCCTTCGAGGAAAATGCCTTTGGGGGCAGGCAGGATGCGGCTGAGCGAGAGGCCGGCGTCGTCGATACCGTCCTCACCGCTCACCAGGTCCTGGTTAACCAGCGGGCGGTCGGTCCAGGGCAGCACGTGGTTGTGCAGCGTGTTCACTTTGCCAAATGCGGCGCGCATCTTACCCACCTTTAACTGCAGCCCGGCGGGGAGCGCCGTGAAGGTGAGGTAGCCCTCTTCGAGGTTGACGCCCTGCTCGCCGAAGCTGATGAAGAAGTCGGCGCGCGCGTAAGGGTCGATGACCTCCTGGAAGCCGACTTCGCTCTCGTGCATCTCAAGCGACGGCGCTCCCCGGTTGGCGCCGTTGCCCGCCGCGCCCAGGAAATCGCCGATCACGCTAATATCCGGGTTTAGGACCTTTGCAGCCGCCGGGCCGGCGCCTCCCAAAGTCAGTGGCGCGCCCGGCGGGGGTCCTTGCGCGGCGGCTTCGACGGGGACCGCGGGCAACGCGGGAACCGCCGCCGGAGCCGCGGCGGCAACCGTCCCCGGAGGTCGAGCCTTGAGCGTCTGGACTTCGGCCTCCAGCGCCTTGATGCGGTCCTCCATCGCCTTCATCCGGTTGAGCAATTCGGTGGTGTCCTGCGCCGGAAGCTGGGCGGCAAACAGCGCCGCCACGGCGGGCGCGAGCATGAACATACCCATAATGCCTCGATTCCTCAAAGTTCCCCTTATGGACGATGCCTAGCTTGGTCCGAGCATCGGCGCACGCCGCTCCGGAAATGCCATCGGGCACCCAGTAGACAATATCATCAGACCTTAAAATAGTACATAATACAAAACCACTACCGAGTCGATGCATATCACGTATAGATGTGAATTGCATCTATTATGCCATACCTCGACCCCGCGGCTGCACCCGGGGATTGAAGACTCCTTTTTTCATGGCGAGCCCCAGGAGCTGCGGAGTGTGGCGGGCGTGTTGGAAGGCGTTCTCCGCCTGAATCCGCCCAGCCTGATTCAGTTCGGATTGTTGTTGCTGATTGCCACGCCGATCACGACAGTCGCGTTCTCCGTGATCGCATTTGCGGTCGAGCGCGATGCGCTGTACCTTACACTAACTGCGTGTGCGGGGCTCGCCAAGCCAATGCCCGAGCCTGAGTAAAGCGGGAATCCCGCTCGTTCTAATCCCCGCCTGGCTTCCCTTGGCCGGAACTGCGGCCGCCAATCGCGCAGGAGACGAGCCGTTCCGGCCGCCGGGCCAATGAATCGACCGCATCGCGGGTCTGGCGCAGCGAAGTCACCAGCGAATTGACCGAGAGATGGTTGACTACCGGATTCACCATCCATCGAAGCGAAGGCGGGATGTCACGGGTCAGGGCGATTGCCTCCAGCTCGAGATATACCCCTCCATCCCGCTCCTCATATCGGGCGATGCTGTGCATCCGCCAGATGAAACCGTTTCCCTGGCCGGGCGCCAGGAATCGCTCGCCGTTCTGCCTGTAGCTTTCGATTTCCCGCACCAGTGTTGTATTGGCGATGCTGTATCCGCGCCGGCCGTCCAGCGCGAAATCGTGAGCCTGGTATTGGCCCTCGATGGCAGCGTCGACGAACAGGATCTTGTGCTGCCACACCATGGAAAATCTCTGATCCGTCTCCGAACAGGCGAGCACCTTCGAATCTGCAACGACCGGTTTGTAGAATTCTTTGTACCGGTTGTAGTCGTGGACCACGGCAAGCAGCCCTTCGATTGTGGCGTTGGGGATGAAAGTCGCCCCAATCCAGTCGTGGATCAGCCCGCCAGCCACGCTCTGGGTTCCACGCCCGGTAACCGGGGCAAACAGGATCTCACCACGCCGGATACGCAGTCTCCGGCCAGGCGCTTCATCCGTCCATGAAAACGGAAGCTCGCCATCCAGCCGCGAATGCATGCGTGAGTCGGCGTTCCGAATGTAGTCGTCCCACGCCTTTAAGGTGTCGGGCTGCAATTCAATTGCGCTCAATAGTGCCGGAATGCCCGCTGCCAGCAGTGCGAGTTCAAATGCTATTTTTGCGGCCTTCATCGCTTGCCTCCTGTGTGCGAACTTCGCAATACCTTTAGGGCACTTGGCCGGCCAGAACTGGGCGTCTCGATTTGGTTGGAGCGATGGCAGTTACACGCTGGCCGGCAACCTGTTTGGGGTCCGGTCTGCCAACCTGCTGGTAATTTACCGGCATGTTGGCGGCAACTGGCGGCCAGATTGGCGCCACGGCATCGCAACGTCTCCGCTTTCAATGGAATACGACGGTTGCCGAGTGGCCCGTCTCGTGTTCTGTGAACGGTATGGGGCGAAATGGACTATCGAGGATTAGAATGCCAGGCCTGGTGGTAGCGTTTTCCATCGCCGCGGTTGCGCGTGCGGCGAGCACGGATCTGGAACAAGCGGAAGAAGCGTACCAGCGCACCGATTACAAAGCAACCCTCAACACTCTGCTGTCTGTCTTTCCAAAGAACGCGGCAGTCTACGCGCTGATCGGCAAGGCCTATTACATGGATGGCCAGTACAAGAACTCCACCGGCTGGTTGGAAAAGGCCGTGGCAGAAGATCCCCGGAATTCCCGTTACTACGATTGGCTGGGCAGAGCATATGGCCGGCGTGCTGAAGAGTCCAGTTTTCTTACGGCTCTTCCGTACGCCAACAAGACGCGCGATTCATTCGAGAAGGCCGTGGCTCTCGATCCGGCGAATCTGGAAGCGCTGGGCGATCTCTTCGAGTACTACCTCCAGGCTCCCGGCATTGTTGGAGGAGGGGTCGATAAGGCGGAAGGCGTGGCCGCCCGAATCGGCCGCCTGAGCGAGGCCGAATCTCACTACGCGCTTGCCCGGCTTGCCCAGAAACGCAAGGACGTTCGGGTGGCTGAGCGAGAGTTCCGCAAGGCTATGCAACTCGCGCCGGGCGATATCGGCCGTGTGATCGACCTGGCGGTATTTCTGGCCCAGCAGGGCCACTACGAGGAAAGCGATGAACTCTTTGGCAGGGCCGCTCAAATCGAACCGGATTCGCCCAAGCTGATGTTCGCGCGCGCGGCTGCCTATATCCAAGGCGGGCGGAACCTCGAAAACGCGAGGATGCTTCTCCGCCAGTACGCCGGATCGCGGATTACGCTGGGGATTCCGATGATGTCGATCAGTCATTCCGATCTCNNGTTAGCGCCCAAAAACATTCCGCAAACCGCCTCCTACTCGCCCTCTTTGGCACCGCGGCCACCTCGCTTCTTCCGCATCGACTCTCCCTGTAATTCGATCCGGTGCGCGGCATGCACCAGCCGGTCCAAGATACTGTCGGCCACCGTTGGATCGCCGATCTGCGCATGCCACTTGGCCACCGGCAACTGGCTCGTCAGCAGCGTTGACCTGGTCAGGTATCGCTCGTCGCAGATTTCCAGAAACGCCCGGCGCTCGGCGTCGGTTAGCGGCGCCATCGCCCAGTCGTCGACGATCAGCGCATCGAACTGCCCCAGGGCTCGCAGTTTCTTGGCATAGCTGCCGTCGGCCCGCGCCAGCTCGAGTTCCCGGAACAACTGTGCGGCCGAGGCGAAGTAGGCCGTGAAGCCATCGCGGCACGCCTTCTGGCCGAAGGCCCGCGCCAGGAACGTTTTTCCTATTCCGGTCGGACCCACCAGGAAAATGTGTTGGTGGCGCCGGATCCAGTCTGAGTCGTGGATTAGCGCTCGGACCACCTGCTTGTCCAGGCCCCGCGTCGCGCGGAAATCGATGTCTTCGATGCACGCTGGACCTTGCAGACGACCCTCTTTGAGGCGCCTCTCCAACGCCCGGCCCTGCCGCCAGTTCCACTGGCGGTCCACCAGCAGCGCGAAGCGCTCTTCAAAGCTGAGCTGCGTGGTTTGGGGATCTTCCTGTTGCTGGGTGAAAGCGTCGGCCATGCCGCGCATGCGCATGGTGTACAACTTCTCGATGGTTTGTTGGTTGAGCATGGTTCTCCTTGTGGACCTACTGAATCACCGGAGGGTCGGCCTCCGGCGGGGAATCGAAGTAATCGGCGCCGCGGATGTTGTCGTGGTCCACGGCAACCCGGGCGGGCGGGTCGCCAGGCAGCGGGAGCCGGTCGAGTTGGTTTTTGAGGATCGAGTCCATGCTCTGGCAGTTGTAGGCGCGCGCCCGCAAGCAGCGCCGGGCCGCCGCTTCCATGCGCTCCGCCGGATAGGTTTTCGCCAGCCGCAGAATCCCCAGGCACGACCGATATCCCATCTCCGGATGGCGCTTGGTCGCCAGGATTTCTGCCACCAGTTGACGGGTGCAGGGTCCGATCTGCTGGGCGTCTTCCATCAGCCGCGATGGCGTCCGCCCCACATACTTCTGGTGCGCCTTGGGCATGTGATCGGTCAGCGTCGTCGCTTTGCCCCGCTCGTAGGAGCGGACATGCGAAGCTACCCGCACTCCGCGGTGTAGGACTTCCAGGGTCTCCCCCGTCAGGTGTACATCGACCTTCTGGTGCACCAACGCGTACGGCACGCTGTAGTAGT
>PLMF01000059.1 GCA_003142355.1 Bryobacterales bacterium
ATCCTCGTCACTCGACCCGATCGCGGGCGTCCGCCCCACAATTGCGGCCGCCCGCGTAACCTCTTTCCCGCAAATGCATCCTTAAGAGTAGAGACTCCTCATGAGCGAGTGGCTGCCCTACGCGATCTTCCTGCTCGGATATTTCGTGGTGATGAAGTGGGTTCTGCCCCGGCTTGGAGTGCCCACTTGAATGGCCAACTCCTGCGACGCCGCGGCGCGGCGTGAAAAGACCACGATAGAACCGGCGGCGGCCCCGGAAAACCGGGAACGTTGAACCGCCGGCATTATCCTGGAATCGGGTGAAATCATCATGCAAGCTGCCAGCACCATCCAGTATGGCTATGTGCGCGATGTGACGCTTCCCTTCGAGGAAGCCATCGCCAAGACCGAGGCTGCGCTCAAAGCCGAGGGCTTCGGAGTTCTTTGTCAGATCGATATACAGGCCAAGCTCAAAGAAAAGCTGGGGGTCGACTTCCCGCGGTATGTGATTCTCGGCGCCTGCAACCCGCCGATCGCCCACCAGGCTCTCCAGCACGAAATCAACCTCGGATTGCTGTTGCCTTGCAACGTCGTGGTATATGAACAGGGCAGAGCGGTCCGCGTGGGCGCGGTGAATGCCGTGAAGATGCTATCCGTGGTGGGGAATCCCGCCATGGAAGGCATGGCACGGCAGGTAAACGAGAAGCTTCGCCGCGCGGTGGACAGCGTGGCGGCAGGATCCGGAGGCTGATGTAATATGCCCGGCCTGGCGCCGTGATGGCAACAGCCTGTTGCAACGACAGTTTGGAGCGGGACATCGCGGAGTTACTAACGCGGCCCGTGGGAAGACCGGGCCGCAAGCCGGTGGTCTGGTACAAGGGGTTCCTCTACCAGGCAGAAAGTTGGACCAAGGCCCGGCGGGTGGTGGCCAAGGTGGAGTTCCACCCAGGAAGCTCTTTCCTCGCATCGGGTTCATCGTGACCAACCTGGAGACCGACAGCCGGGCGGTGGTGCGGTTCTACAACAAGCGCGGCACCGCAGAGCAATGGATCCAGGAAGGCAAGCAAGCGGTGAAGATGACCCGGCTGAGTTGCCATCGATTCCGCTCGAACGAAGTACGGCTATGGTTGAGCGTGAGGGCCTATGACCTGGGGAACCTGTGGCGGCGGTTGGTGCTGCCGAAGAAGATCGAGAACTGGTCGCTGACCAGCTTGCAACAACGGTTGGTGAAGACCGGCGGCAGGCTGGTCAAGCATGCCCGCTACTACTGGCTGCTGTTGGCCGAGAGCCACCTGATGCGGCGGTTGTTTGGGAGCATGGTGCGGCGGATCGCGGCACTGGCGGCGCCGACCGGGTAGCAGGAGGGCGATGACATAGCGAAATCGGGCAGAGCAGGACGTGAGGGACGGAGGGGTGTTTGTGGAAGGTATTGAAAAGACGGGAGTTCGCGATTTTGGATTTTGCGAGCGGCGCGAGATCCCCGTCTTGCAGGGTCGGAAACGGCTCCGGGAAGAAGAATGCGGCTCGCAGGACCAAAGGATGGCGCTTTGGCCTATACTGAATGAAATCTGGATGTCCAAAATGGAAATCCCGGAAGAATTCCAAAAGAATTCCAAAAGACTCCGGCCCGGAAAGGTGGTTCCGATGTATACTATCTCTCAGCCGGCAAGGCAAAATGGAAATGCCGGCTAATACTTCCTGGGGCGACGAGAACAAAATGGAAATCTCGGCTCAAGCTCGGAGGAGCACAACCACTGTGAACATTCGCGCTTTACATCTCGCGGCGGCTCTGGCCGTCGTTCTCGCTCCGACTTCGATGGCGAATTCGGTACAGGGTAGCACCTATCATTTCAGTACATCGCAGACTGGCACCACCACGATTACGTCGTCCGCCGCCGGAACGTACACCGATCCGGCCGGGGGGACTTTCTGCGTTGGTCCGAACGCCGACAACTGCATCAATTCTGGCCTGTACGGTTCGTATACGTTTGCCGATACTACTGCGACCACGGCGACCATCACGTTTCACTTTTCCGGTGGTACATACTCCGCGACCGGTTCGTTTTCCATCGATCTGGGCAACTTCGTGCTTCCCGGCGGTGGCCACATCACGGGCGTGACTTACGGTTCGGGTAATCTCACGGCTGGCAGTTTCACGAGCGTGTCATGGAATGGCACGGATGCCGTCTTCACCGGTACCCCGAACGGGTTCTACACCGGTGGCGGCGGGGATGTGGTTTTCAACGTCACCGAGGCGCCGCCGACAACACCAGCACCCACGCTGTCCCAGTGGGGATTGCTCTTGCTTGCCGGACTCTTAGCCGGTACTGCAGTGTTCAAATTACACCGCAGATCCGAGCGGGTGGCCTCTTAAAGGACGGGGGTAGCGCCGGCGGTGTCACCTGAAGTGTCTTTCTGCATCTAAGTTTTGAGACCGCAATTCCGGTCCCAATCCTATGCGAAAGACACTCTTCCTTTTGTTTTCCGGGTACCTATGGGCTCAGGACCCGCTCTCGTTGCGCGATGCAGCACGCCTCGCTATCCGCGAAAACAAGGCAATTGCAGCCACCGCTGCGGGAGCGCAGGCCTCCCAGTCGCGTATTACAGAGGCGCGCAGCGGGCGGCTGCCCAAGGTCAACTACTCCGAGTCCTTCGCGCGCAGCGACAACCCCGTGTTCGTGTTCAGCTCCTTGCTGACCCAGCACCAGTTTGGTCCGGAGAACTTCAACATAGGCCCGCTCAATCGTCCCGACTTTCTCAACAACTTCCAGTCGCAAGTCACGGTCGACCAGGTATTGTACGATGCGGGCCAAACCCGCAACGCGGTCAAGTCCGCCCAACTGGCGAGTCAGTTGACGGCGGAGGAGCAGCGGCGCGTCGAGATGGAAGTCATTTCCGGAGTGGCGCGCCTATTACGGAGTGGTGCTGGCCGCGGAGAGTCTCAAGACAGCGGAGCAGGCGGTGCTCTCGGCGGAAGCCGATCTGAAACGCGCCGAGTCGGTGCGGGCGGCGGGCATGTCCACCGATGTGGATGTGCTTTCCATCCGCGTGCACCTGGCGGGCGTCCAGGAGCAGCGGATCACACGCGCGGCCGATCTGGATGTCGCCAAGGCTGCGCTCAACGATGTCCTCGGCTTGCCGCTCGATACGCCCCATACATTGACCACGGTGCTGGCGCCGCTGGCGTCGGCCGGTTCGGCTCTCGCCGGCCTGGAGCGCGCGGCTTCCACGGACCGTCCCGAAACGCGCGAGATGCGGTTGGCCAAGGATTTGGCGCAGACACAAGTTGACGCGGCGCGCGGCTCGCTGTTGCCCCAGGTGAGTTTCCGGGCCGGTTCTGAAGCGGACCGCCAGCGGTTCGTCACCCGCGGCGGCGCTAATTGGATGGCCTCCGTTTCCCTTCGATGGAATCTGTTCAACGGTTTCGCCGACCAGGCGCGCATCGCCGGGAACAGCGCCCTGTTGCGGCGCGCGAAATCCGATGCGCAACGCACCGAATCCGCCGTCCGGCTCCAGGTGCGCCGATCGTCCGCGGGCCTCGAGGCCGCCGTCGAGCGTATCGGCGTCGCCAAGGCCGCCGTGGTGGAGGCGGAAGAGAGCCTGCGCATCGTACAGAACCGCTATGAGGCCGGCATGACCAACGTGACGGAGCTGCTGCGCAACGAAACGGCACTGCTGGAAAGCCGCACCCGCTTTCTGGCCGCCGTGCACGACCAGCGCGTGGCCGCCACCATGCTGGAATA
>PLMF01000381.1 GCA_003142355.1 Bryobacterales bacterium
CCGCTTCATCACCAACAGTCCGGGGGTGGCGACATTCAGCACATCCAGCGGCCTGGTTGCCCTGAACAATCCGAACAGCGTCTTCGCCACCGTGGCGAACTCGGCCGCTGCCTTCCACAGCGGTTTCGCCAGCGGCGCAACCCTGGCGCAGTTACAGGCCAGTGTTCCGCTGGGCTTTGCGGCCCCAATTTTCAGCACGGTCGAAAACCAGCTCGACAATCCCAAGTATTATGAATGGAACCTGGAAGTGCAGCAAACCCTCGGCAAGTACCTGATGGGGTCCCTCAACTACGTGGGCAATCACGGGGTCGATGAAATCAACCAGAATCCTCTCGTGAACGCATATGACGCCAAGGGCTTCCAGGGAGTGCCTACCACCGCGCCGGACCCCCGGTTCGGCCAAGTTCGCGAGCTGAACAATATCGGATACTCGTACTACGATGGCCTGGTCGCCTCGGTGAAGTGGCACCTTGGCCATCAGTTCTCCGGCCAGTTCAATTTCGACTGGGGCCACGCGCTCGATACCTGCTCGAACTCCTGCCTGGAACCTTTCAACGCTCTCACCGCCGTGAGCGTTCGGAATCAGCTCAATCCCCTCGGTCTGAACGGGGTCAACTACAGCAACGCCGATTACGACACGCGCCACACCGTGAATGCCAATTATATGTACACGGTCCCGAGCCGCTTCGGAAACAAGATGCTGAACTCCGTGGTGGGCGGTTGGACCCTGGCCGGAACCATCCTGTTCCACTCGGGCTATCCGTTCGCCATCGTCAACAGCGGTGTGCGCAGCCAGGTGGGCAATACGTCCGGGCTCAGCACTGCGGTTGTATTGGCCGACTATCTGGGCACTGGCTACCCGAGTTGCACCACGCCCAACGGTTCCTGCTACTCCACGTCCATGTTCGCCGCCAAGGCCAATCAGCAGAATTGGGGCAATATCCCCCGCAACAGCTTCCGCGGTCCGGGCTACTTCGACACGGACTTCAACGTCAACAAGTCGTTCACCTACCGGGAGCGGCTCAAGCTGACGGTGGGGGCGTACTTCTTCAACATACTCAACCACCCGAATTTCGACCTGCCCGGAAACAACGTCGCTACCGGCACCTTCGGTCAGATCCTCGACTCGGTTTCGGCTCCTTCGAGCGCCTACGGTTCGTTCATGGGCTCGGCGGTGTCGGGCCGGCTCGTCCAGATGGTGGTAAAGTTCGCTTTCTAACCGTCGTCTCAGTCGATTCGCGGCACAGGGGGAGCCTTCTGGCTCCCCTTTTTTATGGGGGGATGCGCAGGGTGTATCCTGAACAATAAGCAGGCGTACCGCAGGCGTACGAACCCGCGATGGCCAGGTGTCCCCACAGTGCGCGACCCGTTCTGGGTATTCTGCTTGCGTGCGCCGGCCTTCAGGCGCAGGTCTCCATCTCGGGACGGGTGGTGGATGAAAACGGGGCCGGCATCGGCGGAGCGCGCGTGGAGTTGCGCGCGGCCGCGGGAGGCGCCCCCGTGGCGGCCTCTTCCGACCTGGCCGGCAACTTCCGCTTGAGCCTGCCCGCCGCCGGGGAATACGCCATTCGCGCCGAGCGCTTGGGCTTCTACCTCTACCAGGGACGCGGGCAGCGGTTTGACGCCGCCTCCACTCAGCTCACCATTGCGCTCAACCACGTGCAGGAATTCTCGGAACGCATCGATGTCACCTATTCGCCTCCGGCCATCGATTTGCAGCAGCCTTCCGATCACAAAGAACTCGCCAACGCCGAAATCCAGGCCATCCCGTACCCCGCGCCGCAGGACTATCGCAACGCGCTGCCGATGATGGACGGGGTGGTGCAGGACAACGCCGGCCGTTCCCACTTCAACGGAGGCGACACCAACCAGACCAACTACACGCTCGACGGTTTCAACATTTCCGATCCCGTGACCGGCCGCCTGGAGGCGCGCGTCAACATCGAAACCATCCAATCCATGGACGTGGAGAACAGCCGCTTTTCGGCCGACAATGGCAGAGGCTCCGCCGGCATCCTCAACCTCACAACCAAGATGGGTGACGACCGCTGGCGTTTCGGCGTCACGAATTTCTTCCCCGGACTTTCCTCCGAGGGCGGCGTTCATGTGAATAAATGGACGCCGCGGCTGGAGTTCTCCGGGCCGCTGGCCAAGGGGCGCGCGTGGTTTCACAACGGGTTCGACGCCTTCTACAGCGTGGACACAATCCAGGGGCTGCCGAACGGGCAGAACCGGACCACCGGGCTTACGGCCAGCGACCTTTCGCGCTTCCAGGTCAACCTGACGCATGCCAATACCCTCACCGGCAGCTTCCTATTTAACCTCTCCGACACCGCGCGCTCGGGCCTCGGCATTTTGAATCCCCTCGAGACCACCACCAATCATCGCCAGACGCTCTTCATGAGCACCATCCGCGACCAGCATTACTTCGGCCGCGGGGCCCTGCTCGATCTGGGCTTCGCCGACACCCGCACGCTGCTGCGCGACTTGCCGCAAGGCAGCCAGTTATTCGAAATCACGCCCTTCGGGGACCTGGGAAACTATTTCGTNNTTGAAGTTCGGGATCGACTTCGAGCGGGAGGCGTTTCACCAGGATGTGGCGCGCCACGACTACGAAGTCCTGCGCGACGACGGTTCCGTGGCCCGCTACGTTTCCTTCCAGGGCAGTCCCTTTCAGGCGCGCAAGAATTTCGAGGCTGCGCAGTACATTCAGGACCACTGGACGCCGCGTGAAGGACTGGTACTGGAAGCGGGCCTGCGCGCGGAATGGAACGAGATCGTGCGCGATCTCGAACTGGCGCCGCGCTTTTCGGTGTCGTGGGCGCCGCGCAGCCTGCCGGATACCAAGTTCTCCGCCGGCTGGGGCGTCTACTACGACGCCATCAGCATGGGCGCCATCACGCGCCAGCAGGACCAAGTGAGCCTATCGACGTTCTTCCTGCCGGGAGGGATTGTAAACGGCCCCGTCCAGACCGCCTTCCAGGTGAACGAGCAGGCCCTCGAAGTGCCCTATTACCGCACCGCCAGCCTGACCGTGGAGCGCAAGCTGCCGCGCGAGTTCTATGCCAAGGCCGGATATACGCGGCGCACGGGGAGCCGCGGGTTCGTCTTCGTGACGCCCGCCGCGGAGCTTGACCCGGCCCTCTTCCACGGCGCCACCTACCAGTTGCGGAACACCCGCCGCGACCGGTACGATGCCGTCGATTTCAGCCTGAGGCGCACGTTCGCGGGCCAGTTCGAGTGGTTCGCCGGGTACACGCGATCCGCCTCGCGCACCAACGCGGTGGTGGATTACAGCCTCGAGAATCCCACGTTTGGCCCGCAGGCGCCGGGGCCGTTCCCCTGGGACACGCCCAATCGCTTTCACATGTGGGGTGTAGCCCCGCTGCCCAAGCGCTTCTTTCCGGGGAAGCTTGAATTCCTGGTGCGCAACACCACGGCGGCGTACCTGGTGGAATACCGCACCGGTTTTCCGTTCGGAGTAGTGGACGAGGATGGCTTCATGGTGGGTCCGCCGAACTCCCGGCGTTTTCCCGATTACTTCGACCTCAACCTGCACCTCGAGCGCAAGTTTCGCGCCTTGCATTATTTGTGGGCCTGGCGTTTTGGCTACAACAATCTGACTGCCACCCTGAACGCCAACGTGGTCAACAATGTTCAGGGGACGCCCCAATTCCTGAGGTACGGAGGAGGACAGGCCCGCGCATTCAGTGTGCGGCTGCGCCTGGTGGGGCGCAAGTAGGTACACTACTATTCAGCAGGTCATGGCCTCCCCGCCCATTCCGCCTTCGCTCGACCATCTGACCACCCGGCCATTCTCGTTCTACCCGCCGATTGTCAACATCGAGCACAACGAGTGGCTGTTCCGGAAGGCCACATGGTCGGAGATCCTGGTGGTCAATTGCAAGAGCGGTGCGGAGGTCTGGATCTCGCGGCGGCTGGTCGGTGAAGTCTCGCGCATCGACGATCCGGTTCTGATTGTCGGCTTGAACCGGGAGCTGGAATACAAGGGCGGCACGGTGTGGCCGTACCAGCGGCGCGTGATAGAGATGCCGGTTGCGGTGGGCGGCTCCGCCTTGGCATCCGGGGCCGTTCCGCAGCGCGGCGGGTCCGCGCCCGTGGTGGGCATCCGGCTGGAATCCAACGACCGCCGTATCTTCAAGCTGATCGGCGCCGCGCTGCCGGTGGCCGTTCTCCTCTGCCTGGCGGCCCTCCGCCTGACCCAGGTGGGCGAGGTACGGCAGAGCGTGGTCTTCACCACCAAGGACCAGCAGTACCTCGCCTTGACCAGCCGCGACGACTACTTCGCGGTGGCGCAGAAGCTAGGCAAGCCCACCACCGACCGCTGGCAGAGCGAATCGGGCGAGATTCAATACCGCGCGCTCGGCTACCCGGACCGCAAGTACACCGTCATCCTGATGGGCAGCGCGCGCCAGGCCGCCGTCTACATCGGGACCATGGACGAGAATTGGAAACCGGTTCACTCGGTGGCGCTGCATTCCGGCGGCACCACGGCGTCGCTGCTGCGCGGGTTGAAACGATTCTGAACCCGCTCCCGGAACCAAACAGGAAAGTCTTCTTCGACGCGGAGGCGCGGAGACGCGGAGACTTCGCGGAGGAAAGAACAGGAGA
>PLMF01000250.1 GCA_003142355.1 Bryobacterales bacterium
TGGCAGGTGTACGGGTTGACGCATCGGCCGCTGGATCTGGGGCTGGTGGGGCTGGCGCAGTTTCTGCCGGGCATCTTCCTGTTTCTGGCAGCCGGGCATACGGCGGACCGCGTGCCGCGGCTGCGCATCCTGCAGACTTGTCTGGGCGCGTTTTCCCTGTGCTCGATGCTGCTGCTGGCGCTCACCCTGCACGGCTTGGCTTCGGTCTATCCGATTTATNNCTTCCATTTTCCAGGCGGCCACCATCGCCGGGCCGATGGCGGGCGGCGTGCTGTACGGGTTGAGTGGGAGCCCGATTCCGGTCTACGCGTCCGCCGCCATCGCGTATCTGGCGGGATTGGGGCTGGTGTCGGCCATCCGGGTGAGGGCCGTGGAACGCCCGCGGGCAGCGTCTTTGGGCATGGTGCTGGAAGGGTTCCGGTACATCTGGCGCCACCAACTGATCCTGGGCGCGATCTCACTGGACCTCTTCGCCGTGCTGCTGGGCGGCGCGGTGGCGCTGTTGCCGGTGTACGCGCGGGAAATTCTGAAAGTGGGCGCGGCGGGGCTGGGGATTCTGCGCAGCGCGCCGGGCGTGGGCGCGGTGGCCATGGCCATCGTGGTGGCCCACAGGCCCTTGACGCGGCGCGCGGGAGTCACCATGCTGTGGTGCGTGTTCGGCTTCGGGCTCTTCACCGTGGTGTTCGGACTTTCGCACAACCTGGCGCTCTCGCTGGCGGCGCTGGCCCTGGCCGGGGCGTGCGACATGGTAAGCGTCATCGTGCGCCAGACCATGATTCAGCTCGCCACGCCGGACGAAATGCGCGGCCGGGTGAGCGCCGTCAACATGGTGTTCGTGGGGGCCTCGAACGAGGTGGGCCAGTTTGAATCGGGGATCACCGCGCAATGGTTCGGCGCGGTGCCGGCGGTGGTGCTCGGCGGGGTGGGAACGATCTTGGTAGTGGCCCTCTGGGCGCGGGTGTTCCCAGCGTTGCGAAGGGTCGAGGACCTGGGCGCGGTGAGGCGCTAGGCCGCGCCCTTGGGACCGGATTCCGCGCTGCGCACTTTGGCCTTCACGAAATCCATCTCGGTCTGCTTGGGGATGCCGGGCTCGAAGCAGCGGCGGCAGCGGGCCTCGTACATGTCGGAGGCGCCCACCACAATCAGCTCGTCGGAACCGCGCAGCCGCTGGGTGTGCTTGGCGGGGTTGCCGCAGCGCACGCAAATGGCGAGCGTCTTGGTGATCGATTCGGAAAGCGCCAGCAGGTCGGGGATGGGCGGGAAGGGCCGGCCCAGGTAGTCGGTGTCGAGGCCGGCGACGATCACCTGCTTGCCGCTATCGGCCAGGCGCTGCGCCACGTCCACCAGTTGCGGCCCCATGAAATTGGCTTCGTCGATTCCCACCACTTCGGAGCGCCAGTCGATGCGCTCGGTGATCTCGCCGGCGTTCGCGACCACCTGGGAGTGCATGCGGAGGTCGCCGTGGGAGACGATCTCGTCATCCGAATAGCGGGTGTCGATCGACGGCTTGAACACCTCGACCCGTTTGCGCGCGATCATGGCCCTGCGCAGGCGTCTGATCAGCTCTTCGCTCTTGCCCGAGAACATGGGCCCGCAGATCACTTCGATCCATCCGACGTTGCCGGTGATAATGTCCATACGAACCGTTCAGCATGGCACAAACGGGGGGTGGGAATCCAGCCCCTGTCAAACGGGCCGGGCACGCCCGGCCCCTACACTCCGGGCGGGCCAGACCACCGGCTCGACCGGGCCAAGCAGGAACAGGTATATGGTAGAGCCAATCAGCGCGACGCCAGCGGACACCGCGAAAGCCCAAAAGAACTGGCCGGTTTTGTCCACCACGAATCCGGTGACGGCGGGCGCAGACACGCCGGCCAGGTTCCCCACGAAGTTCTGCAGACCAGACCATCTGCCCGCGGCGCGGGGCCCGGCGATGGTCTGGGTGATGGCCCAATGGCTGGATGCGTATACGCCATACGACATGCAGCCGAGCATCAGGAAGACCATGGATGCCACGGGATTGGAAACCCATGCGACCGCCACGATAATCGTGGCCCCCCCCAAGCCCGCTCCGGTGCAGGTCTTGCGGACGCGCGTGGGTGTGGCGCCGGCGGCGATGAAGCGATCGGACAGCCATCCGGTGATAGTCGTCGCGGTGGCGGTCACAAAGTATGCGAACGAGCCAACGGTGGCCATCAGGTTCATCGAAAAGTGCCGCTCCCGAACGAGATAAAAGGGCAGCCAGGTGAGCAGGAAATACCAGAAATAGTTCGAGCAGAACAACCCAAAGAAGGTAGCCCATGCCGACCGCTGGTGCAGGATATCCGGAATACTCGGAATTCCGCCGGGGTGGCCGGCGGCGAGGCCTGGCCCGCGCGGCATCCATTTCACCCAGCCCGGCAGCCAAAACAGGCTGCCCAGTCCCAGGGCGATGAAGAACGGCCGCCAGCCGAAGCGCGCCATGAAGATGCCGCCCACCAGCGTACCCAGCGCCGGTCCGACTTTTGTGCCGGCGTCGATCAATGCATTCGGCAATCCGCGCTGATGCTCGAGGAAATGCGCGGCCAGGATCTTCGAATAACACGGGTAAGCCACCGACTCCCCGATCCCGAGCAGCAACCGCAGGGCCAGCAGCATCGCGAAACCGTGGATCAAGCCGGTAGCGGCCGTCGCCACCGACCAGAGAAAAAACCCCACCGCGAGAACCCAGTTCACTTCAAAGCGATCCACCAGCCAGCCGCAGGGGATCTGGAACGCGGCGTATGTCCAAAAGAAAGCGGAAAGCAGGATTCCCAGTTGCGAAGCCGAGATTCCCAATTCGTCTTTGATCAGCGGCGCCGCAATCGAGAGATTTCCGCGATCGATGTAGTTGATGGAGACGGAGAGGACCAGCAGGATTACCACGCCCTTTAAGGCGCCCGAGACCTTGGTTTGAAGTGGAGTCGAGGGTACAGTCAAATCTGGCGTCGCGACCCGATCGCAGGTGGCGACGGGCTGGTGCGGACCTCCATGGCGAGTTTAGCACTTGGCGCGGAAAAGGGGAAAAGGGGTCAGACGCATTTATTTAAATGCGTCTGACCCCTTTTTCTAGTTAGTGCGGTAGTTGGTGAACTGCGTATCGATGCCGAAATCGGTCTCGCGGAGCAGCTTGATGACCTGCTGGAGGGTGTCGCGGTCGCGGCTGGCGACGCGCACGAAATCGCCCTGGATGGAGGCCTGCACCCGGAGCTTGCTGTCCTTGATCTTCTTCACGATCTCGCGCGCCTTTTCGATGGGGATGCCCTGCTGCAACGAGATCTCCTGACGCACGGAGGAGCCGGCGGCGGGAATGATCTCTCCGTAGGTCAATCCCTTGAGCGGCACCTTGCGCCGGACCAGCTTGGATTCGAGGAGGTCCACCACGGCTTTGAGCTTGAATTCGTCCTGGCTGGACAAGACGACTTTGTTGTCCTTCTCGTTGAGCTCGATGTTGGACTTCGAGTCTTTGAGGTCGTAGCGCTGATGAATTTCCTTCAGCGCCTGTTGGATGGCATTGAGGACTTCGGGCATTTCGATTCTGGAGACGACGTCGAAAGTGTTGTCGGGCATAGCCTACTCCGGGGGCTGGGAATCGGGGTTCTCCGGTTCCGGATTGTCGCTGTCTAAGCCGAGGATGGAGCCGGTGCGGACGCGCAGCGGGGTCACGCGACGCACCATCTCACGCGGCGTATGCGGGGGCGGAGGAAGCGCGGGCTGGGGAAGCGCGGGCTGCGCCGGGGGCTTGCTGGCGTTAAGCGCCGCGAGCACGCGGCGCGCGATTTCGTCGACCATGGTGCCCATGGCGGCGTCGAGCGCCAGGGTTACGGCCGCGCGCACCTGTTCCGCATCCACCACGGCGACGAACGGCACGGACTCACCGGCCCGCGGCGCCCGATCGGCGCCCGCCGCCCGGGAGCCCGGGCCCGGACCACCGGGCCGCTCCTTTTGCGCGGCTTCCGCCAGCGGCTTGACGGCCGCCAGCAAGGCGCTGGCCTCGAACGGTTTCCGGAGCGCGCCATCGGCCTGGACAAGCTGCGCCCGCGCCTCGTCGATCGGCTCCTGGGCGCCGGACGTGAGGATGACCCGCACGTGGCGGTGGCGCGGGCTCATCCTGAGATACTGGCAGATATCATAGCCGGTGCGGCCGGGCATCACGGCATCGGCCACCACCACGTCGGGATCGGCGTCTTCCAGGCGGATCAGCGCGGAATCGGCATTGCTGACGGTGACTACCTCGTAACCCTCATCGCTGAGGATGCGCTCACCCATGCGCTGGGCGTGCGGGCTGTCGTCCACCAGCAGAATGCGGCTCATTTTTTCGCCGGGGCGGTGGGCGCGGGCTTGAGTTGATTGATGGTTTTCTGCGGAAGACCCGCCCGGATCAGATCCTGGATGGACAAGAAGGGCCGTCCGGCAGCAATCCTCTGCGCCCCGATCTTTCCGACACCAGGCAACTTCTGCAATTCCGCCAGGGACGCGGTGTTGATATCCACTCCGGTGCGCGTGACGGTGGATTGCTGGACCGGCGGCGGGGGAGCGGCCGCGGGCTGGGTGGCGGTAACAGTGGCGGCGGGGGCACCCGTATCGCTCGCGGCGCCGCCCGGCGCAGGGGGTGCGGCGCGCGCGTCGGGATTCCTGTCGATGGCGGAACTGTCGGCCACGGTGGAGACGGAGACCTCGGAGCTCACGCCCTGGGTGCCCGCGGCAACGGGGGGGACGCTGGCCGGGATGGTGGGCCGCAGACCGGTCATCTGCGGGCTTCCCGACTTGGCCGCCATGTTCATGTTGGGGTTGGTGCGGAAAGCCCCAAAGAAGTGGCCCATCAGGCTGGTTTTGGTGTGGTTCTCCAGCTCATACTTCATGCGGGCGTAAGCCACGGGATCGGCCTCCGGCACGGGCCGGTTCATTTCTTTCAACTTGGCCCGGGCGGCATCGGCGTGCACGCTCAGCGGATAGTCCTTGACGATCCTGGTGTAGGCGGCAACCTGCTGGTTCTCGAAACGGTCGCCCATATGCTGGTAGGAATCGGCGAGCTGCCACAGCGCTTCGTCGGCCTGGCTGAAGAGCGGAAACTGGTCGGCCATGCCCTGGAACCGGTTGGCGGCCGCGGGGAAACTGCCCTTGGTGTGATAGAAGGCGGCGGTTCTGAACTCGGAGTCGGCCAGCACTTCCTGGATGCCGCGCAGTTTCTGTTGCGCCTCGGGGGCGAACTTGCTGTTGGGGAACTGCACCAGCAACTGGCGGCATTCGTCCTCGGCGCGCAAGGCATGCATAGGGTCGCGGTCGGATTTCTCCATCTGCTTGTAGTGGATGTCGCAGACCTTCTCCTGGGCCTCGGCCGCTTCTTCCATGGCGGGGTAGAACAGGATGAAGTCCTTGTACTCGGCTTCGGCCTGGGCGAGGCCGTGGGCGCCGCCCTCGCGAAACCAACTATCGGCAATGGCGAGCTTGGCCTTGGCCAGGTACTCGCTGGTGTCGTAGGTATTGATGAGGGTTTGCAGCGTGAACCGCGCGACTTCGAAGCGGCTGTGCTCGACATCGGCGATGGCCTTGTCGAACAGGACCTTGTCGGGCTGCTGCGTGTCCTTGGTGATCGGGTTGTCGTACTTGTGACGTTTCAGGCCGCACGAACTCAGCAAAACCCCCAGCGCGGCGAACAACGCGACGTAGCGAATGGCGTTTCGAACCATAGTTCAATTCCCTACACTCTCACCCCGGTGGCGCCGGCGGCAATTTCGCGCATCTCACGCACGGTAGCCTCGGGGTCCGGAGTGTGAAAGATCGCCGACCCTGTGACGATCCATTCACACCCGGAGCGTACCACATCGGCAAGGTTCTGCCGGTTCACGCCGCCATCGATTTCGATGGGCAGCGCTAACTTCTTCTCACGCCGCATCCTGTCGAGCTTGCGCGCCTTATCGAGCACGTAGGGGATGAGCTTCTGCCCGCCGAAGCCGGGGTTCACGCTCATCAAGAGCACGTAGTCCGCCACCTCGAGAACGTCTTCGAGCACCGCGACCGGGGTGGCGGGGTTGAGCACTATGCCAGCCACGGCGCCGGCGTCGCGGATCAGCCCCAGGGTGCCATCCAGGTTGCGGCAAGCTTCGTAATGCACCGAAACGGAATTGGCGCCTGCCTCGACGAAGGCGGCGACATATCGCTCGGGGTTCTCAATCATGAGGTGGACGTCCAGGTGCAGGCGCGTGACTTTGCGGATGGATTCGACCACCGGCGGCCCAATGGTGAGATTGGGGACGAAGTGGCCGTCCATGACGTCCAGGTGGAGGATAGTGGCGCCGGCGCGCTCGACACAGGCGATCTCCTCGGCCAGGCGGGCAAAGTCCGCCGACAGGATTGACGGAACGATTTCAATCATTTACGGGCTGCTCTGATTTTATCACAGCGGCATAGAAGCCATCCCCGGCATCGCGGCCGGGAAGGCGGCGCATGGTCTCGACGATGAGTTCCCCTGGAACCGCGGCGACCACGGCCTCATTCTCTTCCGGTTCGAGCGAACAGGTGGAATAGACCAGCAGACCGCCCGGCGCCAGGGCCGTGCGGGCGTTGGCCAGCAGGGCGGCCTGGCGGCGATGTAGATCGTCGAGATGGGAGGGCACGAGCCGCCACTTGATTTCGGGGTTGCGGCCGAGGGTGCCGGTGCCGGAGCAGGGCGCGTCGAGCAGGATGCGGTCGAACCGGTGCGCGAAGGGAAGCGGATGAGAGGCGTCCAGGACCACCAGGTTGGGGGTAAGGCGCATCATGGGGGCGAGGCGGCGCAGATGGAGATCGCAGGCCACGGCGCGGACGCCAGATTCGAGCGCCTGCGCGGTCTTGTTGCCGGGCGCGGCGCAGAGATCGAGGAACCGCTGGCCAGGGGCCAAGCCGAGCAGCGGGACGATGGATTGGGAACCGATATCCTGGATGCGGCCGCCGCGCATGTACTTTTCCGGCTCCTCGAGTGCGGCGCGGGCGATAGCGGCGGCGGCCTCGGCCCCGTAATGGCGCTCCCAGCGAGCCAGCATCCACTCCGGACAGGAGAGTTCCACGTCGCGGCCGGGCCAGGGGACGGGCTCGCGATTGACTTTCCGCAGGACGGCGTTCACGAAGCCCGCGGCGGAGCGTTTGCGCGCGCGCTTGACGAGATCGACGCTGGCGGCCACGGCGGCGTGAGGCGGGATGCGCTCCAGATAACGAAGCTGATAGATGCCCATGCGCAGCGCGATGCTCACTTCGGGGTCGAGCTTTTGCGCGCGCCCGGAGTAGTGCCCAATGAGGTAGTCGAGCTGCGCGCGATATCGCAGCACGCCGAAGACGATGGCGGCGGCGAGCCCGGCGTCGCGGGAATCGAGAGCGGCGGTGTGGGTGAGCAGCAGATCGGAGGCGTAGCCGCCGGTTTCCACCTTGCGGAGGATGTCGAAGGCGGCGATGCGGGCGGAGGAAGGCATGAAGGTTATCGCCATCGGTGCAAACGACTGTGCCCGGAGGCTCTCAGCCCCGTAGGGGCGCCAGCCAATAGCCCAGCGCGTGAGCGCTGGGATGCAGTCCCAAGCCTACTAGCCCCGGTAGGGGCGTAAGAAAGCTCCGTCCGGTGATCGCGAGGCGCTGTTGTCGAAGCCCTTCTTCCGCCCCTGCCGGGGCTCGGTCGCTCAAATTGTTTTCCCATGGCTGGCGCCATGGGCTATTCTCTTTCGCCCTGCGGGCTGATCGTCGGGACGAACAGGTTCCAGTTCATGGAGAACTTCACTTAGCGGAGAGTACTCTCCACGCTCGAAGGCGGCCCGACCGCGGCGAATCGCAGCCATCTCAGCGCCGGAAGGCAAGACAGCCGGGTAGCGGGTTTCAAAATTGGCGCGCACTCTACCCACTATAATCGAATCAGTGGAACTGGAAAAGACACTGCTGCGCAAGGTCGGCGAAGCCATACACCGCTTCAAGATGATTCGCGACGGCGACCGGGTGGCGGTGGCGCTCTCCGGGGGAAAGGATTCGGCCACCCTGCTGGAGGCGCTGCGGCTGCTCGAGAAGCGCGCGCCGATCGATTTCTCGGTGTGCGCCTTCACCGTGGAACAGGGCAAGTTTCTGCGGCCCATCGAACCGCTGGGCGAGTACCTGAAACAGCGCGGCGTGGCGTGGACCTACTACCGCGACGCTCCTTCCCTGCGCCTGCTCGACGACCAGCCGGAGCACGGCTGCGATCTGTGCAGCCGCTACCGGCGGCGCGCGGTGTACGAAGTGGCCCACGGGTTGAAAGCCAACGTGATCGCGTTCGGTCACACGGCCGACGATTTCTGCGAGGCGCTGCTGCGCAACATGATGTTCACGGGCAGGCTGAGCGCGCTGCCGCCGGTCACCAGCTCGCGCGACCGCGAATACCGGCTCATCCGCCCGCTGGTGTTCGTGACGGAAGACATCACGCGCGCTTATGCCGCGGCGTTGGGCGTTCCGGTGGTGCCGTGCGGGTGCTCGCAAAAGACCGGAACGGTGCGGCGCGCGCTGCGCGACATGTTGGCCCAGATCGAGCGCGAGTATCCGCATCTCAAGGAAAACATCCTTTCCGCCATGGGCAACGTGGACACCGGGCGTCTGCTCGATCCACGGCTGCTGCACCTGGAGGGCGCGCCGCGGCGGGAATTGTTCCCCATCGTCACGGAACTGTAACCGGGCCCCAGGGGCGCCCCGGATTGACCCGCAACGTCTACACCGATTACTATGGGGTTCTCTCGTTCCAAGCCCAACTTATGAGACTACTGCCACGCGAGGAGAAGTTCTACCACCTCTTTGTGAAGCAAGTGGAGATCATCTCGGAGGCCTCCAGGCTGCTTCTCGACGGAGTCCGCACGGGGAATTCGCGTTTGGCCGGCTGCGCCACGGAAATCCTCTCCCTGGAGCACCGGGGCGACGAAATCATCCACGAGATCTTCACGCACCTGAACCAGACCTTCATCACGCCCATCGATCCCGAGGACATCCACAATATTTCATCGGCGCTCGACAACGTGCTGGATGGGATTGAGGACACCGTGCACCGGCTGGTGTCGTATCATATCGACCCGATTCCCGCCACGGCGGTGACGCTGGCGGAGATTGTCGCCAGTTGCGCCCGGGCTTTGAAGAGCGCCTTCGAAGCCCTGGAACGGAACGGGACGATCATGGCGCACTGCATCGAGATCAACCGCCTGGAGAACGAGGCCGACCTCATCGGGCGGAGCGCGGTGGCGGACCTGTTCAACAAAGAGAAGGACCCCATCACGCTGATCAAGCTCAAAGAGGTATACGAGTTCTTCGAGAACACCATCGATAGCTGTGAAGACGTGGCCGACGTTCTGCAGAACGTGGTGGTCAAGAACAGCTAGTCATGTCCACCTTCACGCTCGCCGTTCTGATCATCGCGGTCGCGCTGGTGTTCGACTACATCAATGGGTTCCACGACGCGGCGAATTCGATAGCCACGATTGTGGCCACGCGCGTCCTGACGCCGCTCCAAGCGGTGGTGTGGGCGGCGTTTTTCAATTTCGCTGCGGCCTTCATTTTCGGCACGGCCGTGGCCAAGACGGTAGGCCGGGGATTCGTGGACCTGAACCTGGTGACACCCTACGTCATCATGGCGGGCCTGGCGGGGGCCATCGCGTGGGACCTGATCACGTGGTGGCTGGGGCTGCCCACCAGCTCGTCGCACGCGCTGATCGGCGGGTACGCCGGCGCGGCCATCGCGCGGGTGGGGATGGTGCGGGGATTTTCGCACTGCCTGGACGCGCTGAACGTCGGCCGGGGTGGCGAATGGCCGCTCACGCTGATGTTCATCGTAGTGGCGCCCATGATCGGGATGATCTCGGCGTACCTGCTGATGGTGATGGTCTACTGGCTGTTTCGAGGATACAGCCCGTCGAAGATGGACAAGTATTTCCGCAAGTTCCAGTTGCTGTCGGCGGCGGCGTTCAGCCTCTCGCACGGCTCCAACGACGCGCAGAAAACCGCGGGACTGATCGCGGGGGTGTTGTTCACATCGCACTATCTGCACGTGTTCGAGATTCCTGCTTGGGTGCTGCTGCTGGCCTATTCGGCCATCGCGCTGGGCACGCTGAGCGGCGGGTGGCGGATCGTGCACACGGTGGGCGGAAGGCTGACGCGGCTCAAACCCCGCAGCGGATTCTGCGCGGAGACCGGCGCGGCGGTAGCGGTGCTGTTCGCCACCCACCTGGGGCTCCCGGTTTCCACCACCCACGCGATTGCCGGCGCCATCGCGGGCGTGGGCAGCATTCAGCGCATGAAGGCAGTGCGGTGGGGCCTCGCGAGAACCATCGTCTGGGCGTGGGTGCTGACGATTCCGGCGGCGGCGATCATTGCGTACGCGTCGTTCTGGCTGCTGCACCTGACGATGGGGGCGTAGGAAAAAACCGGGGAACGTTCCGTCTGTCACCGGGTTCACCACCGGGTTCACCGGGTTTGCTGGATCACCCACTCGGTGAATAGGGCGGTGGCACCCGATGAGCGCAAATCGGTCTTGTCCAGCACGGCACTCACGAAGTTCTCTACGCACGGATAGTGCAGATTGGCATGCGCGGGGATCTGCTCCGCGCCGCCTGCATGCACCAGCTCAGGCCCGTTGAGTGGCGTGAGATCAATCTCGCCTTCCGTGCCGCGGATGCGGAATTCGTCGCGGGGCACGCGCGAATGCCGGCGCGCATCCACCAGGCTGCGGACGCCCGTCGCATGTTCGATCATTACCGTGGCGTTGTCGTCCACCTGGATGGGATGAATCAGCGTGGAGAGGTGGCCGCTCACGCGCATGGGTTGGCCGAACAGGTAGTTCATCAGGTCGATGCGGTGAGAGGCGACGTCGTAGAGCGCGCCTCCGCCGGCACGGGCGGGGTCGATCAGCCAGGCGCGGAAACCATCGGCGGGGTAGAACCAGTCGTGGGCTGTCGCTTCGGCGAAAACCGGGCGGCCAATGGCGCCCGCTTCCAGCAGTTCTTTTGCGCGCGCCACCTTGGGGTACATACGGCGGTAGTAGGCCACGCCCAGCGTGCGGCCGGTCTCGACGGCGGCCTGCTGCATGGTGAGGGCTTCGGCGTAGTGGAGCGCCATGGGTTTTTCGCAGAGCACGTGCTTGCCGGCGCGCAGGGCGGCGATGGTCTGCGGGGCGTGTAGGAAAACGGGCGTCGAAATGTAGACGGCATCGGCCGCGGCTTGCGACAGGGCGGCGTCCAAATCGGTCCACGCGGGGACGCGGTAGCGCTCAGCCTTGGCGGGGGTGCGGGTGACGATGCCGGCGAGCTGGCTGCGCGGTTCGGCAAGGATCGCGGGGAGCACGCGCTTGGTAGCGATATCACCGACCCCGACGACCAGCCAGCGAAGCATCCTACACTTCCAGGATCACCGGCATGATCAGTGGGCGGCGGGACGTTTCCTTCACGATGTAACGCTTCAGGTCGGCGCGCACCTTCTCCTTCATGACGCCCCAATCGGTCTTCTCTTCGCGGTTGGAACTCTCCAGCGTTTTGGTCACGATCAGGCGCGCGTTCTCCATGAAGTCCGAGCCGTCTCCGGCCAGGGCGAACCCGCGACTGACGATCTCCGGCGGGCTTTCCATGCGGCCAGTCTGGCGATTGATGGCGATGATGGGCACCACGATGCCATCTTCGGAAAGGTGGCGGCGGTCGCGAATGACCAATTCCTCCACCACGTCGTCCACCGAGCCGGAATCGATGCAAACGTGGCCCACGGGGACGCGGTTGCCTTGGCGCGCGCCGCGATGGTCGATTTCCAGAACGTCGCCCGATTCCATGATGAAGATCTCTTCGAGGCCGCCGGCGAGGCGCAGGTGCTCGGCCAGACGGGCGTGGCTGGTAAGCTGGCGAAACTCGCCGTGGATGGGCATGAAGTAGCGCGGGCGCACCAGGTTGAGGACCAGCTTCTGCTCTTCCGAACTGGCATGGCCGGAGACGTGCAACGGCGGGTTCATGCTGCCGTACATGACGTCGGCGCCGCGGCGCGCCAGGTGGTCGATCATGCGGAAGATGGCCTTGTCGTTGCCTGGGATGATGCGGGCGCTGAGCACCACGGTATCGCCCTGTTCCACGGAGATGTGCTTATGGTTATCGACGGCCACGCGCGCCAGCGCCGACATGGGCTCACCCTGGGTGCCGGAGATGAGAAGGGCGACTTTGTCGGGCGGCAGGCCCATGGCATCCTGGGGTCGCAGCAGGATGCCGTCGGGAATATCCAGCAGGCCCAGCGAGTGGGCGATCTCGGTGACCGACACCATGCTCCTGCCGATCACCGCCACGCGGCGGCCGAATTCCCGCGCCAGATCGAGGATGAGCTGGATGCGGTGGATGGAGGAACTGAAGCAGGAGACCACCACCCGCCGTTCGGCGCGGTTGAAGATCTCCTCCATGCGCGGGCGCACGGCGCGCTCACTCTGGGTGAAGCCGGGGCGGTCGGCGTTGGTGGAATCGGAGAGCAGCAGCAGGACCCCGCGCTTGCCGTAGTCGGCGAGGGTGTGGAGATCGAACAGCTCGTTATCGGTGGGAGTGGGGTCCACCTTGAAATCGCCGGTGTGAATGACCACTCCGAGAGGCGTGGTAATGGCCAGGGCCACGGCGCTCACGATGGAGTGCGTCACGCGGATGAACTCGATTTTGAAGGGGCCGATGTCGAGGATCTGTTTGGGCTTGATGTGGATGAGGCGGGGCTCCTCTTCGAGGTCGTACTCTTCCAGGCGGCGCTCGACCAGGGCCAGGGTGAAATCGGTGCCGTAGACGGGGACGCCGATATCGGAAAGGAAATAGGGGACGGCGCCGATATGGTCCTCATGGCCGTGGGTGAGGATGAGGGCGCGGACGAACTGCTGGTTTTCCTTGAGAAAACTCAGGTCGGGCATAACCAGGTCGACGCCCAGCAACTCGGCCTCGGGGAACATCATTCCGGAATCGATGACGATGATGTCATCGGCGTAGCGGATGGCGGTCATGTTCATGCCAAACTCGCCGCATCCGCCCAGAGGGATTATCTGCAACTTCAGATCAGTCATGGTGATTCACTGCCAACTGCCCATCATAGGCTATTGCGGGTGGCGGTGGCTGCCAGAGTGCCGATTCCGGGCGAAATGCGGCCCGCCAGGGCGTCCGGAAGGGGTTCGAGGGCCTGGGGGACAGGAAAAGCGGCCGGCAGAACGCTGGCAGCATGCCCATTTTGGAAGATAACTCCAATGTTTTCTGTGAAACAGAAATGCTCACCCCGAAGGGTGAGCATTCTTTCCCCTGTTCTACCAGGGTGATGTTCGATGGGAGAATCAGCTTCGACGGAATCGCAACCGTCAAAACCTTGTAGTTGGATCGTATTTCCCAACGGCTCGCAAGTCAAGAAGAAATCCGACGCAAAATTTTCGGTCGTAACCTCCTCGTACGGGCTGACTTGCGGGAATGTGCATTTTTCGACAGTGCGGCGGAGCGGTGGAAAAGCCGGGTTTCCAGACTGAGGATTTCGCTCTAAGGCAAACAAAAGCTGTGGGTTATGTAGCGGAGTCAGCGTCGTTCGAGATGCAGGGTGATCATGGCCTCGGGATCTTCCCCCTTCCGGAAGCGGCGAAAGAAAGCCCGGAAGCCACCCACCGCGAGACCGGACACGACACAGAACAACAGCAGTATGCCAGTGAGAACAAAGGCAGTTACCACCAGATTTCCGATGTTATCCCGGCGCGTGGGAACGTACTCGTCTTGGGTCACATCGGCCCGATAACGCACCTGGGCGAGCAGGCCCTCGGCGGCGTCGGGGTCGGGCGGGGAGAGGATCACGGCCACCAGAGGACCGCTGCGTTTGACGTCGGCGCCTGGAATTTTCCCGAGACTGGCAGCCTGTTGCATGGCGATCTGGTGGGTGGGGTAATTGAAGATGGTCAGCACCAGATCCCCTCTGGGGCTGTGGAAAACGCCCAACTGCGCCTCGGCGCCGAGGTGGAAGGCCGCCACCGAGGGGGGGATGCCGGGATCAAACTTCCGAAGGCTGGCGGGGCCGGTGATATAACGCTCGCTGCCGGGGACCAAATCCCGCGAGGGAAGGTAGCCAGGGAGCGTGGGCAGGGCAGTGGTATCCACGTTGCGGAGTGACGCGACGATGGGGTCCAGTTCGGGAGTGGTGGGCTTGTAACCGGTGAACGACAGGAGGTAGTTGCCGTGGACCAGAAGGAGGCTGCCGGCGGTTTCGGCGGCCAGGGCAGCCAGTTTCGAGGGTTCGGACTTGCCGGGGCGCTGCCAGTCGTAAGCGGCCAGCGCGCCGGTGGAATCCTGGAGACGCCAGGCAGTGGCGGTGAATTTGGCGGAGCCGTTCTCGTAGGAGGCGGTCTCGGACTCCCTGAGGCCGAACTCGTCCCAAAGGGGAGCGTCGGCAAGGACGGGCTTGGAGACGGCGGCACGGTGCCAGGCGCCGATGGCATCGGGCCAGATGGCGGCCTGGGCGAGCGCGGGAAGGAGGAGGGCGAGAAGGAATTTGGTCATGGGTTGGTCAGGCACCGTGGCATTTCTTGTATTTCTTGCCGCTGCCNNCCGCTGCCGCAGGGGCAGGGGTCGTTGCGGCCGACCTTCTGGCCGGCCACCACTGTTTTGGGGCCGGTGGAACCGTCACCGCCCACGAACTGCAATTCCGCCAGCTCCTTTTCCTTCTTGCGCTGGATGTTGCGCGTGAAGTCCTCCATTGAGTTCTTGGCGGCCTGGCGTTGCTGTTCGCTGGGGTCCGGGCGCGGCGCCTCTTCCCGCTCTTCCTCTTCCTCGGGGAATGGCAGGACCGGACCGGAACCGGTGCTCACCTGGAGGAAGTAGAGGTAGCGGACGGACTCGTCCTCGATGCGGTCCATCATGGCGGTGAACAGCTCGAAGGACTCCTTCTTGTATTCCACCAGCGGGTCTTTCTGGCCGTAGGCGCGGTTGCCGATGCCCTGCTTCAATTCGTCCATCGACAGCAGGTGGTCCTTCCACTGGTTGTCGATGACTTGCAGCATGACGATGCGTTCGGTCTGGCGCATGACGTCGGAGCCGACCAGTTCCTCTTTCTCCCGATATTTGTGCTGGAGGCGCTCGTAGATGAGGTCGGACATCTCCTCGCGGCTGAGGTCGGCAACCTCGGCGTTCTCCACCTTGTAGCCAAACTGGCTGAGCACGTCGGTGCGGAGGGTGCCGATGTCCCAGGTGTCGGGATGCTTTTGGTTGGGGCAGTGCCGGTCGACGGATTGATCGACAATGCCCCGCACCATATCCATGACCCGCTCTTTTTGATCGATGCCTTCGAGCAACTGGCGGCGCATGCCGTAGACGGCCTGGCGCTGCTTGTTCATCACGTCGTCGTATTCCAGCAGGTGTTTGCGGGCCTCGAAATTCTGCATTTCGACGGCTTCCTGCGCCTTCAGAATGCGCTTGGTGATCATCCTGCTCTCGATGGGCACGTCTTCTTCCATGCCGAGGCGCAGCATGAGGTTCTGCATGCGCTCGCCGCCGAAGATGCGCAGCAGGTCGTCCTGCAGCGAGAGGAAGAAACGCGAGCTGCCGGGGTCGCCCTGGCGGCCGGATCGTCCGCGGAGCTGGTTATCGATGCGCCGGGATTCGTGGCGCTCGGTGGCCACGATGTGGAGCCCGCCCAGAGCGGTGACTTCGTCGTGTTCCTTGTCGGTATGCTCCTTGGCGTTGGCGAAGATCTCGTCCCATGTGTCGCGGCGCACCCGGTAGAACTGGTCGTGGTGGGTGAAGAAGTAGAAATGTTCGTCGGCGATGTACTGGGCCTCGTTTTCGGAGAGGCGTTCGGCCACCTTGTCTTTGAGACAGGCGTCCTTGGTCATGAACTCGGGGTTTCCGCCAAGCAGAATGTCGGTGCCGCGGCCGGCCATGTTGGTGGAGACGGTGACGGCGCTCTTGCGGCCGGCCTGGGCCACGATGGATGCTTCGCGCTCGTGATTCTTGGCGTTCAAAACCTCGTGCTTGACGCCCATGCGCTTGAGGATGGCGGAGAGCCTTTCCGACTTCTCGACCGAGATGGTGCCGACCAGGACGGGCTGGCCGCGCTGGTTGAGATCCATGATCTCCTTGGCGGCGTTGCGGAACTTCTCCACCTCGGTGCGGTAGACCATGTCCTGATTCTCCTTGCGGATCAAAGGACGGTTGGTGGGAATGACGGTGACGTCGAGGTTGTAGATTTTCTGGAATTCGGCCGCTTCGGTTTCCGCCGTGCCGGTCATGCCGGAGAGCTTCTTGTACATGCGGAAGTAATTCTGGAAGGTGATGGTGGCGAGGGTCTGGTTCTCGCGCTGGATCTTGACGTTTTCCTTGGCTTCCACGGCCTGGTGGAGGCCGTCGGACCAGCGGCGGCCGGGCATGATGCGGCCGGTGAACTCGTCGACGATGATCACCTCGGGGCCTTCGTCGCCGTCCTTCACCAGGTAATCGCGGTCGCGCTGGTAGATCACGTGCGCGCGCAGGGCCTGCTGCACGTGGTGGTTGTACTCGATGTTGGCGGGGTCGTAGAGATTGCCGACGCCGAGCAGCTTTTCCACCTTCAGCACGCCCTCTTCGGTAAGCGCCGCGCTCTTGTGCTTCTCGTCGATGGTGTAGTCGCCGGTGGTGTACTTCTCGCCCGGCTCCTTGCCCTCGATGACTTCGCCGCGCGTCAGCTTGGGAATGATGCGGTTGATCTTGTAGTACTTGTCGGTGGATTCCTCGCTGGGGCCGGAAATGATGAGCGGGGTGCGGGCCTCGTCGATGAGGATGGAATCGACTTCGTCGACGATGGCGTAATTGAACGGGCGCTGGACGCAATCGTCGATGCGGAACTTCATGTTGTCGCGGAGGTAGTCGAAGCCGAATTCGTTGTTGGTNNCCGTAGGTGATGTCGGAGCCGTAGGCGTCCTTGCGCTCCTGGTCGTCGAGGTCGTGGACGATGACGCCGACCTTCATGCCGAGGGCCTTGTAGATGCGGCCCATCCATTCGGAGTCGCGTTTGGCGAGGTAATCGTTGACGGTGACGACGTGGACGCCCTTGCCGCCGAGGGCGTTGAGGTAACAGGGCAGGGTCGCCACCAGCGTTTTGCCTTCGCCGGTTTTNNCCGATCAACTGCACGTCGAAATGGCGCATGTTGACGAAGCGGCGGCCGGCCTCGCGGACCACGGCGAAGGCTTCGATGAGGAGGTCGTCGATGGTGGCGCCCTGCGCGACGCGCTCTTTGAATTCGATGGTTTTGGCGGCGAGGTCGATGTCCGACAATTGGCGGAGATTGGGCTCGAGATCGTTGATGGCCGCCACCGTGGGCAGCATGCTCTTGATCTCGCGCTCGGTCTTGGTGCCAAAGATTTTCGCCAGGATGACATCAACAATCATGAAAGGTCTCGTTACGGGGGGAAGTCCGTCAGTTCCTATTTTACTCTGTCGGAGAAGACGGACGCCGTGAGAAGAGTTTAGCGGGTGGGCATTGTGGGGCAGATTGACAATCTGCGGCCGATTGCCAATCGGCCTGCCGACTTTGCTGAGAGTTTTTCCCATCACCGCCCACTTCCTCTGCGTGACTACATTCCATAGTCGCCGGCTGCCGCATTATCATCCCGTCGGACAGCCCATCTTCCTCACCTGGCGCCTGCACGGCAGCCTTCCGGCGAATCGCAGTTTCCCCCCGGCAACCACTTCCGGACAAGCCTTCCTGGCGATGGACCGCATTCTCGACACCGCCTGCACTGGTCCGCTGTACCTTCGCCGGTCGGAGATCGCGAACATGGTGGTCGGAGCCATTCGCTATCGAGAGCGGGACCTGCGACACTACCAACTTCACTCCTATGTCGTGATGCCGAACCACGTTCATCTCCTGATGACTCCGCTGGTGGAGGTTTCCAAGGTGATGCAATCGCTCAAGAGATTCACTGCCAGGGAGGGCAACCGAATTCTGGGCCTCACCGGGCAACCGTTCTGGCAGGACGAGAGCTTTGATCGGGTGGTCCGCAACGAGACGGAGTTTCAGAGGATTGCCGATTACATCGAGATGAATCCGGTGAGGTGCGAGCTGGCGGCCACGCCAGAAGAGTTTCCATGGTCCAGCGCCAGGCCGATTGACAATCGGCCGCAGATTGACAATCTGCCCCACAACCCTGCCCCCTACGGCGTCACCGTCAGAGTGGCCGGGGCGCTGGCCACGCCTCCGACCGTCACCACCACGGACTGCGGCCCCAGGGGAGCGTCCGGCGGGATCACGAAATTGATCTGCGTCACACCCACCGACCAGGTGGGAACGCCAATGAACGGGAACGGGGTCTCGGCCGGCACTCCGCCGACGGTCACGGTGACGGGGAGCCGGGGTGCGGGCAGGCTGGCCACCGGAGTGCCGGCTGGCGGCGGCGCCCCGGTGGCAATGGGCGGCGAGGCGTCCCCGTCTCCGGTGATGAACAGCGTCAGGATTTCTCCGCGCGCGGCGGAGGTGACCGCCGCGCCGGCCGGATCGATGAAAGCGTCGGGGAAAATGCCCGGTCCCGAGGGCGCCACCGGGAAAGAAAATGAAGCGACTTGCCCGTTGTTGTTCACCCCCAGCACGGCTGTCCCGGCTCCCGTTTCGTAGGGGATCTGAAAGTTTATCTGCAGGGGAGAAACGTATTTTAACGGCGCGGGCACGCCGTTCACCGTAACCGAGACACCTTGCATGGCCAGCGGGAGGGGAAGGCTGCCCGCCTCTTGAGTCGAAGGCGCGAGCTGCGAGCCAAAGACGGTGGCGAGCGCACCGGGAGCAAGGGCGTCGTTGAACGACGCCCCGTTGGTCACGGCGCCGATACTGGTGGTGGATGAGGCTCCCACCATAAACACCACCGGCACGTTGATGTACTGGGGTATGGCGTTCATTGCCTGAATGACCAGGGTGGCGTTGTAGACGCCGTTGACCAGCGCGGCACTCGAAGCCTGGAGCCTCAACTGCGCCGGTCCGGTACCGCTGAGGGGCGCAACCTGCAACCAGCTCGTGGTTCGGCCGGAAACCAGCACGGCGGCAGTCCATTGGGGCGCGCCGCCGGTGAAACTCAACGCCACCGAGGCGGTGGCAGTCGACGACGCGCCGGTCACGGACATCGCGACCGCCGCCGGCGAAACCGAAGGCACGGCAGCGGTCGCGGCCGGCGCCACCAAGGAAGTCGACAGCGTTGCCGTCATCGGGCTTCCGTTGCTCGCCGTTCCGTCGATCTCATAGGTCTCCGACTGAACCGGAGTGATGCCGCTCCAGCAGACCGAGGCCTGCAACGAGCCGAAGGGAGCAAGCTCGGTGGTCCCGAAATACTGTTGAATCTGGCTGCTGAGGTCACGGCTTCCAGCCAGGAAGCCGGTAAGCTCGACGCCGAAGCCGGCCTGCTCCTGCAAAAACAACTCCTGCGACCATTGGCAGGATGGATCGGCGCCCTGGTTCTGTTGTACCGTGGACGGCGCGCCGGAGAGCACCATCGAAGGCCCGTAAAGAACAGCGGAAACCTGCCGCGACCAAGTCTGGCCGCCGGCATCGACTCCGGTGAATCCCAATGCGATCGTTGCCGGGGCGCTACGGCCGCTGACGCTTATGGTGGAGCTGGACAGCGTTCCTTGCGGGGGTATGCTGGTACTGCCGAAGTAGCGGGAGAGCGATTGTGACTGGCCGTTAATGGTGAAACCGGTGAGGGTGGTGGGCACGCCGGCCGTCTCTTTCAGAGTGGCGCTGCACAGCCAGCTATAATTCCCCTGCGTATACGCGCTCGCAAACACGGGATTGGGCGAGATGCTGGGAACCACCACCGAACCGCCGGGCGCGTAGCCGACGGTCACGATGAGCGAGGCCGACGAGCCGCTGAAACTGGCGTCGCCGCTGTAGATTGCCCATACGGTGGCGGCGCCGATGGGCAACTGGCTGGCGGAAAGCGTGAAGATCGCAGTCGCGACGCCGCCGGAAACCGTCAGCGGAGCGGAACCGAGCGAGCCGTCGGCCACATTGAAGCTGACAGTGCCGCTGGGCGTGTTGCCGCCGGCGGCGGCCGTCACGGTAGCGGTCAACTTCACGGCGCTGGTGACGGTGATGCTGGTGGAGTCGGCGGTCAATGTGGTGATGGTGCTTCCCGCCGCGCTATTCCACTGGGTGACCAACTGGTAGGCATCCACGGAGCCCAGGCCGGTGACCAAGTCGTATCCCGGGCCGGCCTGGTAGCCCATGGAGCCGTTCTGGCAATTCGGACTGTTCAGCCTGCAGGGGACTATATTTCCGCCCGTGGTGATGTCGTGAAAAACGTTGGTGGTGCTTTGGGCGAGCCGGTAGAGGGCCGGGTTGATATTGCCCAACCCGGGCTGGGCCTGGGCACCGGCGGAGACCAAATACTGGTTCAGCAGCGCCACGATTCCCGCAAAGGAAGGTGACGCGGCAGAGGTTCCGGAAAAGATCCAATTGATCCCCCCGCTGACCGCGAGGTATCCGTCGTGATCGGCTGCGGAGAGAGCCACGTCCGGCACATCGCGGGCGTTGTCGTTGGGCACTCCGGGACCGGTTTGCCAGGGAGGTTTGGAGAAGAGAACGCTGGCTCCTCCACCGCTGGCAGCCAGGCCGCCGGCGCCGGATTCATTCCACGAGGTCTCCGGAATATAGGAAAGCGCCGAGCCAAGGTTCGGGCCATTGGCGGCGGCCCAATAGTCCCCGCTACCCTCGCTGAACATGGTGCCGCCCACGGCGGTTATTTCCGGGATGCTGGCCGGAAAACTCACGGCCAGGCCTTTGGAGGCCTGCAGGCTGGAAAACGGCGCATCGCAACCGGCCGCGCCGTCATCGCCGGAAGCGGCCAGCCAGGTGATGCCTTGCGCGCTGGCCTGCTGTGCGATTGAGCGGAATGCGGGGGAGTTAGACGGCTCGCAACCGCCAAAGCTGAAGCTGATCACCGGCGCCAGATTCTGGTCGATGGCGTACTGCGCGGCGGTATCGACGCTCTTTGAATAGACATAAACGATGGTTGCGTTGCGCGCCACCGCGCCGGACCATTCCAGGTCGAGATCCGCCTCGCTCATGTTATCGCTATTGGTTCCGGGGTCGGGACCGTAGAGAACCACCTGGGGATCGTTGGCCGGCAGGTTGAAGCGGCGCCGGAAGCTCTGGATATCCGCCAGATCGACATCGGAATCCCCGATGATGGCGATTTTCTGACCGCTGCCATCGACGCCGGCGTTGTAGAGCGGATTCAGGTCATAGATGGTGGCGAAATCGTCCGGGGCCAGGTAGTGTGCGCCGCTGCTGCTGTTGTAAGCTGGGCCGCCAGCGGGCGCCAACCGATGCATCGGCTTCGGATAGAAGTCATCGAGTCCCTGGAAGCCACTCACGACGCCGGCCAGAGCGGCCGGAACGGAGGGCTCCGAGGCGGTCGCGAAATGCGTCTCGCCTTCCACGTTGTAGCGGTGAATGGCGGTGTGAAAAGCGCTGTCGATCAGCCCCGCCGTGCCGGTGAACGCGATCCAGTGGCGGCCGCGAGCGACGTCGTTCACCTTCAGGCCCGCGGACTGCAACCACGCGACGACGATCGCGATGTCGCCGGGGCTGAGACCGAAACGCGCGGCGTATTGCTCGGGAGTCAGCCACTGGTGGTAACTGGGGGATGACGGATTCTGCTGTTGGGCGAGCAATTGCTCGAGCGCGGTCTGCTGGCTGGGCGATGGCTGGAGCAGCAGTGTGACGTACGCCAGCTCGAAAGAAGGCTCGACCGGTCCCCGGTCGTATTGCGCCTGCGCCCTGGGGTGGACGTTTCCCTTCAGGAGCACCGCCCGGCTCCGGTCGATTGGGCCGGTGATGCGGTTCTCCTGCGCCAACAGAGCCACCGGCAACAGAGAAACCGCCAGCGCAAGACGTTGGCAGGTCACCAAGCCTTAGGATACCATCGGCTGTATGGAGGGTTCGGCACGCCGCTTCTCGCGCAGATCGTTTCTGATTGCCGGACTGGCGGGGACGCGTCTGGCGGCCCAGTCTCTCAAAGGAACCACGTTTCCATCGAACTGGCGGCGGTACTCCGATCCGACCACGGAGATGGAGGTCTACCGGCTTACGGACCCGGCTTATGCCAGCACCATGCCCGCGTATTACAACCGCGCCATCGCGCGGTCGAGCGGATGGATGCTGTTCGGCTGCGACCGCGGCGGATCTCTTCAAGCTTTCCACATGGATTTGAGGAGCGGCGAGACGCAGCAGTTGACCGAGGCCGAGGATCTGGACGGAGGGTCGCTCACACTTCTGCCGGATAATCGCTCGTTCTGCTACTTCGCGGGCCGTTCTTTGCATATCGTGAACCTGGCCACGGCGCGGGAGCGCAAGTTGTACGAGGTTGCGGAGGGTTGGGATCGGGGTGCGGGAATGAGCGTGGGACCGGAGGGAACGCACGCGATCTTCGCGGAGCGGCGCGGCCAAAGCTGGCGGCTCCGCATGGTGACGCTGTCGCAGGGGGCGGCGCGCACGGTGGCGGAGGCGCCGGTCGAGATGGGCCATCCGATCGCGCGCTTCAGGCGCGCGCAGATCCTGTACCGGCAGGGGGACGGCGCGCTATGGCTGGCCGATTCCGGCGGCAAACAGAACCGCCGGCTCAAGCTGGCGCCCGGGCGCATCGCGGCCGCCAATTGGGCGCCGGACGGCAAGACCATCCTGTACTTGAACATTCCCGAAGACCGCACGCAGTTGAACGCCCTCCGCGAATACGCTCCCGATACGGACAGCGACAACCTGGTCGCCAAGACCAGCCAGTTTGCGCATTTCGGATGCAACCGCGACACGTCGGTGTTCGTCGGGGCAAGCCGCAATGCCGCGTCGCCGACGGTGCTGATTCTGCTGCGCACGACGCGGCGGGAACTGACGCTGTGCGAACACAAAGCCAGCCATCCGGAAACGGTTGCGCCGGTGTTCGCGCCGGATAGCCAGCGCATCTACTTCCAGAGCGACCGGGACGGCAAACCGGCAATCTACTGCGTACACGTGGAGAAGCTGGTGGAAAGGACGAACGACACCGGGTAGGGGTGGGGCAGGCGGTGCCGCCTGCCCGCTGGCCTATCTTGCGACTGTTTCCTTGGGGGTCGAGAGGTAGCCGACGATCTCGTTCTTCTGGACCTGGTTGATGACCAGTTCGTACGGCAGGCGCCCGCCTTTGGCGGTGTAGAACTGGACGGGCTCGTTGATGCTCTTGTTCTCCTTCAGGGTGAGCTTGTCGTCCGCCATCACCTGAACGCTNNAAACGTTGCGGCTGCTTGGTTTTGCCGAGCTTGATATCGAAGTAGTTGCGCTCGCCCAGGCGCTTGAGGGCGGCCAGTTCCTTGCCGTTGGTGGCTACCAGGCCGCTCTGCACGCCCAGATCGCCCGTAACGGACTTCAGGTCGGCGATGGTCTTCTGCAATTCGGCCTGGGTCGCGGATACCTGGGTCTTGACGTTGCCGACGTCGGTGGAGACATCGGCGATCCTGGAGTTGGCGGCGGTGGCGGACTGCTTGACGTCGCTGATTTCGGAACTGACCTGCTGCTGCACTTTGGCTTGCTCGGCTTCGATCTGGCGCGCTAACTGCTCGGCGCGGGCGGTGGCTTCGGCCTTGGCTTGGGCGGACATGGTCCGGGCCTGATCGTGGAGCGATGTACGGGCAGCCTCCAACTCTTCCTTCAACGTTTCCAGGTGGCGCTGCTGCGCGGCCGTGGTGACCGAGGAGGCGTCCCTCAGATTGGTCAACCCCGTCTTGAGGGCATCGTCCATCCTGGCCACGTCCGTTCGGAGATGGTCGATTTGGATGTAGAGGTAGATATTGGCGGCCACGAGGGCGATGATGGCGCCGGCCACGAGCGCGGTGAGGAGAGGCGAGCGCGGGGGCTGCGGCTCCGTGTATGTCGTTGGACTCACTTTGTCGAACTCCTTTTGGCTTCTTACAGTATAGATGGTCCGGGAGGGTCTTTCGGTTTCGCCTAAGCGAGGTCGAAAGACTGGCCGGGCGCTGGGATCGCCACATTCAGATTGTACGTGGAATGAAGCAGTTTGGCGAGTGTCTGGGACTGCTGGGGCTCGCCGTGCACCACAAAGACCTGGCGCAGGGAGGGCGCCAGCGGGCGGATCCACTCCATCAACTCGCCCTGGTCGGCGTGCGCGCTCAGCTCATCCAGGCTCGAAATCTCGGCCCTGACGCGCATGGGCTCGCCGAAGATCCGCACTTCCGGCCACTTTTCGACGAGCTTGCGGCCGAGTGTATCCTGCGCCTGGAACCCGGTGATGAGCACGGTATTCCGCGGATCTTCGATGTTGTTACGCAGGTGGTGCAGGATGCGGCCCGCCTCGCACATGCCGGAGGCCGATATGACGACGAAAGGGCCGTGAAGGTCGTTCAACTTCTTGGAGTCGGCCACCTCGCGGATGTACTGGAGGCGCTCAAAGCCGAAGGGATCCTCGTGGTGCAACAGGTACTCCCTGGTTTCATCGTCGAAGCACTCGGGGTGATCGCGGTGGACCGCGGTGACGTTCAGCGCCAGCGGGCTGTCGACAAAGATGGGGATGTTGGGAATGCGCTTCTCTTTGAAGAGCTGGTGCAGCAAGACCACGAGCTGCTGGGTGCGGCCCACGGCGAACGCCGGCACGATGATGCGTCCGCCGCGCCCGGCGGTGCGGTTCACGACGTCGGCGAGCTTGTTGATGACGTGGCTGACACTCTTGTGAAAACGCCCGCCGTAGGTGCTCTCCAGGATCAGGTATTCGGCGGGCGGCATGCTTTCGGGATCGCGGATGATGGGCAGGTTCGGCCGGCCAATATCTCCCGAAAAGCCCAGACGCACGCTCGCGCCGCCCGACGCCTCGTGCAGCACGACAAAAGAGGAGCCGAGAATATGGCCGGCGTCGTAGCTCACGTAGTTCAGGCCGGGAGCCAGAATGTAAGGGGAGTGATACGGCACCGGCTGGAGCAGCGGCAGGGTGCGCTCGGCATCCGCCGTGGTGTAGAGCGGCACCACACGGCCGTCTTCCAGGCCCATGGACTTGCGGTGGTCGAGGCGCTTATTGAGGAACTCGGCGTCCTTCTCCTGGATATGGGCGGTGTCGCGCAGCATCCAGTGGCAGAGATCGATGGTGGCCGGAGTGGAAAAAATGGGGCCGGAGAAGCCGTTCTTGACCAGTGTGGGGAGGTTGCCGGAATGGTCGATGTGGGCGTGGGAGAGAACCACGGCATCGATGGAGGAACCCGGGAACGGAAGATTGCGATTCTTGCGGTCGGCCTCTTTCCGGCGGCCTTGGTGCAGCCCGCAATCGAGCAGAAAGCGCTGGCCGCCCGATTCCACCAGGTGCATGGAGCCGGTGACCTCGCCCGCCGCGCCCCAGAACGTAAGCTTCATAAACGGTCATGGTAGCGCATTGCCGTGGGGCAGGCTGGTAGCCTGCGGCCGAGTGGTACTCGGCCTGCCTTTTTAGGCGCGCGGTTCCGGGCCAAACGCCGCGGGGCCAACTGACTGATCCCAGGCGTACTCCTGAAGATCGAGGGCGGTCACCAGGGCGCGGTCCAGGTCTTCGGCTTTCTCATCGTTCAACCGGCCGATGAAGCGCGTGAGCATGGCTTTCGGCAAGCTCACGAGTTCGTCGCAGTGAATGCTGGAATCCCGCTTTAGGCCCCCTTCAATCCCAATTCGGACTTGAGTGCTGAGCCCGTCGTGCCGCGAATACACCGGCGCGCAGATCACCGAAGAAAACTTCGTGTCGATCAGCGCCTGGCGGCTTACAACGACGAATACGCGCTGTCGCTTGGGATCCTGCGATCCCTGCTTCTTGACCAGGTAGAGTTCTCCGCGTCTCACGGCAGGCCTTGGTATTCGAGGACGTCCATGGCTTCCCGGTTTAGACGGCCGGCGTTGGCGTTGATGATCTCCGCGTCCTGCGCTTCGCGCCGGGCCTTCTCCAGCCGCGCGAGGTAGGCGCGGGTGGCCCGTTCGATCAGGGCGGAACGGTTCGAATCCGCCCGGTCGATGCACTGCAGAAGGTCTTCCGGGAGTGTGATGGATGTCTTGATTCGCACAAGATTATTATACTACCAGCGGGAAGATGAGTAGCTGGCCGGACGGCCGCCCGCCAGCAGGAACGGACGGGAATAGGGGGCTAGCCCTGGCGGATGCGATGTTTCCCCGACCTCTTGCCGACGTGAACGCGAAAGTCTCGGCGGGCGCGGCCTCGCGCGCCGACTCTTTTTGCCAGGGCAATCCGCTCAAGCTCAACAATTGCCTGGTTGATTTGATCCAACTCCTGGCGCAGATAGCCAATCAGTACGCCAAGGTCAATCCGGTTTGCCATGTTGCCTCCCCGTGAAATGCGCGTAAGCACCCCCGGCCCACTTCACTATTACGCTTCCACGGCCATCGCATAGAAGTCAGAAGATGTTGCCCAAACGTTACGAATAGGTTACGAGTGCCCCCAACCGGCTGTTAATATGGAGCCTTGTACCCCACACCGGAAGAGAAGCAGGCCGCCCTTGAAGCCATCCTGGCCAGCGAGACCTTCGCGCGATCTGAGCAACTCCGCGCGTTCCTCCGCTTCGTCTGTGAGCGGGAGATGGCCGGTCAGGCGTCTGAACTGACCGAATACCTGATCGGTACGAAGGCACTGGGACGTGGGGAGGACTTTTCGCCGCTGGAAGATTCTTCGGTCCGGACCAGGGCCTACGAGCTCCGCCAGCGGCTTCAGAGGTACTACACAAATGAGAATCCGGGCGCCATGGTCCGGATCGAGTTGCCGAAAGGTACCTACACGCCGCGTTTTGTGGCGGGTCCGCTTGCCGCGCCTTCCGTTCCGGCAGAAACGCGGTCACCGCGGAGATTTCAGTGGGCCGCAGGATGGGTGGGTGGGTTTCTGGCGGGGTGCGTTGTGGCGTCGCTGGCCGCCTGGGCGGTCATCGGTCGAATCCAGGGCCCCGGCGTTGAACCGGCTCTTCAGCGGGCCTGGTATCCCTTGATTAGCAAGGACTCGGAGATCCTCCTCTGTATCGGTACCCCCTTGCACCTGCAGGTGACGCCATACCTGGGAACGCTGCCGGCAGACACTCCGAGGTATCCGGCGCCGGCCGAGTTGTACCCTCTATTCAGCCGATACCGGAATCTGCCGAAGGATGCGCGGCTGGAGATGCAGCCAGTGCAGAAAGCTGTATCCATGGGAAGCGTGGAGAGCGTGGCCAAAGTCGTGACGACGCTTGAGGTTCTACATGCCCAATTCCGCATTCTTCCGGAAACCAGCTCTCCCCTGACTGCCTTGCGTGGTAGAAGTGCGGTGTTGTTCGGTTCGCCATGGTACAGCCGGTCGGCTGCCGTGCTTCTGGAAAAGACCCCATGGACCACCCGATGGGATGAAGCGACCAGGCAGGTTGGGCTCTTCGGGCAAGGGCCCCGGGAGGGTAAACGGTTCGTTCCGCAGCGCGGGCCACGCGGCGAGTACCAGGAGGTTTTCGGGCTGGTGACGGTCCTGCAGAACGACACCACACCGGACGGCGCCCACAGCGTCGTGGTCTTATCGGGTCTGACGTCGGCGGGAATTCATGGTGCGGCCGCCTTCTTCACCTCGGGGACCGACTTGAAAAACCTCGAGGAACGGTTTCGCAGGGATGGAGTCAAACGCTGGCCCAAGTCGTATCAGGTGGTCGTGCGCTGCCGGGCTAGCGACGATGCCCAGTTGCTGTCATACGCCTACGAGACCCACGACATGCTAATGAAATAGCCGGCCGGGACGCTGGCATGAGTTGGTGGACGACGGGGGGATCGAACCCCCAACCTCTGCATTGCGAACGCAGCGCTCTCCCAATTGAGCTAGTCGCCCACACGAGCCAACAACTACAATATAGCAAATGGCGGTGTGGCGGATTACCAGGCAGATCCGGCGAATGCGGCGGGATTGGGACCAACGAGCCCGCGAAAACGCGCGCTACTACGTGGTCACCGGGCAAGACCGCTGGTCCGACGAGGAGTTCTACGAATCCGGCCGGGTCACGCTGGAAGAAGACATTCTGAACGACCTCGCCAACGTCTGCCAGGGCATGGATCCGAAAGATATGCGGGTGCTCGAAATCGGGTGCGGCGCCGGGCGCGTGACGCGCGCGCTGGCGGGCCTCTTCGGCCAGGTTTACGCCGTGGATATCAGCCGACGGATGGTGCGCCAAGCCCGGCGCGCGGTGGACGGCTTCCTCAACGTACAAGTATTCCGAAACAATGGTGTGGGCCTCGGCGCGGTGCGCGAACACTGGTGGAACCGCTTCGGCCTGGGCGCCAAACTGCAAATGGACTTCGCCTTTTCCTGTATGGTGTTTCAGCACATCCACAGCCACGAGATTATCGAGAGTTACGTGCGCGAAGTCTACCGCCTGCTGCGGCCCGGCGCACTCTTCAAATTCCAGGTGCAGGGATGCTCCCTGGTAAAGGCCGAACCGGACGATACCTGGGTGGGCGTACCGTTTGGCGAGAGGGATGCGCGCGAGATGGCACAACGCTGCGGCTTCGAACTGCGATACCAAAGCGGCGCTGAGAGCCAGTACTACTGGCTCTGGTATTTCAAGAAACCGGAACCCCGATAGCCGCGGGCCAAGACTCAGGCGCCTTGGCCCGACGCGTGTTTCTGCCGCTCCTTACGGCGGGCGGCCCAGTACTTCTTCATCCTGTCCGAAACTTCCTGACGTTCCTTGGGGTCCATGAACTTCCGGCCGCGGCGCTTGACACTCCCGGTGAGAACCGGAACAGCGCCGGCACTTCGCTGCAATTCCTCCAGCGAAGCGATTACCCGCTCGAGTCGCTCTTTCTCGGCGTACAACTGCTGTATCGCTTTATTTAGGTCCATTGTATGCTTGACTATCTACTAACCACACAAGTCTTACAAACGGAGTCCTACTGATCTTACACCCGTTATGCAGCCTGATTCCACCAAAAAACAACTAGCGAGCTATAAATGGCCAGTGTGGTACTAGCTTGATAGCATGCCTGGTAATGGCGACATATCCCACTACCGCTAGTAGGAGTAGTAAGGGCAGGACGATAGTCAGGACCTTACGCCATGGGAATCTCCGGTTCTCGCGATGCAACACCAGCAAGTAACCGGCGAAGACGCCCACATAGAACAGCAGGCACATGGGCACCGCGAACAGCATCATGTTGAAAACGTCGGGCGTCGGAGTCACTACAGCGGCGATGATGAAGATGACCAGGATGGCGTAGCGGCTGTGCCTCACCAGAAACGCCGGGCTGGCAAGTCTGAGCAATGTCAGGAAAAAGATCAGAACGGGGAGTTCGAACACCAATCCCACACCGAGAATCACGTTCACAAACAGATCGAAATACTCGGTGATGGAAACCATCGGCTCGACATGGTTCCCGTTCCCGATGCTCAGCAGGAACGTGAGGCCATAGCGGAAGGCCACGAAGTAGGCGAAAACGCCGCCGAGAATGAACAGGCCGGCGGAGGTGAGCACAAACGGAACCGCCCATCGCCGCTCCTTGCGGTAGAGGCCGGGGGAGATGAAGGCCCAGACCTGGTACAGGACCCAGGGGGAACCGAGGAAGATGGCGCACAGCACGGGCAGCTTGAACCAGATCACGTTGAAACTTTCCATGGGGGTGATCTGTTTGAGGGTTGGCGGGTAGCCGAGAGTCTTGAGGGCCTGCACGGCCGGCTGGGAGACGAAGTTCCAGAGCTGGTTGCTGAAGGTAAGGCTCAAGACGAAGGCCGCAGCCACACCCCAAAGGGCCTTGATGATGCGCCCCCGCAACTCTTCCAGGTGTTGCAGGAAGGACATGCGCAGCATGCCATCTTCCTCACCGTCGGAATCGTCTCCGGGGGGCGGCGGCGGTGGCGGAGTCTTCCCTCCCCCGCCGGAGCGAGGTTTGGCTTTTTCCAGAGCGGTCACAGGAGCGGAGGCCGGCGCGGAAGACCCGGCGCCGGCTTGGGGATCGCCGGTCCCCTTGGGTTCGTCGGAAGAATTCATTCTCTATGCGATGTGTTCAGCCGCGGAGGAAGCCGGCTCGGTGTGTCCGGCCGCCATTTCGGCGCCGTGGGCGACCGTGCCCTCCGGAGCTTCGGCTGACGGTGACTCAGCGCCCTCAGGTGCGGATGCGCTTGCTGTGGATGGGATAGCAACAGTGGAATCGCTGGTTTCGGGCCCGTATAAAGGCTCGGGCGTGGATTCATACGACGAATAGTCGTAGTTGTAGGTATCGTATTGATACTGGTTGGTGACTTCCTTCAACGATTCTGTTTCCTGTTCCAGGGTTTTCATTTCCCGTTCGAACGTGGACTTCAGTTCGCTCTGGGCGCGGCGAAACTCGGTCAGGGCTTTTCCCAAGCTGCGACCCAGTTCCGGCATCTTCTTGGGGCCGAATAAGATCAGCGCCAGGAAGAAGATGAAGACCATCTCCTGTATACCTAGCGGGCCCATGGCTGTGTTCCTCCCATACAGGCTTTCGAAACCATGATAGCACGCGGGGGTGAGCGGGCCACGGAAGCCCGCTCACTTGGGGAGCAGCGACAGGACGCCCTGGCTGGGGCTGGGAATCACGTGGGCGGCGATGAGGCGGCCGAGGCCTTCCACTTTGGCCTTGCCGGCATCCACCGCGGCGGTCACAGCGGCCACATCGCCCTTGATCACCACGGTAATGTAGCCGCCGCCCAGCTTTTCGCGGGCCAGCACTTCCACCGCGGAAGTCTTCAACGCGGTGTCGATGGCCTCAAACACAGCCGTGAAGCCCTGCGTCTCGATGAGACCCACGGCGAAGGGCGATTGGCCCTGGTCGTTCATAGTTTCCTCCGGAACCTGCACGGTTGGCTGCTCGAACAGCGGGTTGAAATCGGGCCGCGCTTCATAGGCGGCTCGCGAAAGGGGAGAGGGCCCCGGTATCACGTGCGCAATCACCTCGGTGCCCATGGCGTGGGCGGTCTCCTCGGCTGCCCGCGTGGCCATCTGGATATCGGCCAGGGGGCCGTAGAGCTTCACGCACACGCCGGGGCTGTCGTTCAGCTCCGTCTGGAGCACGCGCACGCCGGCGGTCTTTTCCATGGCGTCCACCACCACCATGGCCGGCGACCATCCGCCGATCTCGATGAAGGCCAGCGCGCCGTTCAGAGGACACCCCGCTTCTCGAGTTCGCGCATGACTTCGAAAATCACCTGCTCGACCTTGTCCTGCTCCGGCTGCCGGACGCGCGGCGCACAGCCGGCGGCGGGACGTTCCACCAGCTCGAAATCGGCCAGTATGCACTGCAGCACGGAAGCCAGCGCGGTGCGGTCGGCCTGCTGCGCGCCGGTCTGGGGCTGGCGCGAGCGGCCCATGCGGAAACCGCGCAGCTCGGCGGCGGCGCGGAAACCGTCGGGAAATTCGAACGGGTAGAGCATCGCGTCGAACAGTTCGAGGATGCGGTACTGCCACTGCATAGCCTCCGCGTAATCGCCGGCGCGGCACAGATCGTAGATGCGGCGGGTCACTTCCGGCACGGCATTGCCGCTGGCGTGCGTGCCGCCGTCGCAGCCGATCATCAACATGGGAGCGAGCACGGCCTCCCAGCCCGTGAGGAAGCAGAAATCGGGACGCAGGGGGCGCACGGCGGCGATCAACCGCATCATGAAGGCCAGGTCGCCGGAGGAATCCTTGATGCCCACCACGCGCGGAAATTCGGCCAGCCGCCGGATGGTGGGAACGTCGATGGGGCTGGCGAACATGGGGATGTTGTAGAGCGTGAGGTCGATGGGAGAGTGGCGGGCGATCTCGGCGAAATACGCGTACACCGATTCCGGGCTGAGTTTGTAATAGAACGGCGAAACGATGGCCACGGCCCGCGCCCCCATGCCGGCGTAAGCCTCGCAAGCGGCCACTGTCTCGGCCACGTTGGCTTCGGCGGCCCCGGCCAGGATGGGAACCCGGCCGCGGGCCTCCTGGCAAACGATCTGGACGATGCGGCGGCGCTCTTCCGGCGTGAAACGCGTGAACTCGCCTGTGGAGCCGTTGGGATACAGACCGTGGACGCCGCGATCGATCAGCCAGGAAATGAAACGGCGCAGCTCGGGCTCGTTGATCTGGCCCCGCTCGTCCAGCGGGACCAGGGTCGGCGTGAAGATGCCTTGTAGCTTCGCGGACACGGATGCGCCTTCACAGGTTTAACATCTTTCATTCTCGGGGCGCAAACCCGGCGCGCCGCGCGAAAAAGGGGTCAGACGCATTTTCGGAACCGGCAAAAATGCGTCTGACCCCTTTTTCACTTGGCGTGCCCGCGCAGGCTGATGCCGAGCTCGCGCAACTGGCGCTCCGGCACGGCCGAAGGGGCGTCGCACATGAGGTCCGTGCCGCGCGCCGTCTTGGGGAACGGGATCACGTCGCGAATGGAACTCTCGCCCGCCAGAATCATCACCAGGCGGTCCAGACCAAGCGCGATTCCACCGTGCGGCGGCGCGCCGTATTC
>PLMF01000069.1 GCA_003142355.1 Bryobacterales bacterium
GACTCCGGCGGCCAGAAATGGCAGCACGAGCCAGTTCGGGATGCGCCGACTACGGATATCCACAAACGTAGCCATCACGAGCAGTGTAAGGATAGGCCACCAGGCGATCGAGTGCATGTTCATAGGGGTCCGCAAGAGAAAGCGGATGGGGCTTCCGCGCGCCCGCCCTTCTCTTACGGGGGCTAGCTGGTGTAGGTAGTCAGCTTGGTGCCGACGGACGTGAAAGCCGTGCCAATGTTGGTCGCCAGGGTTTTCATGCTGACGGTCGCAGCCAGAGCGATCAGCGCCAGTACGAGGGCGTATTCGACAAGGTCCTGCCCGCTCTGATCCCCGATGAACGCGTCTTTCAGGTTCCGCATTCTCACATAGAACTTCAAGATGTTGTTTCTCATGCTACTTGTTCTCCTGCCAGTGCTGGAGCATTCCAAGAGCCGTTTGGGACACTGGCGGGTAGACCGTTACAGGTCAGTAGTTTAGGGTATAGAGGGCGAATGTCCCGAGCGGCCAACCGTTAGCGGTTGTCTACACTACCGATTTCAATAGTGAACTCCAGAGCCAGCCGCAGCCCGGGGCAGCCGCCAATTGGCCTTTGGATTGCCGTGAAACCGATCATGACGTCCCGCCGGACACTGGATACGGCCATCCTGATAGCGGCTACGGCGCTCACGCGTTTCGTTTTCAGAAGTCATTACCTCTATGATGTCGACTCGGTCAACTTCGCGCTGGCCTTGCAGCGCTTCGATCCCAGCGTCCATCAGCCTCATCCGCCGGGCTACTTTCTATATGTATGCCTGGGCCGCCTGGCCAATCTGCTTTTCCACGACGCCAACGCGGCCCTGGTGGGGATCAGCATCGTCTTCAGTTGCGGCGCGGTGGCGATGATCTATGTTCTGGCCCATAACTGGTTTGGCCGGAACGCCGCGGTATTCGCCGGCCTGATTTTTCTCTTCTCTCCCTTGGCGTGGTTTCACGGTACGGTGGCGCTCACCTACGTGGTCGAAACCTTCTTCTCGGCTCTCACCGGGTACCTCTGCTGGCGGATCTACCGTGGATCGGCCCGATGCATTTTGCCGGGCGCGATGGTGGTGGGCATGGCGGCCGGTTTCCGTCCCTCCTCGCTCCTGCTGCTGGGCCCTCTCCTGCTCTTTTCGTTTCGTAACGCCAACCGCAAGCAGGCTGCCGCAGGGATCGGCGCGCTGGCCTTGACGCTGCTGGCGTGGTTCATCCCCATGATCCGGATCGGCGGCGGGACAAGCTACATCTCATCTCTTGTGTCGCTGTGGCTGGCCGTGCCGTCGAGGGGGACGGTTTTCAATTCCTCGGGGTTCAACTCTCTGGCCCGCGCCACGGCGATCCTGGGTATCTATTTCCTGTGTTTCGGTTGCGCCGCACTACTCCCGTTCCGGGCGCGGTCCGGGGATTTCTCCAGCGACCGGCCGAAAACGATATTCACGCTGGTCTGGATCGGGCCGGGACTGTTATTCTTCACGTTCATCTATCTGAAGTTCGTGAACAGCGGCTATCTGCTGGCACTCGCTCCGCCGGCTTGCGCCTGGATGGGCCTGTGGGCCTCAACCTGGTACGCGAATNNCATCATCGAAGTTCTGCCGCAAATCGCATCGCCGCGGGAGACGCTCATTGTCGGTTTCGATTCTCATTTTCTGGGGTACCGGCATGCTGGATACTACCTGCCCGACTACCTGACGGTTCAGTTCCCGGAAGTCCGGCTCGCCTCGGGGATGCGGATATTTGCGATGCAGTATCGAGATACCTGGCTCGAGAGGGGTCTCCCCACTACCGCCGTTCACGACTTCGTCATGTTTCCACTGCCGTTGGGCGCGAGCGAGTATCGCAACTATATGGCGCTGGTGCGAAAGCGCTTCCCCCCCGATGAACTACGCACGGTCAGGCGTGGGGGCAATGCCTTTGCAATCGGACCCGTCGCGGATCTCGGAGTTCTGTTTCCCGCGCCGTTCGCAGGCGAGCTTGTGCACGGCGAGCGACTACGGGCACACCCTTAGTGGACAGCCGTTAACGGTCGCGGGTCCGCCAGTCCCTGCCTGAACCGTACCCGACTGATTTGACAATGGATCGGACTCGAATCCGCACCATGGCCCTCCAAGTGCTCAACCATACGCGTGCGGCACGGACAATCATCGGTTTGGTCGAGAGTGGGCGGGTGCCCTATTTGGATACTCGAACTTTACATAAAGATGCAGACGCTGGCCCACGCACTGCTCGACGAGCGCGGCCAGGACCTGATCGAGTATGTGCTAGTGGTCGCGCTGATTTCCCTGGCGGCTGTCATCGGCGTTAAGGGCGTGGCCACGAAGATTGGCACCGCCTTCACGAGTATCGGCACCAAGTTCGCCACATATACGTCCTGACCGATGCCAGCGGAGATTCGTAGAGTGGCGTCCGGTTCAAGATGCCGGGCCAGGACCTGTTTGGGATCAAGCGCATGATAACAGCTTCCGGTCTCGCTCAATCCGGCGGGCCTTCGCTCCTGATTGTCGAAGTTGGCGTCAGTTTGATTGCCTTCGCGGTTGCCGTTTGCTGGCCAGGAGTGGGGCGAACGTGGCTCGCGAAGGCGGAGCGATTCTTCGGGCGCCTGGCGCGCAGGCGTGGACTATCCGCTCTGGCCGTCGGCGTCGCGGCGATCACACTCCGGCTGGCGATTCTTCCGTGGTCGCCTATTCCGAAGCCGTTCATTCATGACGAGTTCGCCAACCTGCTGGCGGCGGACACGTTCGCCTCCGGCAGGCTGACCAACCCGACGCATCCGATGTGGGTGTATTTTGAGAGCTTTCACATCACTCAACAGCCGACCTACATGTCCATGTATTTTCCGGCGCAGGGCTTGGTTCTGGCGGCGGGGAAGGTGCTGGCGGGCAATCCCTGGTTCGGCGTCCTGCTTAGCGCGGGGCTTATGTGTTCCGCGATGTGCTGGATGCTGCAGGCGTGGCTGCCGCCAGGCTGGGCGCTCGCGGGCGGCGCGCTGGCGGTGATGCGGCTGGGTCTGTTCAGCTACTGGGTCGATAGCTACTACGGGGGAGCGGTGGCGGCGATCGGCGGCGCGCTGGTGCTGGGCGCCCTGCCGCGCGTGATGCGCACCACCCGGATTCGCGACGGGCTGTGGATGGCGCTGGGAGTCGCGATCCTCGCCAACAGCCGCCCATACGAAGGCCTGCTGCTGTCGGTCCCGGTGGCGTGCGCCCTCTTATGGTGGGCAGGCACGAAAACGCGGCCGGCCGCCTTCATTTGTTTCCGGCGCGCGATGGCGCCAGCCGCGCTGCTGCTCATGGTGGCCGGAATGGCCGCCTACTACAATTATCGGGTGTTCGGCGATGCCTTTACGCTTCCTTACCAGGTGAATCGAGCGACGTATGCATCGGCGCCGGTTTTTCTTTGGCAGCAGCCCCGGCCCGAGCCCGTTTATCGGCACCAGGTCATGCGCGAGTTCTATTCCAAATGGGAAATGGGCGATTTCCTGTACGCCAGGACGCCGGCCGGGTTGGTGCGGGGAACGGCACGGAAACTCGGAATCGTGCTGTTCTTCTTCTTCGGCATAGCCCTGTTCCCGCCTCTGATCCTGTTACCGCGAGTGCTCCGGGATCGCCGCCTGCGCTTTCTGGTTGCCGCCGGCGCCTTCTACGGGGCCGGTCTGAGTGTAAATGCCTGGCTGTTTCCGCACTACGTCGCCCCGTTTACGTGCGCACTCTACGCCATTCTGTTGCAGGCCATGCGCCACCTGCGCGTGTGGCGCCCTGGGAACCAACCGTTGGGATTGGCTCTGGTACGCATCATCCCGGTTGTCTGCCTGATGCTGGTTGGACTGAGGCTATGGTCCGAGCCCTTGCACCTCTCCATCCCTCGCTGGCCGACCATGTGGTATGGCACGGCGCCGCTGGGCCTGGCGCGCGCCCAGGTGGTGGCCCAACTGGAAGGCCATCCCGGCGCGCAACTGGCCATCGTCAGATACGCTCCCGATCATCGGCCCTTCGACGACTGGGTTTACAACCGAGCGGATATCGATCGGTCCAGAATGGTCTGGGCGCGTGAAATGGAGACCCGAGACAGCCTGGAACTGCTACGGTATTTCCGTGACCGGAGGGTCTGGCTGGTGGAACCGGATTCCAATCCGCCCAGAATCTCACCCTATCCACGGCAGCGATAGCAGCGCACCAGGAACGCCGCGAGTCGGGTGTCCAGTGAGCGCCGTGAGTCAGGTGTCCAGTGAACGCCGTGGGCTAGGTGCCCGCGGAAGTCGACAACGGGTCGCCGTCTTCTTCCGGGCCCTTGATGAGGCGGTGCAGATAGGTCCTCGAAATCTG
>PLMF01000273.1 GCA_003142355.1 Bryobacterales bacterium
GCTCGGCAGCCGGAATCCGTGCGCCACCAAATTCTCTTTGCGCGACCGGTCGCCGTGGTACATCCCGTGCAATTGCGGAATCGTCTGGTGGCTTTCATCGAGGAACATCAGCGAATCGTGCGGCAGGTAATCCAGCAGCGTCGGCGGCGCTTCGCCCGGCAGCCGCCCCGAAAAATGGCGCGAGTAGTTCTCGATTCCGTGGCAGTAGCCGATCTCTTTCATCATCTCCAGATCGAACATGGTGCGCTGGTAGAGTCGCTGCGCCTCGATGTGCTTCCCTTGTTTTTCCAGTTCCTTGTGCCACCAATCCAGCTCCACGCGGATGCTCTCCATGGCATTGAGCTTGGTCTCCTCCGACATCACGTAGTGCGTCTTGGGATAGATGGGCAGCCGCTGGTAAGTCCGCTTCACCTGCCCCAGCAGCGGGTCGATCTGCGACAGGCTTTCGATTTCGTCGCCCCACAGCTCGATGCGGAACGCGTAATCGTCGTAGGTCGGATAGACCTCGATCACGTCGCCGCGCACGCGAAACGTGCCGCGCCGGAAATCCACGTCGTTCCTCTCGTACAGAATCTCCACCAGCTTGGATACGATCTGGTTGCGCGAAATCTTCTGCCCTTTTTCCAGCATCAGCAGCATGCCGTAGTAGGCTTCCGGCGACCCCAGCCCGTAGATGCAGCTCACGCTCGCCACAATCACGCAGTCGCGCCGCTCGAACAGCGACTTGGTGGCNNCGCAGCTTGTCCAGCTCATCGTTGATGGTGGCTTCTTTTTCGATGTACACGTCGCTCGAGGGGATGTAGGCTTCCGGCTGGTAGTAATCGTAGTAGCTGACGAAATACTCCACCGCGTTATCCGGGAAGAACGACTTGAACTCGTGGTAGAGCTGCGCGGCCAGCGTCTTGTTGTGCGCCAGCACCAGGGCCGGCCGCCCAATCGCCTCCATCACCTTGGCCATGGTGAACGTCTTTCCGGACCCCGTCACGCCTAGCAGCACCTGGTGCTGCTCGCCATCGCGGATGCCGCGCGTCAACTCGGCAATAGCCGTCTCCTGGTCGCCCCGTGGCCGGTAATTCACCACCAACCGAAATCCCATTCCTTCAGGGTGGCATAACCGCAATCCGTCGATCGCATGTCAACTACACTGAATGGATGGAGCGACCCTATGACTCCCGAAGACTCCTGGCCCCTTTCCAAAGCCCAAGAACTCTTTTGGTGGTATTCGCAACCGGAACAAGGACTGCCGGCCCGTCACCATCACCTGCCCGTACTCGTAACGCTCCGCGGCAAGTTGGATCTGGCAGCCTTGGAATCCGCCATCGGTCGCGTTGTCGAGCGTCATGCGGCGTTCCGCACAGTGTTTCTAGCCGGCCCTGTCCCGCGCCAGACAGCCATTGCCCCCGGACCATTTCACTTGCCATTTGCCGATCTGGAGGGGATGCCGCCGGAGTTGCGGACCCTGGAGCGGGATCGCCTGATCCGCGAGGCCACTTCCAGGCCGTTTGATCTTTACGCGGCGCCGCCATGGAGGGCGCTTCTACTCCGCCTGGGCGAGGACCATCACGAGCTCTTCCTGGTCTTCCACCACATCATCTGCGATGCGTGGTCCGAGCGCGTTGCGATTGGTGAACTGGCTGAGATCTATCGCGCCGGCGTCTCCGGCGAGACCGCTCGCCTGGAACCCGTAACTTCCACCCTTTTCGATTTCGCTCAATCTGAGCGGCAGCGTCTGGAATCCGGCGCGCTCGACGCGCAGGTGCGGTACTGGGCCGAACAAATGCGCGGCGCCCCCGAGGGGCTCGATATTCCCGTCGATGTGGAATCGGGAGCATCGATGGGCTCTCCCGGCCGCGTGGAGCGGTTCGCAATTCCGCCGGACCTGTTCGCGCAGATCGAAGCGTTGGCCCGTCGGCATAAGGTCACGCCCTTCACGGTCGTGTTCGCCGGTTTTTCCATCTGGTTGCACCGGGTGACGGGGCAGACCGATCTCTGGTCCATGGTTGCAGTCGCCAACCGCGTGCAGCCGGCTTGGAAGAACGTGATCGGTTGCCTGGCGCAGCAGATGCCGATCCGTATCGAAGTCGCCGGCAATCCGTCGTTCCTGCAGGTGATCCAGCGGGTCCGCTCGACCGTCTGGAGCGGGTTGCGGCGCCAAGAGGCGCCGTACCTCGGATGGGATGAACGGCCGGCTGCGAATACCGCCGGCAGGCGCAAGTCTCAGCCGCTGGTCGCGGAGTTCGTGTACCAGAACACACTGGCGCCGCGAATCGAGGCGGGCGGGCTCTCCTTCGAGACGGAGATTCTGTGGGACCTCCTGGGCGTGGCCCGCCGCGCCGTTGTCTGTCAATTCCAGCGGGCCGAACACGGGCTCGACGGCCTTCTGGAGTACCGCAGCGATCTGTTCCGGCCCCAGACCGCAAAACGCTGGGTGTCGGACCTGGTGGCCATTCTCCGGGACGCAGTTGCCGCACCGCATCGGCCGCTCGACCAGATCGCCGCTCCGCGTCAACTGGCGGCGCCATCGGTGATTGCCGCACCGGAGCCGAAAACCGGCGTCCGTGAACCGATCGCCATCGTGGGCATCGCCTGTCGCTTTCCCGGTGGAGCCGACAATCCGGAGGCGCTGTGGGAACTCCTCCGCACCGGGGGGGATGCCATCCGCGAGATTCCAGCCGACCGCTGGGATCTCGGCTCATTCTACAGCCCGAACCCGGCCAAGCCCGGAAGGACCTTCGCGCGTTACGGGGGCTTTCTCGCCAATATCGACGGATTCGACGCGCCGTTCTTCGGCATCGCGCCCCGCGAGGCGGCGCAGATGGACCCCGAACAACGCCTGGTACTGGAACTCTCCTGGGAGGCGCTGGATGACGCCGGCCTCTCCGTTGCGGATCTGGCGGGCCAACCGGCCGCGGTGTTTATGGCGTCCGCTCCGCCGGACTACATCACGTTTCGAGCCGACCCCGCGTCCTACGCCGCCATGGACGGTCATAGCGCTTCCGGCGGCAGTTCCAGCGTGCTCTCCAATCGCATCTCGTACACCTACGATTTGCGCGGGCCGAGCGTGACTGTGGATACCGCGTGCTCGGGGTCGCTGGTGGCCATTCACCAGGCTTGTCAGAGTATTTGGCACTCGGGGTGTATTCTCGCGCTGGCCGGAGGAGTGCAAATCAACGTCTGCCCGGCTAACTTCGTGATGTTCGCCAAGGCTTCCCTGCTTTCCCCGACAGGCCGATGCCGCGCCTTTGACGCCGCGGCCGACGGGTTTGTTCGAGGAGAGGGCGCCGGCATCGTGGTGTTAAAGCCGCTCTCCGCGGCGCGGCGTGACAACGATCGGGTCTATGCGACCATCCGCGGAACGGCCGTAAACCAGGACGGGCGCACACCGAGCCTGACCATGCCCAGCTTCGACGCGCAGGCCGCCGCCATCCGCGAGGCTCTCGGGCAGGCGAATGTCGCGGGGGCCATGGTTCAGTACGTCGAAGCACACGGTCCGGGAACGCAGGTTGGAGACCCGATTGAGGCCCGTGCGCTCGGAACCGCGCTGGGGCGGCGCCGCACAGATGCCTGCGTCATTGGCTCTATCAAGACCAACATCGGGCATCTGGAGGCGAGTGCCGGCGTGGCCGGCGCCATCAAGCTGGCGCTTTCGCTCTGGCACCGCCAGATTCCGCCCAACCTCCATTTCCAAACACGGAACCCTAAGATCCAGATGCGAGAGCTGGCTCTGAGGGTGCCCACGGCCCTCGAAGCGTGGCCGCCCAATCGGGATGAATGGCCGCGGCTGGGAGGCGTGAACTCGTTCGGCTTCGGCGGGACGAATGCGCACGCCCTGCTGGAGGAAGCGGACGCCGCGCCTGAAGACTCGACCGCCCCGGAACCCGGACGCGCTGAAATACTGCTGCTTTCCGCACGCAGTGAAGCCGCACTGGCCGAAAGAGCGCGCACATTCCAAAGCTATCTCGCGGCCGCTTCCGCCGGCCTCCACGATATCGCCTACACCGCCGCCGCGCGGCGCAGTCATCACACCTACCGGCTGGCCGTCACCGGTGCGTCTTCCGCGGAATGGGCGGATGCTCTTCGCGCCTTTGTGGCGGGGGAAGCGCGCCGCGGCACGGCCGATGGACGCGTGCGCGACCGCGCCAACTGGCGGCGGCCGGTTTTCGTCTTCTCCGGCATTGGCCAGCAGCACGCGCGCATGGGGTACGAGCTGTTCGCAACCGAGCCGGTCTTCCACGACGCGGTTCTGGGGGTGGACGCCGAACTGAAGCGCCACCTCGACTTTTCCGTCGCCGATGTCTTCACTGGCGGCACCACCGAAATAGATCGCACGGAAGTGGCACAGGTCGCGATTCTCGCCATGCAGGTTGGTCTGGCGGCACTGTGGAGATCCTGGGGGTTCGAGCCGGAGGCGGTCGTGGGCCACAGCGCCGGGGAGGTGGCGGCAGCTTATGTCTCCGGTGCGTTGTCCCTCGCCGATGCCGCGCGTGTAGTCTGCACTCGTGCGAAACTGCAGGCCGAGACCGCCGGACATGGCGGCATGCTCGCCGTCGGCATGGCCGTTGATGCGCTGCGCGCGCGCTTCCCCTTCGATGAGACACTCATTTCCGTCGCCGCCGTCAACAGTCCCCAATCGATAACCCTCGCGGGCAACGCCGATGCGTTACTCGAGCTCGCCTCGCAATTGAACGGCGCAGGCGTGTTCAACCGCCCGCTCAAGGTTGAGGTGCCCTATCATAGCCCGGCCATGGAGCCTCTGATGCCGCGCCTGGTCGCCGCATTGGCTGGAATCCGGCCGCAGGTGCCGAACATCCGTCTCATCTCGACGCTTACCGGGCAGTTGATCGCCGGCGCCGAGATGACCCCGCCCTACTGGGCCTCCAATATGCGGGCGCCGGTGCGGTTCGCGGATGCCATCGCGGGCCTGCGCCAGGACGGCTGCGATGTTTTCATCGAGATCGCCGCCCATCCGGTGCTCGGCCCTTCGCTCAGGGAGTGCCTCGGCCAGGATGCGCTCGTGCTGGCGTCCGTGCGGCGAGATGAACCTGAGCGGACAGCGCTGCTGGCGGCGATCGGCAAGTTATTCGTCTTCGGGTATCCGCTGGATGCGCGGCGGCTGTTCCTCTCCCATGCCAGGCTCACGTCTTTGCCGGCATATCCGTGGCAGAAGGCGCGCTACTGGCTCGAATCCGACACCATGAGCCGCTGGCGGCTGGGCCGGAGATTCCATCCACTGCTCTCTACCCCGGCATCTCTGCCGTTTCCCGCCTGGTACGGCGACGCCGACCTCGACCGGCTCTCGTTTTTGCGCGATCATCGCCTGCGTGGCGAGACGGTCCTCCCGTTCACGGCCTGTCTTGAAGCGGCCGCTGCAGCCGCGGGCGCGGCCAACGAAGGCCGATCTTGCGGGTTGGCGGACATCCGCATGGAGAAAGCCCTCATCTTGTTGGAAGACAGTCCGAATCCATTCTGCGTGGTAGTCGACCCGGGACGCTCTGAGGTATCCATCTCGAGCCCTTCGGGTGGCTCCTTTATCCGGCATTTCACGGCCCGCGTGGTTGCCGCGCCGCCCGAGCCGCCACCGCTCGATATCGCCGCCATCCGCCAACGCTGTCCCCATGTGTGCGGCGGCGAGGAAGTCTACCAGCGTCTTCGAGAACGTGGATTCGAGTACGGTCCCGCATTTCGCGGCGTGAAACGCGCTTGGTTTGGCGACGGTGAGGCGCTTTTTGAAGTGGAGTGGCCGGAGACATTGACGGAGGAAGCTTCTTTCATTGCCCATCCCGCCATGGTCGACGCCTATCTGAACGGAGTGCCACTGGTGGCGGATGCTTCGGAGGCCTGGATTCCAGTGCGTTGCGACGAGATCGCTTTCCTCCGCGCCTTCCCGCGCCGGGGCTGGAGCTACGCCCGGCTCACCTCACGGTCGGGCGGGAGCTGCTCCGTCGAATTCGCCAGCGGCGATGGCTCGGGACGCCTGTCCGTGTTCGGCCGCGGAATGCAATACCGTGCACTGGCGACTGCCCCCGCCGGAGTCGCTCCCTGCAAGCTGATCTATCGCACGGTTTGGGAACCGCAGCCGCTCGACGGCGCACCGGCGCTCCAGCCGGGCGCGCGCTGGCTGATCTTCGCCGACAGCGGCGGCGTCGGCGAGCGGCTCGCATCGCTGGTGGCGCAAGCCGGAGGGTCCTCTGTCCTGGCTTTTCCCGGTGACGAGACTCGGGCCGTTGCGCCCGGGCGCTATACCGTGAGGGCCCGCCACACGGACGACCTTCGCGTCTTCCTTCGTGCGCTCGGGCCCGTCAACACGGTGGTCCACCTTTGGGGCCCGGATCCGGCAAAGGACGGAGTCGATCCGGTTGCCACTCACGAAGCCGGACACCTCAGTCTTCTCTTTCTCACGCAAGCCCTGGTGGAGCAGGAACGCGTTCCGCACTTATGTCTCATCGTTCGTGACGCCTGGTGTGTGGTGCCAGGGGAAATTCCCGCGGTGGGAGCGGCTTCGACCTGGGGTCTCGGGCGTACGATTCTTGCGGAGCATCCGGCATTGCGCGTCCGCCTCATCGATCTGGGGGCCGCTGCCGCGGAACAACCCGAAGCCGTCTTTCGGGAGATCGCCTGCGCTTCCCCGGAGAACGAAGTCGCATTGCGCGGCGCGGGCCGCTGGGTCCCACGGGTTGAGCGCGCTGCGCTGAAGCGCCCCGCGGGCAGTAAGCCCTGCCAACTCGTCATTCGGGAACCAGGCTCGTTTGAGAACCTGATCTTCACTCCGGCGCCGCCGGCGTTGCCCGCTCCAGGGGAAGTCGCCATTGAGGTTGCCGCGGCGGGCGTGAATTTCAAGGACGTGGTCAAGACGCTAGGGCGTATCGATGCCGACAGCCTGCGGAAAACCAGCGCGGGCCAGTCACTCGGCGCCGAATGCGCAGGGAGGGTGATCGCGGTTGGTCCCGGAGTGACTGGCGTTTCGGAAGGCGATGAGGTTATGGCCATCGCGCCCCAGTGTTTCGGCACGGTTGCGATGGCGCCCGCTCGCTTCGTCGTTGCCAAGCCCGAGCGTATGACTTTTGCGGAAGCTGCGACCTTGCCAGTGGCCTATCTGACGGCGTACTACGCCCTCCGGGAATGCGCTCGCATCCGGAAAGGCGAGCGAATTCTGATTCACTCCGCGGCGGGCGGCGTGGGCCAGGCGGCGCTGCGGATCGCCGAGCGGCTCGGAGCCGAAGTCTTCGCCACCGCCGGCAGCGAATCCAAACGGGAGTTCCTGCGGTCGCAAGGCGTGAAGCTGGTGATGGATTCGCGTTCGCTGGCCTTCGCACAGGAAACTCTGGACGCTACCGGCGGCGAGGGGCTCGACGTTGTCATCAACACGCTGCCGCCCGCGACCATACCGAAGAGCCTTGAGACTCTGCGGCCGCGCGGCCGTTTCGTGGACATCAGCAATATTTACAGCGATGCCGCGCTGGACCTGCGCTCGTTCCAAAAAGGGCTGTCGGCCAGCGCGTTCGATCTCGACCAATTGATGCGGACCGACCCCGATTTCATGGCGGCGCAGTTTCGGGAAGCGATGACGTTTGTGGTCGAGAACCGGCTCCCGCCGCTGGTCCACCAGGAATTCCCGCTCCATCGCGCCGGCGACGCCTTTCGGCTGATGGCACGGGCGCAGCACGTTGGCAAGCTGGTGCTGATTCCGGAAGCCGCGCCGGACTTGCCGGTGGATGTTGCCGCGGCAACTTGCCAGCTCCGCGCCGACGCCACGTACCTCGTGACCGGCGGCACCAGGGGGTTTGGGCTGTACACTGCGCGATGGCTGGCCGGCTGCGGCGCCCGCCACCTGGCGTTGCTCTCGCGAAGCGGACGGCTGAATCCGGAGGACCAGCAGACGCTGGCGGACCTGGCAGCCCTTGGCGTCGGCGTACGTCTGCTACGGGCGGATGTCTCGAAGCGCGAAGAGGTGGCCGAGGCGCTACGGGAAATCGAAGCTTCCATGCCGCCGCTGCGCGGTATCGTCCACGCAGCCAACATTTATGCCGATACCATCGTGGCCAATCTGGACGCGGATTCCTTCCGCCGGGTGATGCTCCCCAAGGCCTTGGGCGCCTGGAATCTGCATTGCCTCACCCGCGCTTTGCCGTTGGATTTCTTCGTCCTTTACTCGTCGGTTGCCGCCCTATTCGGACGTGCTGGATTGGCGGCCTATGCGGCGGCAAACGCCTTCCTCGACGGGTTGGCGGAATACCGGCATGCGCTGGGCTTGCCCGCCCTGGCAGCCGGATGGGGTCCGCTCGCCGCGGTTGGCGAGGTGGACCGCCGCCAGTGGCTCGCCGCGCTATTCCAGACCTTCGGGTTCTCACTGCTCCAGCCGGAGGACGCGGTGCGATCTCTGGCCGTTCTGTTGGAACTGGGCGCCCCTGCCGCCACCGTCATGGATCTTGACTGGAACAAGCGGTTCCAAGAGTCGCATGTGCCTCCGCGATTCTCCCGGTTCGTGAGCGTGGATGCGGTGGGCCAGCAGACAGTGCCCATCGCCCAACGAATTGCGGCCGCCGATCCGGAGAATCGCCCCGCTCTTCTGGCCGACGAGATCTCGCGTGCTGTGGCGGCAGCCCTCGGTTCCGGCTCCCGCGCTGTCGATCGCGATTTGCCGCTCACCAGCCTGGGACTGGATTCGCTGCTGGCTGTTGAATTGAGCATCCGGTTGGCGCGCGACCTTCAGATCGAAGTTTCGTCCGTCCGATTGTTGAGCGGCCCCACCATCAACCTGCTGGCGCACCAGTTGGCTCCGCTGGTGGCGGCCCGGACGGACAACCCGCATAAGCTATCCTGAAAAAGCAGTGCCGTTCAATCCGTCCTCCATGTCTCGGGTGTGCGTGCGCGCCACCAACTGGCTGGGCGACGCCGTCATGTCCCTGCCCGCCATCCGCGCCATCCGCCAGGTTTTTCCGCACGCCCACATCGCCATCGCCGCGCGCCCTTGGGTGGCCGATCTCTACGCCCGCGAAACCTCCATCGACCGCGTCATTCCCTACACCGGCTCCCGGCGGGCGTTCGCCGCGCGCCTCCGCGAAGAGCGTTTCGACGGCGCCATCCTGCTGCAAAACGCCTTCGACGCCGCGCTCCTCGCCTGGCTGGCCCGCATCCCCGAGCGCATCGGCTACAATCGCGACGCCCGCGGCCTGCTGCTCACGCGCGCCATCCCGGTCCCCGAGCCCGGCGACATTCCCCGCCACGAGCGTTTCTATTACCTGGAACTCCTGCGCCGGGCCGGTCTGATTGAGCGCTTTCCCCCCACCGATGCCATCCGTCTCGAAGGCATCGAAGCCGCCCGCGAATCCGGCGCACGCCGCCTGGCCGAGCTGGGCATCGCCGCCCCCGTCATCGGGATCAGCCCCGGCGCGGCCTACGGCAATGCCAAGCGCTGGCTCCCCGATCGCTTCGCGGACGTAGCCCGGACCTTTTCAGCCACTGTCCTGGTCTTCGGCTCCGCCTCCGAGCGCCCGCTCTGTGAAGAGGTCGCNNGCCTGCCGCCTCTTTTTGACCAACGATTCCGGCGCCATGCACGTGGCCTCCGCGCTCGCCGTCCCCACGGTAGCCATTTTCGGCGCCACCGACGATGCCACCACCGGCCCCACCGGCCCGCTGGCGCGCGTGGTGCGCGAGCATGCCGAATGCAGCCCCTGCCTGCTCCGCGATTGCCCCATCGATCACCGTTGCATGACCCGCGTCACGGCCGATCAAGTCGCCGCCGTGGCGCTCGAACTATGGAAGGAATCCGCCCCCGCATGGACACACGAAGCAAAATCCTGAGCGTCGCCGCCGCGCTAGAACTCCAGCCGCCCGTCGCCCTTGTCACGGGGTACTTCGACGTGCTCCACGCCGGAGATGCTCGCGAGCTTGCCCGCGTGCGCCACCATCCCCTCCTGGTAGTCGTTCTACCCGTCGCCGACGAGATTCTCCCGCCGCGCGCCCGCGCCGAGATGGTGGCCGCATTGCGCATGGTAGACTACGTGGTGATTGCGAATTACGGCGGCCTGGACAGGCTCGTTGAGGCCCTCAAACCCGTGGAATACACGCGCATGGAAGGGGAACACGCGCTCCGCCGCGAACGCTGGCGCCAGCAGTTGATGGAGCATGTTGACCGCCGCCACATCAACTAGCAGCCGCATCCTGGTTGTGCGCCTCGGCGCCATGGGCGACATCATTCACGCCTTGCCCGCGGTGGCCTCCCTCAAGACCGGCTTTCCCGGCTCGCGCCTCACCTGGGTCGTCGAGCCGAAATGGGCGCCGCTGCTCGAAGACAACCCTTTCATCGACCGAATCGTGTTGCTGCGCCGCGACACCCTTGCGGGCCTGCGAGCAAGCTGGCGCAGCCTGCGCGCCGAGCGCTACGATTTCGCGGTCGATTTTCAAGGTCTCATCAAGTCCGCGCTGGCCGCCTCCGCCGCGCGCCCCGATCGCATCTTCGGCTTCCACCAAACCCAGCTTCGCGAGCGCGCCGCCGCGTTCTTCTATTCCGACAAGACGATCAGCGGGGCCGCGCACGTGGTCGACAAGAACCTCGATCTGGCCGCCGCCGCCGGCGCCGCCACTCTGTTGCGGACGTTCCCGCTGCCGCCGGGCCGTCCCGAAGGCGCGCTCCCACCCGGCGATTTCGTGCTCGCATCACCCCTGGCCGGCTGGCGCGCCAAGCAGTGGCCCATCGAACACTACCAGGCCCTTGCCGCGCGCCTCGAGCGCGAGCTCGGCATCCCGCTGGTGCTCGACGGCCCCCCCGGCTCTGGCCTCGCGCACTGCTCCGGCCTGCCCGGCCTGATCCACGCCACCCGCCGCGCCGCGGCCGTAGTGGGCGTCGATAGCGGCCCGCTCCACCTGGCCGCCGCGCTCGGCAAACCCGGCGTGGCGATCTATGGCCCCACCGACCCCGCGCGCAACGGCCCCTATGGCGATTCCCTCCGGGTCCTTCGCAGTCCCGCCGCAGTGGTGACCTACAAGCGCGGCCGATCCATCGACGAAGCCATGCGCGCCGTCTCCCCCGGGGAGGTTTTCGAGGCGCTCAAGGCGATGTTATGATGCCGACATTCCCCAAGCGTTACGCCGATGCCGTAGCCAAACTGCGCGTCCCCTCCGGCTTCGTGCTGGTGCTGGTGTTCGCCTGGTTCTCCCGCCCCACCTCCCATTCGCTCACCCTGGGCCTGCCATTCGGCCTTCTGGGACTCGCGCTGCGCGCCTGGGCCGCAGGCTGTCTGGCCAAGAACCAGCAGCTTGCCACTGGCGGTCCATATGCCTATACCCGCAACCCGCTCTATATCGGCACCCTGCTGGTGGCCGCCGGCCTGGTGATCGCCTCCCGCAACATCGGTCTCGGTATCCTCTTTATAGCTGTCTTCTTGCTGGTCTATCTGCCGGTGATCCAACTGGAAGAGCAGCACCTGCGAAACTTGTTTCCGGAGTACGCCCCCTATGCCCGCCAGGTACCCGCTCTCTGGCCCCGTCTCACGCCCGCCCCCACAAAAAACCCGAATCGTTTTCAGACCGCCCTCTATCTAAGGAACCAAGAGTATCAAGCCGGCGCCGGATTTGTCGCCGGGATGCTGTTTCTTCTTTGGAAAGTGCTGGGTTAAGTTGGAGCCCGCTCTTCGTAGCGGGGCGGCCTGCACCAGGGGTACCTCGTCCAGGCCGGGAGCACCCGAGAGGGGTGCCCCGCGCCTGGACGCTCAAGCGCAATCGCCGTCATCCTCGCCGTCTAACACGCCGAGGTTTGCTCGAAACTTCCGCGTCAACGGATGGTCGGAGCCCAACCGGCAAAGCGTGGTCGCGTAGGCCTTCTTGGCCAGATCGCGCGCCTCTTCCAGTTCCCCCAGTTCCTTCAGCACCAGCGCCAGGTTGGACTGGCTAATGGCGATGGACGGATGGCCCGACGCAGGGCCGTCTCCCAGACGGCCCATATTCCGAGGAATGCCGATAAGATCTGCACAACACAATATCCGCACAACAGTTTTGTTTTACAACATTTTTGTTGTGAATATCCCCTCCGATGGTTTGCGTGATCTCCTGCGCCCCCCGACAACCTTCGGCCGGCACAGGTCGTGGAGCTCACGATCCCGAAGCCGAACCGGCCGTGCCACAGCAGTTCTTGAACTTCTTGCCGCTGCGGCACGGACAATAGTCGTTGCCGCCGATTCTCGGGGGCGCGTGGGGCTTGTCGGCGACTTTCGGGGCGTCGCTCACTCTGCCGAGCAGCCATTCGACATCCGACGTATCCTCGGGTTGGTCCTCTTCAACGCCCACGATCGCCTGCCAACCGTGTTCGTTACAAAGAGCAACGATGGCTTCCGCTCGTTCAACGGACCGTACGCGGACCACGGCGGGCCGCTTGTGACTTCCTATCTTTGCCAATTTTCCTCCGTGCGATCTTCCGCATGCAAAAACGCAGATTCTCTCTCGCCAACGCATCGCTCGGATCCATCGAAACGGCTCGCTCCAGGGTCTCCCTGGCCTGCACGAGGCGGCCTGCCTGGAAGAGAGTCCACCCGAGGTCGTTGACCAACTTCTGATCCTCCGGTTTCAGCTCCAATGCCCGCTGGTTCGCGGGTACCGCCTCTTCGTGCAAGCCTGCATTACTGGCGCAGTAGCCGAGACCCTGCCATAGCGCCGCAACGTCAGGGTATCTCTTCACAGCCATTCGGTACAGCGCCATTCCGTCCTCATACGCCTTGATCCGGGTGAGAAACGTACCGGCCTCATCGATGATCTCGCAGATGTCCGTCGTGTTCTTCGGCAACAATAGCAGCGATTGGAACAACTTCCGCCCTTCGGCGATTCTCCCGGCTTGATACTCCACTGAACCCATGCTAAGAATGGCCGGTGCGTAAGTCGGCATCGCCTCCAGCGAACGTCTCAGTGCCGCGATGGAGCCTGCGCTGTCGCCCAGCGCCTCTCGAAAGATGCTGTCGGCGTATGCCGCCTCGGCGTAGAATTGGCGTTCGCCCCGGGTGGTCGTTGGCGTGGACGATTCTGGCGTTTTTCGCTTCACTGGTGCCCGCTCTCAAAAAGTATACTCCATGCGCGCCGCGCTTCTTCCGGTAACCGGTCACACCAAAAGTAGAAATATTTTTCCCCGTTCCTTTCAGCCACTTACAGCCGTTTGATCCCCTCTTGCCCCCCCTCTCGCTTGACACCAGTCTGCTACCCTGAAATCAGAAGGAGGCTTGCGCCGCCACAGCGCAGGCCCGACGGTTTTCTTGCTGGCCAGCAAGCGTTGCAACTAAGGTGGTACTGAACTTCTCGTAGGCCCGTCAACGGCCGTACGGCAATCCCCGGTAGAGGATGTCGGCGGGGAGATCTTAGGACTGGTCCTATAACACCCGATGGGTAGCTTCCATCGGATATCAGAGAGCCGAGCATCGAATCGAACGTATATAAGAAAGGCCATCCAGCCTGTTTCCTCCTGCTTCGAAGATGCGGCTCAAATCACTGGCGGCCGGATACGCACGGCGAGAAGTCCGGAGGGTTTCCCCTCAGGCCCCGGCCGTCGCGACGATTCCCGATTCAAGTCCCCTCCTCACACCCGAAGTGTCTTTTGTCTCTGCGATCTCTGCTGTCTCCGCGCTCTCTAAGTCCCCACCAGCAATGTACAGCCTCAATCCCGCACGAGTCCTTATCCCTCCAAACTCTTCTCCGCGCAATGTTCTTCTCCGCGTCCCCGCGTCTCCGCGTCGAAAAATTGGCTTCGTTCCGTCACTTTGCCGACCTCAGAAGACGGTTACGCCGATTTCGACTGGTTCCGCGTCGAGTAGAATTGACACATGATGAGAACCGTTGCACCCCTGTGGCTCGCGCTCGCCGCGGCGGCTGGGGCGCAGACCCCCGCCACCACTTTCAAATTCGATTTCGTCTCGGAAAAGCCCGCGCCCGGCTATACCCAGGTTCCCTTTCTCATCCCGTACAGCAATGACCTTGGCTATGGCTTCGAGCCAGACTCCCCGGTTGCATCGTCCGCCTTCTACTTCTCCGTAAAAGTCCCCGTAGAAGGCAACTACAAGGTCACTGTCACCGTCGGAGGTTTCGACTTTGAAACCATCACCACCGTCAAAGCCGAGCTGCGCCGGCTCATGGTCGAGAAGGTGCGGACGGCGCCGGGCAAGTTCGAGACCCGCACCTTCATCGTCAACGTCCGCACGCCGCGGATCTCAACCGGCGGCGAGGTCCGGTTGAAGGACCGCGAGAAGACTTCGGAAGCGCGCGCCTGGGACAACAAGCTCACCCTCGAGTTCACCAACCGGCATCCCGCCGTTTCCAAAATCGAGATCGAGAAGGCGGACAACATTCCCACCATCTACATCGCGGGCGATTCCACTTCCACCGACCAGCCGCGCGAGCCGTTCAACAGTTGGGGGCAGATGCTGACCCGCTTCTTCAAGCCTGAGATCGCCGTCGCCAACCACGGTGAATCCGGCGAGTCGCTGCGAGGTTTCATTGGTGAGAACCGCCTCGAGAAAGTCATGAGCGTCATCAAGCCCGGCGACTACCTGTTCATCCAGATGGGGCACAACGACCAGAAGGAGAAGGGCGAGGGCGTCGGAGCGTTCACCACTTACAAGGCGGACCTCGAGCGCTTCATCGCCGAAGCGCGGCAGCATGGCGCCACACCAGTGCTGGTGACTCCGGTGAATCGCCTGACCTTCGATGCCGACGGCAAAATCACCAACAGCCTGGGCGATTATCCCGAGGCTGTGCGCCAGGCGGGCAAGGAAGAGGGCGTCGCGGTCATCGACCTGAACGCCATGAGCAAGCTCTTCTACGAAGCCCTCGGCCCCCAGCAGTCCCCCCAGGCGTTTGCGGGCAACGATACCACGCATCATTCCAACTACGGCAGCTACGAGTTGGCCAAGTGCATGGTCGAGGGAATCCGGCAAGCCAAGCTGCCGCTCGTCAAGTTCCTGACGGACGACGTTGCGCCGTTCGACCCCGCTCACCCCGACCCCGTCGCCAGCTTCGATGTGCCCGCCGAGCCGATGGGTAACACCGAGCGGCCCTATGGCGATTCGCCCGCTCCGCCCAAAGGCCCCTTCGAACCCAACTGGGATTCCATCAAGGCCCACTACCAATTCCCGCAGTGGTTCCGCGATGGCAAGTTCGGCATCTTCCTGCACTGGGGCCTTTATGCCGTCCCGGCGCACCAGAGCGAGTGGTACGTCCAGCGCGGCGGCAGTGGTCCCCTACGCGGCTACTGCCGAATAGCGATCGACACCGTCTGCAAGGGATTTGTAGAACCTGGACCGATGGTCACATCCACAGTGTGGGTGGACGAATAGGTTCCGACCGGCGGCACCACGAAGTTGATTTGAAAGACGCCCGACGGCGCCGTGGGCGATGAGCCGGCGTATTGGACCTGCGCCGGGACGCCGTCATCGATCCGCACCGTGGGCGTCAGCACCAGTTTCGAAAGCGGGGTAAAGGGAGCCATCGCTCCGTTGGGGATCGGCGGAGCGAACAATCCGCCGCCGGTGCCGAGAATCCACACCGCGGAGCCAACCGGCGCCGGATTCGAAGGCGAGTTCAGAGAGCCGTCCGAATTGAAGATCACCCCTTGTTGGGTGGGCAGCAGGCGGAAAAAATCGGGCGCGGCGTCCTCGACGGCGATCTGCGCGGTCTGGCTCGATACGCCCTGATACTCGACGTGGATCGAGGTGGATTTCTTGCCGGCCAGCTCGAATGGCGCCTGCGCGTTGATCTGCTGCGATTGCACGTAGAGCAGCGGGGCGGGAGTCGTGTCGAAGAAGACGCGCACGCCGGCCAGCGTCGCCGGCAGCCGGCCGGTCGAATCGACGGTGGCGGGTTGTCCCGTGTCCGGGCCGAAATGATTGCCCCTCAGCGTGACCAGTTCTCCGGGCGCAATCGGCCCTTCGATAAAGCTGGCGCCATTTTCGAGGGCCAGCGACATGCAGGGTCGCTCCGGGCGGCTGGCGTCGGCAATTTGTAGCCGGGCCACCACGTAGTCGATCCAAGGCTCCGGACCCATGGTGACGGGGAAGTCCGTAGACCACGTGCTCCCCGCCACCGTCACCGTGCCATCCGGATTCACGGCGATCGCTTGCGCCGAGTCACCTCTGGACCCGCCCAGGTAGGTGGCTGCCGCCGGCTTGCCTTGCGGCGTATACTCGGCCACATAGATGTCGGTCCAGCCGCCTCCCAGGCACGATTGCGTGGCGCCCGCCGTCACCGGCAAACCAGGTCCCCCCTGACCCGCAAGAAAGACGTTGCCGGTACTGTCGATGTCGAACGAGCTGACGGTGAACAACGGGTTCATGGAGAACACCAGCCCCGACCCGTCCGCTTTGAGTTTGCTCAGGAACCCGGTGGATGCGCTCTGGCCCAATACATAGGCCTCGCCTTGCGCATCCACCCGAATCTGGATGGCGATCCCAAAATCGCTCCCGCCCAGGTAGGTGGCATAGACCAGCGCGCTGCCCGACGCGTTGAGCTTGGCGGCAAACGCGGCCCCGAGGCGGTTCGGCGGAGTCGTTTGGAACGCCCCGGCGGTGACCGGAAAGTCGCTGGCGCCGGTGGTGCCTGTGATATACGCGTTGCCCGAGGAATCCACGGCGATGCCGGCTGCCGAGTCGCCCAATATGCCGTTGGTGCCGCCAAATTGCGCGCCGTAAACGAGCTTCGTGCCGGCCGCGTTCAGCTTGCCCACCGCGATTCCACCTTTGCCCTGCAGGGCTGCCGGCGTGGTCGCGAATCCGGAGTAATGTCCGGCGAAGTATACGTTGCCTTGCGCGTCGAGGGCCACCAGGATCTTGCCATCCAACCCGGGGATCAGGTACGAATACGCCAACCCGGTCGCGGGATTGATCTTGGCGAGAAATGCCCCAGCAGGTACTTCGCCGAACGGGCCGCCTGGAGTGGTGGGGAAGGTGCGACCGTCGCCCCGCAGTACCGCAGCCGTGGTCCCGGCAACGTAAATGTTGCCAGCGGAATCTACCACGATGCCGGTAGCTGCGTCGAAACCCGAACCGCCCAGATACGTTCCGAATACCACGTTGCCGTGCGGATCGAGCTCCAGGACGAAGGCGTCGTCGCACGGATAAGTGGTGGGAGCGAGAAGAGGATTATACGGGAGCGCGGTACACGTTCCGCCGCCGATGGTGGCTTGCGGGGCGCCCGGCGTCACCGGGAACGCCGGGTTCTCGGTCGATCCGGCGAGATAAGTGTTACCCGCGGCATCCACCGCGATCGCGTTGACCACCCCGGAAGTGGTGATCCCGCTCAAGAAGACCGGCAGCATCCGCGAGTACACCAGGCCCGGAGTCTGGCAGCATGCCAGCAACGGCAGCGACGCCATCAGGGTCAGAGGCCGGATAGAGCTCATTCTGCCATTACTCTATCGTAGTCCGCCACCGATTGACATTTGCTCGCTCCGAGGGTTACTTTAGCGCTTACTGTCTGAAAGGGATTGAGCGTGCGCGACTCGATCGCCTCGATCGTCGGCAACATATCGCATCGGATGGCGCTGGCCGGCGGATGGATCGATCAGCCGTTCGTATCCAGGCACAATCCGTCCCCGCCCGGCTCGATGGTGGTGGTGTCGCTCGAACCCAACCTCTGGTTCATGCATCGCTGCGGCATGGCGAGCGGCACGCGCAAGGTCGCGTTGGAACTGTGGGGCGGGCGGGTGCCCGACAGGGCTCCGGCGGAGCTGGTCAGGGAACTCTACCGGGCGGAGAACCAACACAAAGCGGAACCGTCCGGGTCGCAGGACATGATCGGGTTGCTGTATCCGGGCGTGAGCAGGCTGGATTACGACGTGGAGTTCGAGGGCGGGTATTTCCCCGCGCATATCGAGTCCAATTGCGACCCCGGGACGGCCCGCTGGCTGGAAGAGGTCCTCCATCTCGTTCCCATCGGTCAAAGGCCGGAAGGTTATGGTCCGCTCGGCATCCAGAACCTGGACCCGCAATGGATCCGGCGGTTGGGCCAGACGGGCAAGGACTGTTTCGGCGCCATCGTGGCGAAGGACGTTCGCGGACTCGCCGCCTCGATGAACCACTGCATGAAATGCTGGGAAGCGATTCTGCCCCACACGGTCGAGCATCCGACCATACAAATCGATCTCAAGCGAATCCTTAGTTACTACCAACGCCGCTACCGGGGCGCCATGTACTCGGGGTGCGGAGGCGGGTACGCCATCGTAGCTTCCGAAGAGCCCGTTCCGGGGGCCCTGAAGGTGAAGGTCAAGGTTGGATAGCCGGCGCGCGCCATGACAAGTAAGCCGGATTCCTGGGACTATCTCATCGTGACGGCGTCCAACGCCAGGCAA
>PLMF01000151.1 GCA_003142355.1 Bryobacterales bacterium
TCTGGACATTATGAAAATCGATGTCGAGGGAGCCGAACTGCGGCTGCTTCGAGGCGCGGTTGAAACGCTGCGGAAATATCGGCCGGTTCTGCTTTTCGAGGTCTCCGAAGGTTCCTTGAAGCACCAAGGCGGCAGTCCCCGGGAATTGCTGGCCTTTCTGCACACCGAGAACTACCTCATTCACGCATTCGACCGGGTGACGGGATTGCCTGTGCCCGCTGCGCCGGGGGTCTTCGCGGAGAACATGATTGGATATCCAGTGGAGAAACCGATGCCTGCGAGCTCGCGCTGGTCATGGCCAACCCAATCCCTGTCACAGTGAAGCCAAGACGCAGTTCAGTGGCCTGGGCGTATTTTTCGTGGGACTCGCAAACAAGTAGACACCGGTGGCAAGGCCACCGGCGCCACGGTGCCCGGCCAGCCCAAGTTACAATTGAGAATTGCCACGATCGCGCGTCCGCCGAAAACCACGTCCGCCGGCCGTCAAGCGAGCCGCCGCCCCTGCCGGGCCGTCCGCGTGGCGGCGGGTCGCCCTGCGCATCGGTGAGGCGCGGCATTACCGTCCGAAACTCCCGGATTTCCGGGGGCCGGCCAGCCGCGCCCTCAGCCTGCTCATCGGGCGCCCGGCCGCTGTCTTGTGGCGGCGAGCCGCTCCCCACATCCGTAAGGCGCGGCATTACCGGCTGCAACCGGTTTTCCTTCCCGTCATCGAATGCGCCTCGGATCATGTCAGGCGTTACTGGTATCTGCCTTTGCTTGTGGCAGTGCTTGTAGCCGGCGCCTACATCAGCCTCGTGGTAGGGATCGACAACACAAATCTGGGCACCTCAAACGGGCTTTGGAAAGCGCCGGTTGTTTTTGCCTGGGGCCACGGAGCCACCGCCCCGCTCGATACCGGCGGGATCCTCTTCGCGGACGCGTATGGCCATCTCGCGCGGTTGATCCCGGATTCCCTCCTCCGGTATGGAACGCCCGCTCCCGATGTTACATTCCGCAAGATGGCAATACTCAACGCCATCTTCGGGGGGCTGGCTTCCGGACTGGTCTTCCTGCTCGCCTTACGGTTCACCGGTTCGCTTTTCGCCGCGGCGGCCATCTCTCTCATGCATGCCGGGGCGGGTTTCGTCCTGTTGAACAGCATCAATTCGGAAGACATCATCCCGGCGTACGTTTGTTTTCTGGGCGCCACCGTGTGTTTTTTTGAGTTTCTCCATTTCGGCGGCCTGCGGTTGTTCGCCGTGAGCGCCTTCCTGCTGGCCCTCGCCACGCTGTTCCATTGGACCGTGATGGCGCCCGCGCTAGCCGCATTTGGAGCGGTATTCGCTCTTCTCTTACTGAAGCGCAAGAGGTACTTCTGGGCGGGCGCGGCATGGCTATTTCTGTTTCTCGTATTGCTGAAGGTGCTGGTTTTCCTCGCGCTCCCAAGGCTCCACATTTCGGTCTGGACGGTGCTTTATCCCACCAAAGCGAACGCCGGAGGGTGGGTAGGGCTGTTCGGAGAAAAAGCCTGGTATTTCTTGGCCGGGATCGGCAATTATTTCTCCGGCGCTAGCAATATTGGCAATTACAGAGCCGCCTTTGCGAGCAAGTCGATCTTCCACTCGATGCTGTTGTCCTGGGCCGTCTTATCCGCGGCGCTGGCGTCGTGTTTCCTGGCGATCGTCCGGCGGCCGGGGAAGTCGGGCCGTGAGCTGCTGGCCGTCTTCGCGATCGCGCTCTTTGTAGTGGGAGAGGCAGGCGCAGTTTACTCGCAACCCTCAGACCCGCAGATGCAAATCGAACCGATGTTTGCTATAGTGCCCGGCGCCATTCTGCTGGCTCGCCGGCGAACCGGCGCTACCGGACTGTTCTGGCAACGGTCGATTGTAGGCACGCTGGCGGTGGCCGCAATTGCAAACGGCGCCTGGAACGTTCACCTGATGAGAGCGGACAGCGGTCAAGACAGCAAAGCGGTTGCCGCCATTGAAGAAATGAATCGCCTGTTTCCGAAGGACCGGACCATGATTGTGTTCCAGGGCTTCGAAGGGTGGGTGACGTGGCAGTACGAGCTGCTGTGGCAGGATCATTTCGACGAATACCTGCAGCGAACTGTCGACCTGGCACGGCCCTTCACCATGAATCGCGGGATCGGCGGGCCGACTGCGGCAGCCATGGTCACTAAACACATCGACGCGGCATTCGCCAAGGGGCTTCGCGTTGTGGCGGCGTCGTTTTGGACAATGCCGCCCGAAGAGGAGGTGGGATCTTTCACTACAGTCACTCACGAAGCCGACGCGCGGCTTTACGTGTCTATACTGAAAAAGGAGTATCGAATTGGTAAACAGTGGGATACCAAACTCGGGCCGTTTGTGGAGCTCCTGCCGGCGAAGCCGCCCTCGCAGCCTTGATGCCGCGCTTGACAAGCATGCCCCTATACTGGTTCTTTATTGGAAGCAGGGGAGTATGCAGCGGTGATGAACGGCGCGGAACCCGCAACTCAGCATCTTCTGCAGCCTCGTCCCCAGCCGGCCAAACTCTCGATCGTCATCCCGATGTACAACGAGGAGGCTGCAGCGCCGCACCTCCGCTCCGCCATTCAGGCGTTCGGGCGCACCCTTCCGAACGCCCTGGAGCTCGTGCTGGTGAACGATGGCAGCACGGACCGGACCCTGGAGTATTTAGCGGAATGGGCTGCCAGCGACGCAGCCGTCAAGGTTCTGCATCTATCGCGGAACTTCGGGCACCAGATCGCGACCACCGCCGGTCTGGATCACGCCACCGGCGACGCAATTGTCATTATGGACGCCGACCTGCAAGACCCTCTTTCCGTAATCCACCAGATGATCGGCCGCTACCGCGAAGGCTATGACGTGGTCTATGGACAGCGCATATCGCGCGCGGGGGAGTCGGCCTATAAGCGCTTTACAGCATGGGCTTTCTATCGAATTATGCGCGCTATGGTCTACCACCGCCTGCCTGCCGACGCCGGCGATTTCCGCCTGATCTCCAGGGATTGCCTCGACGCCGTGGCACAGATGCGAGAGACACACCGATTTTTGCGCGGCATGGTGGCCTGGGTAGGCTTTCCGCAAATTGCCGTCCGATACGAGCGCCAACCGCGCGTTGCAGGCTCCACGAAGTACTCGTTACATAAAATGTTGGCATTCTCATGGACTGCGGCAACCTCGTTTTCAACTCTGCCACTGCGTCTCAGTATGATTCTGGGTGCGCTCATCGGACTGCTTGGACTCGAAGAGGGAACACGCGCGCTACTGGTTCACTTCCTGGGCGGGTACACCGTGCCGGGGTGGACGTCCTTAGCGGTAGTCGTGTCTCTGATAGGAAGCGCGATGCTCATGAGCATTGGGGTCTTAGGCGAATACGTGGCTAAGCTCTACGAACAGGCCAAAGGACGGCCTTTGTACATCGTGGCGCGAACCTTCAATGCAGATGCCGGGGTACTTCCGAAGTCTGAGCCCTCGAACATAGCGCCGGTCCACTTACCGTGATGGAACAGCCGCGATTCGACGCATGATCGTCCTCTTATGAGGAGTTGCTCAAAGACCCCATCCGGGATCGCTTCTTTGGAGAGGAGTCCCTGTTCTTCCACCGCCGAAAATGCGACCTGATTCGAAAGTTCTTTCGTCGGTGTAAAATCGATACGGCCGGGCTGCACTATCCTGATGTGGGCTGCGGCCGCGGCCAGTTGCTCAGCCTGCTCAGAACCGACTTCGCACATGTCGCCGGTTGCGACGGCCCGGGAGGTGCGAGCTTTGGCTGGCGAAGCAGGGCTCCGCGCGATCGCGCAACAGTATTTCCTCTATTTTCCTCGAGGTGCCTGTCGCTATTTGGGGGCGGCGGTGGAACTCCTCCCCGGCAAGCTGCCGTTGGGTGGTCAGTATGCGGTATTCAGCGAAAGACCCGCCGCGGTTGCTGGCTTCGCGTGGCAGCCACGTCGCCAATGAAAGATCGAGGCCGGTCCACTTCGGCCGCAGCCGATTCTTCGTCATCCGCCTCTGACGCTCAAAGCCGCAGATCTGGCTCCTCGCGAACGGATACGTTACCATTGGCGTTGGGGTTCTTCAACGCATGGCGGCAGGGACAGGGAAGTTGACAATGGAACCCCGGGGGAACGGTTGAGACATGGATACTCCACGCGTAAACTGTAGTCCGCCGATGACCAGGCACCTTGTCGACAGCGGGGTCTTCCGGGGGAAGCATTTCTGCCTGGTGGATGTGGGGGCGAGCGGCGGAATCGGCGGGTGTTGGAACGTCTTCGGAGAGCATCTGCGCGGGTACGGCTTCGATGGTCTGATCAAGGAGGTCGAGCGGTTGAACGCCGCTGTGGGTGGGCGTGACCGGCGCTACTATCCGTACCTGGTTGGAGACAAGGGTTACCACAAGCCTGAGGGTGTTCCAGACACGCAACCATTCCAACGCACCAGCGCAGCGCGAGCGATGGAGATCCAACACTGCAACTACGCCGAAACTTACTTTGACGGAACCGGTGCGGGCGTATACGCAACCGAAATGATTGAACTGGACCAGTTCTTCCTGCGGGACCACCCGGAGGATGTCGATTTCATCAAAGTCGACACAGACGGCTCCGATTACCAGGTGCTGTGCGGGGCGAAGGAGTTGCTGTCCACCCGGCAAGTGCTCGGCGTGGGGGTGGAAAGCCAATTCCACGGGTTAGTCCACGACGAATCAAACACGTTTCGGAACATCGACCGTTTGTTGACGGGGTTGGGATTCTCCCTTTTTGATTTCGAGATCTACCGGTACAGCCGTGCGGTGCTGCCGAGACCCTTCGTCTCCCATCTCCCGGCACAGACCATCGGTGGCCAAGTGCTCTTTGGCGATGCGTTATACCTCCGGGACGCGGGTAAGGAAGGCTATGAGAACGACTGGGCAACGGCATTTGCACCGGACAAGATCGTAAAACTGGCCTGTCTTTTCGAGATTTTTGGGCTGGAGGACTGCGCGGCCGAACTCCTGCTGAGGTTTCGGACGCAGATTGCCTCTTTGTTAGACGTAGACAGGTGCCTCGACATCCTTACACCGCCGGTAAATGGCCAGAAGCTTTCCTACCAGCGGTACCTCGAGCACTTTGAGCGAAATCCCACCTCATTTGAGAGTGGCGCGGCGGGGCTCATCCTGGAGACTTCGTGCCAGGAGTTCCAGGAGATTCCTGGGGCCATGCCGCTGGCAAGTGTACGGCTTGCGGACGAGCGAGCGCATGTCGACTTCACGGACGGCGTGGTTGGCGTGACAACACCACCGGACGCCTGGTCTTACGCAGCACTTCTCCCATTCGCTGAGGAGACTGCGATGAGACTCACCGGCAGTTCGGCAATTCCGGCAGCCGTGGAGGTGGACCTGACCATCGCCGCCGGTGAGGTCGGTGTGTGTGTGGTCCATCGGGACTTCAAGCAGATCTCGGGAGAGCGTCTGGTGAGAGCGGAAAGCGGGCCTCGACAGATTAGGCTTTTCATACCTGATATTCGGGAGCGCATCGGCCTGATGTGCCGCAATGGCCAATCGGACGATACCGTTTCGAGCGTGCGCATATCGCGCGCGGCGCTGCTGCTGCCGAGATGATTGGGGCCAAGCTCCGACAAGCCCGACCGGTGGCTCATGGGCGCTCGCGCCACGCTGGGTGGCGGCGGGGAACCAAACCCGTTTGACGGTTGCGTTACAATCGTCGGGAGCCCCTTCAACACCCCTATGTGGAATGGCGACTACGGTTTTCTGTTGAGCAACCTGATCCAGAAGGATTTCAAGGTCCGGTACCGCAACATGTCCCTTGGAGTTCTCTGGTCGTTGCTGAATCCCCTGGTGACAATGGCCGCGCTGACCTTCGTTTTCACCAAAATCTTTCCCAGTCACAGGCCGCAGTTCCCCGTCTTTGTGTTGTGTGGACTGGTCCCTTTCAATTTTTTTACTTTGGCCTGGAGCTCGGGAACCGGTTCGCTCATCGATAATGCGGCGCTCATGAAGCGTGTTCCCATTCCGAGAGAGATCGTTCCGATTGCCGCGGTACTGGGCAATTGCGCCCATCTGTCCATCCAGATTGGATTGCTGTTGGCATTTACTCTCGGCTTCGGTAACGGCATCAATTGGCACTGGATTTGGCTGCCGGTCGTCTGGGGGCTCGAAATCGTTTTTGTTTGCGGGCTGGCGCTGATCACATCCGCCATCAACGTCTTCGTCCGGGATACCCGTTACGTGGTGGAGTCGATCAACACGATCCTGTTCTGGCTGGTGCCTATATTTTATTCCTTCGATGACATTCCGCAGCGGTATCATGTGGTCTATCGTTTCAATCCCGTGGCCGCTCTGGTGCTGGCCTTGCGCAGCATCCTGCTGGATTCGACTGCTCCCAGGATGGTCTTGCTTCTGCAACTTGCCTCGAGCTCTCTATTCATGTTGGTGTTGGGTCTCTTTGTGTTTCGCAGGTTGAAGGAAAGGTTCTACGATTACCTGTAAGCTATGGCTCTGATCGAGTTCGACCGCGTTTCCAAAATCTTCGCGCACTCTGGCGGCGCCAAACTCCTGCGGAGCCACCTGCTGGATCGATTCAAGCGGCAGAAAAGAGATATCTTCTATGCGTTGCAGGACGTCTCCTTCCGCTTGGACCAGGGCGAAAGCATGGCCGTGATCGGGCGCAACGGAGCCGGCAAGAGTACGCTGCTCGGCCTCGCAGCCGGCCTGTGCAAGCCCTCCGAAGGCTCGGTCGCGGTGCGAGGTCGTGTGGCCGCGCTGTTGGAACTCGGCTCGGGATTCCACAGCGACCTTACCGGGCTGGAGAACGTCCGGCTGAACGCATCGTTGCTGGGGCTCAGCCGGAAGAGGACAGCCGAGGCGTTGGAGAGCATTATCGATTTCTCCGAAATCCGCGATTTCATTCACGATCCGGTTCGAACCTACTCTAGTGGAATGATCATGCGCCTGGGATTTTCGGTGGCGGTTCACGTGGACCCGGACATCCTGATCATCGATGAAGTGTTGGGGGTGGGCGATCAGCGCTTTCAAGCCAAGTGCTTCGACAGAATCCGGCAGTTCAAGCAGGCGGGCAAGACTCTGCTGTTCGTATCCCATGGTGGAGACACAGTCCGGCAACTCTGCGACCGCGCCATTTGGCTGGACCATGGCAAGATGCTGCTGGCAGGGACTCCGGCCCAGGTCCTTGAGGCTTATGCCGGGCCGGCCGGTTAAGCGCCGGTCGCGGCCCGGTACCAGTCAATCGTGGCTTTCAGTCCCGCGTCCAGGTTGGTGTGCGCCCGGAATCCGAATTCACGCTCTGCGCGGCTGATATCGAGGCACCGGCGCGGTTGCCCGTTGGGCTTGGTCACGTCCCAGACAGTCCGGCCCGTAAATGCGGTAAGCAGCGCAATCCTGTTCGCCAAATCGCCGATCGATATCTCTTCGCCACTCCCGATATTGACCGGATCGGCGCCATCGTACGACTCCGCGGCGGCCACTATGGCCTCGGCGGCGTCGGCCACGTATAGAAACTCGCGTGTCGGCGAGCCATCGCCCCACAAGGTGATTTCGCCGTCGCCGCGCCGGCGGGCCTCTACACATTTGCGGATCAATGCGGGGATCACGTGAGACGAATCCGGATCGAAATTATCGCGCGGCCCATACAGGTTTACGGGCAGCAGATAAACTGCGTTCATTCCGTATTGCCGCCGGTATGCCTGACACTGCACCAGGAGGGCCTTCTTGGCGATGCCGTAGGGAGCGTTGGTTTCTTCGGGGTAGCCATCCCAGAGGGCTTGCTCGCGGAATGGCACGGACGTGAACTTAGGATAGGCGCAGATGGTGCCCAGGACAACCGTTTTTTCCACTCCATGACGGCGGCAGCCCTCAATCAACTGAATACCCATGAGGGCGTTCTCGTAGAAAAACCGTCCGGGGTTGTCCCGATTCGCGCCGATGCCGCCCACCAAAGCGGCCGCGTGAACAACCAGGTCGGGATGAAATTCGCGAAACAGCTTTTCGATATCATCCTCGCGCGTGAGGTCGAAATCTTTACGGCGGGGCGCCGCTATCCGGCTGCATCCGATTTGCCGCAGCCGCTCCACAATGTGGGAGCCAAGGAAGCCGGCGCCCCCGGTAACCAGGATGCGCTTGGATTTCAGATCGTGTTTCATGTCGTGCCGGAGATCGGCGATGGGCGGCTCAAGCCGTCCGGATGAACGTCGGATTCTCTTCCTGATCGAAACTCCGCGCCTCATGCGAGTCTGGAACCAGCCGGGCCGGTACGCTTCGCCGCACGGATCGGGCAGCACTCGCTCGGTTCTTGACAATGTTAGCAGATCCGGATTCAGCGGGGCCGCGTGCCCGGCACTGGCCGAGTTGGGTCTGTTCGCGGAGGCGCGAGGGTCTCAGCGCCCGGCTTGGATGGAGACCAGATTCGGGTCGGGAGCGCGCTCGAGGCGGTAGGCGTGAAGCGCTTGCAGCCGGACGGTGGAACGGCCGGCGGCAGAGACGGTGTCACAGACTTTGGTGCTGGCGATTCCCCCCACCTGGTCCGGTGTCATCGCTCTCATAGTATTCCAGCCTTCGGGCGCCCCGCTTCAGCCACCGCGCTTCGGGCCGCCGGCTGGCGCCGGCTATGGCGCTTTATGGATTCGACTCGGCGGCTACCCGGAGAGCCGCGGCGCCGCCCCGGAGTTGGCGCTGCAAGTCGGCGAGATCCGCATCGACCATCATCCGGACGAGTTCCGCGAAACCGACGGTAGGCTCCCAGCCAAGCACGCGGCGGGCTTTGCGGGAATCGGCCCGCAGGTCAAACACCTCAGCGGGACGAAAATACCGGGAGTCGATCAGGACGCGATCTTGCCAGTCCAACCCGGCATGCGCGAACGCAGCTTCGGTGAATTCCCGCACCGAATGGGCTTCCCCAGTGCCAATGACGTAATCGTCGGGAGCGTCCTGCTGCAACATGGCCCACATCGCCCTCACGTAATCGCCGGCAAAGCCCCAGTCTCTGCGCGCATCGAGATTGCCGAGATAGAGCTTGTCTTGCAGCCCCAACTTGATGCGCGCCACGGCCCTCGTGATCTTTCGCGTGACGAACGTTTCCCCCCGCCGCGGAGACTCATGGTTGAAGAGGATGCCGCAGGACGCGTGAAGCCCATAGCTCTCGCGGTAGTTCACCGTGATCTGATGGGCAAAGACCTTGGCGCAGGCATACGGACTGCGCGGATGAAAAGGAGAAGCTTCACTCTGGGGCGCGGGCGTGTTGCCGAACATCTCGCTCGAGGAGGCTTGGTAGAAGCGGCAACGAAGATTGGCACGCCGGATGGCTTCCAACATTCGGACCGTGCCCATGGCCACAACATCCGCCGTGTACGCCGGAATATCGAAGCTTACTCTGACGTGGCTTTGCGCACCCAGGTTGTAGATCTCGTCCGGCTGGATGTCCGCCAGAGGGCCGGCTAACGAACTGGCGTCGTTCAGATCGGCGTAGTGGAGAAAGAACTTGGCGCCGGAGTCGTGGGAGTCCACATAAAGGTGGTCCACACGATCGGTGTTGAACGAGGACGAACGCCGCTTCAGGCCATGGACGTCATAGCCTTTGGCGTTCAAGAACTCCGCCAGATAAGACCCGTCCTGCCCCGTGATGCCGGTGATCAGGGCCTTCGGCATGACCGCCTTTTCGACCCTCCGTGTGTGAAATCGGGAACTCATTATTGTAGCATTCCGGGTTCGCGGGCCCGGAAGAGGCTGGTGCACGACATGAAGGGGGCAGGCACGCAGTTCCTTGTGGTTCGGGCAAGCTAAAGCATGCCCCACCAATGACACACACAATATTGGTGGGGCATGCTTTAGCTTGCCCTTCGTCTTCCCGAGCCAGCACCGCTCCGAAGAACCCTCCCTTTTTACGTCGCGCACCTGGAAAAACCCTCTTGGCGAACCGGTTGACCAACTGACGTATGGAAGAGTGATAACCTGACTCTGTAGCTTATGGATTCTCCCCACGAGAGTTCGGTCGATGGCAGGTCTTCGGCAGCGCAGGAAGCGCCTTATTTGTCGGTCGTGGTGGCGGCCCGGAACGACGACCATGGCGGCAATCTGCTGGGGCGTATGCAGGTTTTCGTGGATGCCTGGATCAACCAGTCCAAACGCCACCAACTCTCCTCGGAACTGATCATCGTCGAATGGAATCCGCCGGCCGGGCGTGAACGGCTGGCGAAGGCGCTCCGCTGGCCAAGCGACACAGGCCCATGCGAGGTGCGGATCATCGAAGTGCCGCCCGAAGTGCACGCCCGCTACCGGCAGACGGCGGCTCTGCCCTTGTACCAAATGATCGCCAAGAATGTCGGAATCCGCCGGGCGCGGGGCGCGTTCATCCTGGCAACCAATATCGACATCGTATTTTCCGACGAGCTGGTCCAATTTCTGGCATCGCGGCGGCTGGAAAGAGGCCGCATGTACAGGATCGACCGGTACGATGTCATGAGCGACGTCCCGGTGGATGGCACGCTCGACGAACAGCTCGCATACTGCGGCAGCCACCTGATCCGGGTGTGCGCGCGCGAGGGCCTTTACCGCTTGACTCAGGAGGGCCTCCGGCGGAACGAAGAACAGGACATCACCCGAGTGGAGTCGGGCATCCATTTCGGCAGGGGTTGGTTTCCGGTGGAGCAGTATGGTTTGGAAGAGCGATTTCGCTGGATAGAGAACGACGCCGAGGTCTGGCTCCGCGTCCCGGCAGCCGGGCCCGCGCTGTTGCTGGATCTCGAACCCGGACCGGGTGTGGGTCCGCCCCCGCAGCCCTTGCAGGTGTTCGACGCGAACGGTTCGATGGTGGCGGAATGGAGCGTTTCGGGGCGAACGAAGCTGCAACTGTGGCTGCCGCCGGCTGCGGATAATCGCATTCAATCATTCCGCCTGCACGTGCCGGACGGCGGCCGGCCCGTGGTCCACGATCCGCGCATTCTCAACTTCCGGGTCTTCCGCTGCGACTGGGCCGAGCAGATGCCACGGGTCGCGCCCGCGCCGTTGGCCTCGGTTATGCGGGAGGCTCGCCCGACGCTGGCGCGTCTGGTCGCGAGCCTGGGAGTTCCGTCAGTGCTCTTCAAAGGGCCCGCCATTCTGCGGGCGGCGGTGCGCCTGCTGAGTGAGCGGGGCGGCGATATCTTCGGACCAGGCGTTGAATTCTGGGGCAAAGGATGGCAATACCTGGAGCATGCGGGCACCGAAAGATTTCGTTGGGTATCCCAGGATGCGGAACTGGTGGTGCGGACATCCGACCAGCGGCGCAACCTGGCCTTGCTGGTGGAGCCGGGACCCGGCGTAGGCTACCGGCCCTTCCACCTTCTGATCACGCTGGCCAACGGCGAGGTGGTGGCGCAGGCGCTTGTGAATGGACTGACCTACGTGAAAGTCCCCATTCCGGCATGGCGCGGAAGGGTCACGGCTCTCTTCCTGACCACGAAGGAAGGGGGATTGCCTGTGGCAGGAGAGCCGCGCATCCTCAACTTCAGAATCTTCGGGTGCGGATGCGCCGCCGGAAACGCTCCGAGCATGTCCGCGGAGCCGGAATACGTCATACCGTGGACCGCGGTAACCGTGGAATCGCGACCAGCGGACAGGGATTGGGCGGCCGAACTGAAGCCATACCGGCGGGTGATTGCCGACATGGGCCGGCCCGTATCCGTGCACACATACGCTTGCGGCGACTTCACCATGATGGCTCGCGAGCATTGGTTCGATGTTCGAGGCTACACGGAGCTGGACCAGTTCTACTCGATGCATCTCGATTCCATGCTGTGTTATGCCGCGCACCACGCTGGGGCGCGCGAGCAGCTCCTGCCGGAGCCGATGCGCATCTACCACATCGAGCATGGGGCCGGGTCCGGGTGGACACCGGAAGGAGAAAGTAAGCTCTTTGCCCGCATGTCGCAAGATAGCATTCACGTGGTATCTTACCAAGACCTGGTGGCGTTGATTGTGCAGATGCGCAGCCTTCGCGCCCCGGTGATCTTCAATGTGGATGACTGGGGTCTGGCCGCGCTTACTTTTCCGGAAACCACCCCGGCGAGAACCGCATGCGGATCGGAGACTGGCCGTTAGAGGAATCCGAATCATGCCGACATACCCGGAAAGCCCGGCGCCTTACATCTCGGTAGTGGTTGCCGCCAGGAATGACGATCATGGCGGGAACATGATCGGGCGGATGCAGGCCTTTATCGATTCCTGGATCAGCCAGTCGAGCCGGTACGCTCTCTCATCCGAGATCATCGTGGTGGAATGGAACCCTCCGGCGGACCGCGCCAGGCTGAGGAACGAGCTCCGGTGGCCGGAAGACATGGGTCCGTGCGAGGTTCGCTTTATCGAGGTATCGCGCGAAATTCACGATCGCCTGCCGAATGCAGCTACTATCCCGTTGCACCAGATGATCGCCAAGAACGCCGGCATTCGCCGCGCACGAGGCCAATTCGTACTCGCCACGAACCTCGACATCATATTCTCGGCCGAGCTGATGCAGTTTCTGGGAGAGCGCCGTCTGGAGCGCGGGAAGATGTACCGGATGGATCGGACCGACGTCGCCAGTAATATTCCCGCCGGCGCAACGGTGGATGAGCTGCTCGCTTTCTGCAAAAGTCACATGCGCCGGATTTTCGCCCGCGAGGGAGTCATGCAGTTATCGGGCAATGGCCGGCGTGTTCTCGAGGACGAAGATATAGTCGAGCCCGGGGAGGGTATTTGGTTCGGATCCGGCTGGCACGCAATCGAGAAATCGGACCGCCGGCCGTACCGCTGGGCGGAGCCCGAGGCGGAGATTGTTTTCGAGCGGCCGCCGGAAGCTGCACCCCGGCTGTTGATGGACGCGGAGGTGGGCCCCAGCGCCGGGGGCTGGCCGCTGGTGGTCGAGGTGGTTTCCCCGTCGGGCCGCGTGTTGACGTCCGCGAAAGTGGATGGAACGTGCAAACTGCGGCTGCATATTCCGGATCACTTGTCTTCCGGTACGCTTCGTCTCCGGCTTCAGGGCCGCAAACTCCCGCTCGCTCGAACTCCGCGTTTCTTGATGCTCCGTGTATTCGGACTGAAATGGGAAGTCCTGCCCAAATGGCTGGCGGGAGTATCTCTGGTACGGGGAACTCAATCCGCGCGGGAAGCCACCGCCCTGGTGCGTTCCGCCGAGTCGCGCACAGTTCAGGTCGCGATCAGGCCGGGACCGGACTCAGGCCTGGAAACAGTCGAAGTCAATCTGACCGATCCGGCCGGCAATGTCGTGTTCCACGCGGGGGACCGCCTCCCCGCGGTGTCCGGGAATCAGGACGAGGCTGAATACCTCCTCTCACTCAACCTCGGTTTCAAACTGTCAGGCGGCCCGGCTGGGGGAGAGTGCGCCTCCGATATCGACTGGTTACTGGAAGTATTGGACACGAAACCGCCTGTCGACTGGACTCTTTATCCGCAAGCGCCGGCCGCAGGGGCCGCCCACATTGCTCACGCGGCTTTCCTGCACATCAGCGCGTGTGGCGACTTCACCCTGCTTTCACGCGAGGATTGGTTCGCCCTTCGCGCGTACGCGGAATTCCCGATCTGGCCCATGAACATCGACTTGCTGTTCTGCTACGCAGCCCACCATGCCGGAATCGGTGAAGTGGTGTTGCGCGAACCGATGCGCGTCTACCACATAGAACACCTTTCGGCCGCCGGCTGGAGTCCGGAAGGCGAGGAAGAGCGTGCCGCCCGCATCCAAGCCAAGGGAGTAACGGAAATCCAATTCGCCACCGCGACGGAATGGATCGATCGCATGCGCCGGTTTAATGCGCCGATGATCTTCACCCTGAAAGACTGGGGCCTCGCCGGCATGGCGCTTCCGGAAACGACGGTTCAGGCGGGGGATTGAGTTTCTTCAACGCCTCCACGCCGGTTCTTCAATCAGGATCCTCCGGCTCAATGCGCCGAAGTTGAATTCCGTGCATTTGGGGACTGCTGCTCCGCGACGGCCGGCTCGTCGTTTTCCACAATCACGAAGCGCGGCATATCCCGCGTCTGCTCGTAAATGCGGCCGATGTACTCGCCCAGCACGCCAACAGACACCAACTGCACCGCGCCGAGGAACGTCACTGTCACGATCACGGACGTCCAGCCCTGGATCGCCCGTCCGGTCGCGAACTGCACCACCGCAAACAAGCTGTATACGAGGCAGCAGAGCGCGGCCAGAAGCCCCAGATAAAATGAAAGTCGCAACGGCTTGGAAGAGAGGCCAGTGATCGCCTGAACCGCAAGCCGGCACATCTTACGCACGCTGTATCCACTCTTGCCGCCGGTACGGGGCGGAGCCACGTATTCGATGGGCACGCAGGCAAACCCCAACCAGGCTAACAGCCCGCGCAGAAAAGGCTGACGATCCCTGAACTGGAGCACGGCCTTGACTACTTCGCGGTCGAGGAGTTGGTAGTCGGCCGCACCCCTGACTACCGGAGCCTCGCTGAGAAGGTTGAGGAACCAATAGAACAGTCTCGACGAAAGCCGCTTGAACCAGCCCACACCGTCGGTTTGGATCCGCACCATTTGCACCACCCTGGCCCCGCCTCGCCATGCCTCGAGCATTCGCGGCAGGAGTTCCGGCGGGTGCTGGAGATCGCTGTCCAGCGTGATGACAGCCACGCCCCGTGCCGCTTGGAGACCCGCGAAGAGGGCGGCCTGATGGCCGAAATTGCGCCCAAACCGGACCAGTCGCACGGCCGAATCCTCCAGCCGTAACTGCCGCACGCATTGGGCCGTCCCGTCGGAGGAGCCGTCATCGACGAAGATGATTTCAAGCTCTTCCGGGCCTTGAAGGGAGGTCCGGATACCCTCGTAGACCCTTCGGATGTTTTCCTCCTCGTTGTAAGCGGGGAGTACTATGCTTACGAGACAACCAGACGTCTGGTGCTGTGACACGAAACCTCTCGCCAGCAATGTGGCTTAGTATACAAGGTAACACGCGCCTGGACTGGGAAAACGCCGGGTGGAGTGAAAGGATCGACGTGCTGGACGCGGCAAACGGCAGCATGTTGGACAGCCGCACGGTATCGGGCTTTTCCAGCGGCCAGTACCTGGTGTGGACCATTGGCGGGCACGTCAATTTCCGGGTGACCTGCACGGGTCCGACCAACGCCGTGGTGAGCGGTGAGCGGGACTCGCCCGCCGCGGCCGGTTTTGGGTCACCGTATGGCGCTGCCGGATCGGTCCGCGCGCGTCTGCGACAGATCCCCATTCGTCATGGCCAACCCAATCCGTGTCGCGCTGAAACCAAGACATAACTCGGTGGAAAAAGCCCTCCTGACGGGCCGCTGGGCCACCTGTCATAGCACCTGGAAAAATGGTAACGTTACTCTGTAGTTCATGAGTTCTCCACACGAGAGTCCGGGTGATGGCGGGGTATCCGTGGCGCCGGAAGCGCCTTATTTGTCGGTCGTCGTGACGGCTCGGAACGACGTCGCATGGAATCCTCCGGCCCAGTACGCCACCGTCACGGAATGGACCGATCGCATGCGCCGGTTCCATGCGCCGATGATCTTCACTCTGAGAGACTGGCGCCTCGCCGACAGGACGCTTCCGGAAACGGCGGTTCAGGCAGAGGCTTGATGGTGATATCTCCGAAGCCCGCAACCCAGACTGCCTCGATTCGGAACGGCCTGTACGTGGTTGCAGTCCTTCTGCTTCCGTTGCTGGTCCTCTGGCACCGGGACAATGTTCTTTATTCGCCGCCGTGGTGTACGGATCCATGGTTCTATTTGGGGTATTTCAAGGACCTGGCGGACTTCAAGCGCGACCTGTTCCCCACCTTCCACTCCGGGAGCCGATACCCCTGGATCCTGCCGGGTTACCTGATTCACTCGCTTTTCGCCCCCGTTATAGCCAACTGCATCCTGCATCTGACGGTTCACTCGATTGCCGTGCTGTCGCTGTTTTCGATTCTCCGGGTCACCGCCGGCGTGCGTGGCGCCTTCCTGACGGCGATGGTCTTTTCTCTCCATCCTTGGCTGTGGGCCGCAACCGGGTGGGATTATGTGGACGGACCGGACATTGCGTATTGCCTGCTGGCTCTGGCGTTGCTGACGCGGTCCGCGCGGCAGCCGGTCCGAAGGGGGAGCCTGCTGTTGGCGGGTATGGCGCTTGCAGGAATGCTGTATACGAATCTCTCCTGGATTACGATTGCGCCGCTGCTGCCTCTTTCCTACATCGTGCTGGTCCGGGCGTGGCACCGGACACCGATGATCCGCTCGCTGCCGGCGGTATGTCTTTGGTCGGGCGCTGGATTCGGAATCGTAACAGTGGCCTTCTGCGGCGTCAACTACCTGCTGGATGGCAGTCTCTGGTTCTTGCGCTCCACAATCGTGCTCGCGCGTAGTGTCGTGGCGAATTGGCTCTGGCCTGTGAGCATGTGGCAGAACGGGGGGTTGGGACCGTGGTTGTGGTTCGGTGCCGTGGCGGGAATCGCGGCTGTTCTTCTCCTTCCATCGCGGTTGAGGAAGGGAGCGGTCACGCACAACGCAGCCGGTTTGCTTTTTTCGGCACAGCTACTTGTGACGGTAGCGTTCATGGCATACCAGCAGTATCGGGGCATCGCGGTGCTGGGTATATACAGTTACGCCAGCCATTTGCTTCCTTTCGTATTTCTCGTAATTGGCACTTCTTTTTGGCCGGCAGCCGAGGCCATGAGCCCCCGGGCGTTTGTACTGACGTGTTGCGCCACGGCCGTGGTCTTCGGAGCGATCTGGTATCGCGCGGAGCAACCGCTGCTCCCCGCATCGGAAGCGGCCTTGGCAGGCACCGGCGCTTTGGCACTCGCCCTGGTGCTGCGACGGCGCCAGACGGGGGTGCTGCTGGCTATGGCAGGTTTCGCGTTCCTCACGGCGGGGGTCGTTACCGAGACGGTCCAGTTGCATGGGACGCGCGCGGAATACGAGCGCGTCATGGACACCAGGGAGCGAATTGAAAGCGTTCGCCATGGCGGCGCCGTATGGTTTTGGTACAACGAGAGCGATCCCGACATCCCCGACTACTTTGCAGTGAACGCCACCTATCTGGCGGAGTTCAGCCGGCTGGGGACCGCATTTCCGCAGTACGGTTGCGATGTGAAGCTCGAAACCGGCGCCCTGGTGGTGGTTTCCTCCCGCAACGAGCGCGTGCCGGAAACGGCTAGCGGCGTTCTTGCGGACTGCTGGCGCGCATTTGGGATGAAGCCCGAAGTAGAGGAGGTAGATGGTTTTCAGCGGAGCGACCGCCCTTACACCGTTGCCATGATCGAGGCAGTAGCCGATTCCTCGCTCCGCCACCCCCTCCGCCCGGTCTTTGATGCGACTGGCAAGGCTTCCCTACAGATAGTGGAGAACTCCACTGAGCCAGTTGCATTTCCGCCGGAACGCTGGATCCGTTGGCAGAAGCAGACCGATAACGCCAGCATGCAAATCACCCCTGCAGGGATCGCGGTGCGCACGCCTCGGCTCCCGTACGCCTGGGCGGTCGGCTATCCCCCGTTAGTCGCGCCCGTTACCGGCCGCTACCGTTTTGCGCTCCAATACAGCCACAGATCGGGAGAGTTCTGTTTTGCGGCGTGCCGGTCCGACGACTCCCCGTATCTCGCCACCGATGTCGCCGGGCACCGCGACGGCGACATCCGGGAACTATGCTTGTGGCTGGATCTAAAGCGCGGTGAGACGGTGCTGCTGCGGGTGGCGAACAATAACAATCTCGGCCCCGGCGCAGCCTCGTTCCTGATCGAGAAGCTTTCGGCAGTGATAGTCGACCAGCCGCTTGACCGGTGACGCAAGCCGCAGGAATCCGGAGTACGTGGGACGGGCCTTCAACGCCTCCACGCCGGTTCTTCGATCAGTATCTTCTGGCTCAATGCGCCGAAGTTGAATTCCGAGCATACACGGTGCTGGATATAGCGTGCCACATCGCGGCGCTTGCGCGGATTGCCGAGAAACTCATCCACCAGGGCGTTGAGGTGATCCACGCTGCGGTACATCACCTGGTTGCCGATCTCGCCCATGCTCTGAAAAAAATCGTCCTTGTAATCGAACAGCATCAGCCCGCCGCACGCAAAACAGCCCATCACCTTGGGCGAAACGCCGGTGTTGTAGCCCAGGTTGATCACGTCCACAATCAGGTCGCTGTTCATGAACAGCAGCGGCAGTTCGGTAAAGTAGTCCAGGCACTTGCGGAAGCGGATGCGGTACTGGTCGCGAAGGGTTGAAACGCTTTTCGGCTCCACAAAATTGCCAAAGAATTCGTAGTCGTGCTTGAGGCCGGTGAGCACGGCAAGGCGGACGTCGGTGTTGCCGACCAACTCGATTTCCTCGTGCATGAAATTCCAGAAGAAGGTGGAATTCGCATCCAGGCGGAATTCTTTGCGCGTAGGCTTGTCGAGCGCGTCGATCTCGGCCATGATGAGGTCCCAAAGGCACTGGGTGAGGCGGCTCTTCTTCGCGGCCAGCACGCGCGACTCGATGCCCGCCAGGACCGGCTGATTGCGGAACGGCAAGTCCCGCGCGGCCTGCAGATAAACATTACCGGCGAAGGACATGCGCGTACGAAACGCAGTGGGGGGAGCCGTGCGGTAGCTGTGCCGCACAAAGTTCGGATACGCGGGCTGGAGGAAGAAACGGACCTTGCTGCTTTCGATGACTCCCAGCTTGTCCAACGCGGCGATATGCCCGCGGTCGGGCGAATAGTGCAGATAGAGCGAATGATCGAGGGCTTTGCGGAGCCGGCGGACACAACCACCCATGGCCTCCGCCGGGGTATTCGGCCAGTGATTCAGAATCTGCCGGGGAAGTTGCAGGAGTCCATGGTCCCACAACATGAGCGTGGGAATCTGGAGAATGTCCTTGAATACGTTCTGGCCCTTAGTGGCGCAGATGAGGGCGTAGAGAGCGTTGGGCAGCGAGATGGCCACATCGGGACGAAAGGTTTTCAGGGCCTCAATCGCATCGTGAATGTAAACATCGTTGCCGCTGGTGAAGCCGGCGACGTCCAGGTCGAACACGGCCGCACCCAGCGTGCGCAACTCATCGGCCATTTCGACGGCGAAGTTATAATCGATTCCGCCGAACCATCCCTGCGGGGGCAGCGTGGCGACGATCCGCAAACCTGCCAGAGGGCCGGGCATCAGAGATACCTCTTGATCAGGATGCGGGCGACGTGAACGGCGAATTGCGGCAACCCGAGAATTCGCCGGATCATGCTGCGGCGCGGCGGCAGCTTCTCGAATACCGGGATGGCGATGTCGCTTCGGCCAATCACCGCACGGGCCAAGCGCAATCCCAGCGGCCGGTTGTCGGCATTCCAGCCGAACGAGGCCGGCGAATGCGGCGCGGGAATTTCAAAGGTCAGAGTAAGTCCCGGTGCGGCGGCGAATACTTCCGGCGGCAGGTTGACGGAACGCGTGTGCACTTTGCGGTCGTCCAGCGTCCACTCGGCCACAACGCGGCCGTTGGCCTTTACGACGACGGGGAGTTTGGGGGCGCGGCCGAAGACCATGCAATCGGAGATGACGAAGGCGGCGGGGATGGAGGCAGGCGGAACCGCCTGCCCCACCAAGGGCACTTTCAGGGAGGCCTCTGTTCCCAGGGTCCAGGAGCCGTAAGGCTCGGGCAGAGCCCACTCGACTCCCAAGCGATCCCCGACAAAGGCGATCGAATTCCCTCCGTCGGTAAGGTCGATCACGTCACCCAACCGGTACTGCGAGGGGCCGGCGGGGGCCAGCCGAAGCTGGTTCAAGCGGAGACCGAGCGGCCTCTTATCCCAAGTCGACCAACCCAATTCGACGGGCGAGCGCGGGTTCTTGACGTGGAACGAAACGATCAAAGGCTCGAGAGCGCGCCAGGCATCGGTGGGCAGCAGAACGCGGTGATCGCCAGTGTCGCGAGTGGGGCCGAGTATCCAGTTGGCCACCTGGCGTCCATTCACGGCGACCAAAACCACCAGATGCGGATTCTCCTGGTTGACGGCCACGTCGTTTACCGTAAAGATGGCGGCGACCGGAGAATCGGCGGGTTCGGCGGGCAAGAGTGTCACGGTGGCATCGGGACCCAAGGTCCACACTCCGAAACTGTCGGCGGGGCCCCAGCGTTCATCGGCGTGATCGGCGCCTTCGCCGTTTTCCGTAAAATCCAGCGCCTTTCCGAGGGAGTATCGCAAGCGGTCCTTGGAGGCAAATTCAATGCGCTGGATCTTGATGCCCAGCTCACGCGGATCTTCGCCGATGACCTGCTCGCCCCGGGCCTCAGCCGCGCGCTGGGTGGATTGCGGGTTCTCCACATGGAACTCGAGCCGGCAAGCTGTCCTACCGGCCATCAAACGGGCCGGCATGATGACTTTGCAGACCGTAATCTCATAACGCGAAAAGAGCGTCCAGCGAGTGAGGGTCTCGCCATCGAGCAGAACCTCGACACGAATCGGGTCGCCCTCAGGACCGATGAAGACCTCATTGACACGCACAAAGGCGAGCAAGTCCTTTTCACAAGAAGGCGGCGGCGCGAAGACCAGCGCGGCGCGGCAGCCGTCGGTCCAGGTTCCGGTAAAATCCATGAGGCCCCAATGGCCATCCTTGTAGCGGGTAGACCGTCCCGCGGAAGTGAAGTCGATGGTGTCACCCAAAGCCACGGGACAAATGGAGTCGTCCTCGGTGTCATAGCCGAAGAACGAACGCATGTCATCTTCGATGTACTTATACTTAGCCGAGTGGTAGAGACGGTCGTCGCCGACTCGCGGCCGGCCNNGCTCCCAGGCTGTAACGGAGATCTCTCGGCCAGTCAGTCACGCGATCGATCTTGCCCAGGTTCAGGCCGGTCTGGTCGAGACCGAGATCGAAAAGCGGCACCTCGAAGTTGGTCAACAGGAATTCCTCGAGCGAGCATCCCGGGGGCAAATCCGCGGAGGCGATCGGTTTGGCAATTGCCGGGGCGGAGCCAGCCGCCAGCAAATCGGCCACGTAGTGCAGCGGCTTGGTGAATCCCAACTCGGCGACGCACCGGACGACTAGAGCCAGCATGCGCGGATTATTGCCGGCGTAGACAAAGCGCGCGTCTCGCGGGTAGACCGTGAAATTGCCGGCGAGTTGCGCGAGCACATGCCGTTCGTTGTAGCAAACGTAGTTCCGCACCTCGTTGCTGTCGGCGAAAGTGTCTTCGCGCTGCGGCTCGCCCAAGGTTCGTTCCAGGGCGCCGATGTAGCGGGCCGCGGGACTGTCGGCGAAGTCTACTTCTTCGAAGAGTTCATCCGGCGCACCCCAGGTATCGGCCTGATGATGGGCTATCGGGTCGGTGACGCCGAAGACGTACTGTTGAAGGTCATTCTCCATCTTCCTGCCGACCCAATGTATGGGCGATGCGACTCGAACGTGATCGCAGTGGTAACCCTTGAGGCGGTGCGCCAGACTTTCGGTGCGGTTGCCGTAATACAGGTACAGGCGTTTGCACACGTTGGAGTCGTGGTGCCAGCCGTGGATCATGCGTTCCTCGAATCCGTGGATCGCCCACATGGCCTGGCGCGGCGCGAGCTGGAAATCGCCCGGCTGATCGAACCGGTTGGCGGGAAGCGCCAGCGTAATCTCATCCACGTGCAGCGCGGGTCCGAGGCGCCGGCAAGTCTGCAAAATGGCGGCCGGATCGCTGCGGGGAAAAGTTTCCCACAATGGCTCGGGCAGTTCGAATCGGGGCAGAATATACAACCCGTCGGGGAGGTCGCGCACGGCGGCGGTGAGGTCGGCAACTCCCTCGCGCGGAAGAAAGATCATGTCCGAGTTGGTGAACAGGAGCCAGCGATTTCTTGGATTCGACCGCCGGATGGCGATATTCCTGGATTGCGGATCGAGGGCGGAGAGGTGACTCTGCTTGACGATGGGGATCTGATGCGGCCGGGCGCGAAACACGCGCAGCCGCGATTTCGCCGCCGGAGTCAGGGTGTCGTAAACCGCCTCGATGTAGGTGGGGAGGTCGTCGGGAGTGTTGTAATCGACGAACAGGATCTCGTCATCGGGATCGGAAAGCACCTCGGCGATGCAGTTCAGGCTGATGGCGGCACGTTTCGGGAGGTTGTAGCCGTGCGCGTCGTTGCGTCCGTAGAGAATTACAGAGATCATCGCAGCACAGTTTCCTTCAGATCGAACCCCTCGAGCCCCCAATCTTCGTGGTTGAAGATCATGGGAGCGTTCAGCCGGTACATTTGGGCAGTCCACATCAAGACTTCCTCGTTGTCCACGAAGGAGAGTCCCTTGGCGGCGATGCGCTCGAACAGCTTGGCTTGTCCCTCGGGTGTCCAGCCGGATCCGGAGCCGTGCTCGATGTGGTAGATGCGCATGGGCTCTTCCAGCATCTCCTCGGGGGCCCCACCGTGATGCGCGGTGGCGCAGAAGACCGAATCCAGGTTCATCGAGAAGAGGTCGAACTCGGGATAGCCGCGCAGATCGAACCAGTGCTGGCGGGCCAGGAGGGTGAAATCGCCGCAGGCATTGGTGTGCAGGAAGACCGGGACATTGAAATCGCCCGTCACGGAGCCGGGCCGGACGGCGTTGGGCCGCGGGGCATCGGTCCAATCGCAGCGGTGCGCGCAAAAGGGGTCAGACGCAATTATTTCCAGAACGTGCGTGCGGCCGGCGGCCAGCGGCAAATCGAGCCGGTGCACCGCGCGGCCAGCCGCGGTGAAGGCGGCCAGCACCCGGCCGTGGATGTCGCGGATCTCGAATTGGGCGGGGGCCGCGGTTTCCAGGTCCATGAACAGGGGTCCGGCCCCTTGCTCGGATGCAGTCACAACCAGTTCGGCGGGACCATTTGCCGTCATGGCGCTGGTGGCCGCATCCCAACGCCACCCGGCTCCCCACGGCTGCGAGAGCGAAGGGCCGGAGGCGCGGCCGGCATCCGCCCAGCCGCACCAAAACACCTTGACTTGCGCCGGCTCGGCGGAGCGCAGCTCCAGACGGAAAACCTGGGTGTGGCCTGGGGTGCGGGGCACGGAAAACCGAACGAACTTGAGCGCCGCCAGAGACTGTTGCGCCACGGTCCGGCCCGAGGAATCGACGAGCAGCAGATCGAGCGGGCGGGCCGGTTCCGCGGAGGGCTCGACTTGCAGCCCAAGCTCGCTCGAGCCGGGCGCCGATGGCGACACGATCACTTCGGCGCCGCTCGAGGCGAGGCGGAACATCTCCCCGCGGTAATCGTCCAGAGGCCGCCAGCCGGTGCCCGGGAGCAGGCCGGATTCCTTGGGGAAAATATCGGCTCCAGGGAGCGTAGTGGCTTGAAAGGACCGTCGCCGGGCGAGGTAGGGTAACGCGTGGCGGACCCAACCAACCACGCCGTCGAATTCGATGTACTGCTTCAGAATGCGCCGCAAGCGCGGTGCAACCGGGACGGTGAAGGTGACCAGGCGCCCGCCCTTGGCCAGCCGGTCGACGACATGTTGCAGCGCGAGCCAGGCCCCCATGACCCGATTCGTCCGGCGTATGGGCCGCAGGCTCGCCCGAGTGGCGCCCCGTCCTTTTCGAAGCCGCTCCCATTCCAATCGAAAGACCCGGAAGTCCAACACGCGCGGGTCCCGACTGGTGGGCATGCCGCCGCCGTGCACACGGAACAACAGGCGCGCGGGCAGCGGCGCGGCAAGCGGCAAGCGGAGACGGCTCCGGCGAGCGACCGTCACGCGCGTTAAAGCTTGATGTCCGTCTCCAACCACTTCGAGATCGAGCGGTTCGCCGCCCGTCCCCGGCCCGGGTTCGAGATCGACCAACAAGGCGGATACCGGCTCCGGCACGTTTTCGAGCAGGAGTTCGGCGCGCTGGCCGGCCCAGCGAAAAGGATCCTGCTTGGTGTAGCGTTCCACCGGAAGCCAGCCCTTACCAAACAGAATTCCGGAATCGATGGAGGCGATATCGCCGGGCCCGGGCAAGGGACGCCCGTCGGGCGAGACGCTGAACGTGCCCTCGCGGGTATTGATGCGGATCAGGTGGGTGCGGCAGTAGGCCAATTGTTCTTCCACGGGAGCGTCCACCGGGACCTGGCTCATGGCGTCGTGACGATCGATGCGGTACATGCGTCCGGGCTGGAGCCGCTGTTCCGCGAAGAAAGCAGCCAGCTCGCTGGAGAACAGAATATCGATGTTGGTGGCCAGCACGAAGCGGCCGCGAGCCCTGCGAATGCCGGCGTTCTTGGCGATCATCTGGTACAGCGCCAGCGCTTCGGCGTGCTCGTAGCGGCGGTGCAGCTCCGGCGGAACTTCGATGAACCGGATTTCGCACGGGCCGCAGTCCCGCGGCCAATCGAGCGCCTCACGGAGACGCGGGCGGTCGGGGGGCGGATTCCACTCCACGACGATCAGCTCAGACGGAATCTGGTAGCGTCTGGCCTGGCCGATCCAGCCACTTACGAAAGCCTGCATGCGGCTCAGAAGGTTGCCGCCGTGGTCGTCGTTGCGGGCCGTGACGACTACCGAAAGGTACGGTTCACCGGTGCTGGACATTATCTCAGTTTGGCTGTCAGGCAAAGGTGCCAGCCAAAGGCGCGTTCGAGAGCGCGGAAAACAGTTTTGGGCATCCAGCGGAAATACCAGACCACTTTGTAGCGGTATTGTACGTATTCCGCGATCGCGTATGGGAAAATGTGATCCACCATGACGTCCGTGACACGAAAGCCATGGTTCTCAAACCACCGGCGGCCTTCGGCGCGCGAACAACTATAGGTTACCGGACAACCCGTTTGCGCTTCCGAGTACTCCGCAACCAGCCGGTCCAGCTTCCAGAACTGCCCCTTCCCGTAGGCGAGCAGAATCCAGAATACCTTCCAGGACCAGCGATTATAGACCATGATCTTGACGGTGCTCGCCGGGGTGACGTACTTACGGATCTCATCGAGCACGCGGTTGGGATCCGGGGTATGGTGAATCACGCCGAATGAGTAGACCAGGTCATAAGGCTCCACGGGGACGGTTTCGCTGAGCGTTTCGGCGTCCGCCTGAATGAACCGAATCTGGTGTTCCAACCCGAAGACTTTAGCGCGCTGGCGAGCGACTTCGAGCGATTGTTCCGTCAGATCGACGGCCGTGACCTGCGCTCCGGCCCGCGCGAAATTGATGGTGTCGGTTCCGATACCACACCCGATCTCCAGCACCCTCTTTCCGTTCCAGCGATCGAATTCGGCAAATCGCGGGATGTGCGGCTCCACGAAGTACTTGCGCGCCTCCACCTCGTCGTAGTATTCGCGAGTTCCGACCGGCTTGGTGGAATGGCGGATATTGCACGGGCGCGAATTCCAGTATGCGCGGACTGCGGCGATGGGCGTGTCTTCAAAAGACGCGGGCATAGTCATGGTTGAGTTTTGGGGTTGGACGCCAAGTTTACAATTATATCTATTTGCGCCGGACAAATGAGTCCTATCCCATGCAAGGGGCGGGGCAACAAGGAAATGACGGAACGAACCCATTTTCGAGTTAATTCCAATTGAATCAAGAGACTGGCGCACGACGAGCGGGGTGCGGGCGCGATGAGCACGGGTCTGGACCGGCCGGCGGGCGGGGCCGGACTGCGGCGGCAACGGGAAATGACGGAACGAAGCCAATCCGGGGTTGGCCGCCTGTAGCCAGGGGTCGCGGAGGAACAAAGCCAATCCGGTTGGCGGCCAGGGTTGAAACAGGGTCTGCTGGCGGAGCGAATCGGCGCCGGAGGAACAAAGCCAATGGGGCGAGAGTGGCGGAACGAAGCCAATCGGAGATCCGAAAGGGTATGCCAGCGGGTATCTTTCACCACCTCCAGTGTAGCGCGGGGCGGGTGGGGATTTAGACTAAGCTATTGATTCTATTCTAGAAAGTGGTTGTGACTCAAAAAGGTTTGCTCGGTTTCGCGGCGCATGCGGCCGAGGAGCGGCATGGGGTGCGCCGGTCACAGGGTCGATATAGAACCGGGTGCGCTGACTTCTTCAAGGGCAAGCTAAAACATGCCCCACCGCGATATACTTTCTCCGATGTCTATGCGGATCGCTAGAACCTTTGCTTTTGCTTTTCTGCCCGCTGTGCTGGCGGGCCAGACCGTTGTGTTGAGGACCACCAACCTGATCGACGGCAAGGGCCATGTCCTCAGGAACAAAGACATCGTGATCGCCGGCGGCCGCATCAGCGCGGTCCGCGATGGCGCCAAGGGACCGGCCGCGTACGATCTGAGCGGGCTCACCGTGATGCCGGGCTGGATCGACACGCACACGCACCTGGGGTGGTTCTTCAATAAGGAGAACCGGCTCGACCAGGGCGGACGAGGCAGCAGGACGACCCCGCAGGAAACCGCGCTGTACACCGAGGCCAACGCGTATGCGACCTTGATGGGCGGCTTCACCACCGAACAGTGCCTGGGCTCCGCGGTGGAAGGCCCGGTGCGCGACATGATCGACGCGGGCGCCATTCCGGGGCCGCGCATTTTGACCTCGCTGCGCTCCATCACCGAGACCACCGGGACCCCGGAGCAGATTCGGGAATATGCCCGCAAGATGAAGGCGGATGGCGCCGACGTCATCAAGCTGTTTGCGACGGCGAGCATCCGCGACGGCGGCGCCCAGACCATGACCAACGAGCAGATTCAGGCGGCCTGCGGCGAGGCCACGGCTTTGGGGCTTCGCAGCGTGGTCCATGCGCACGCGATCGGCGGGGCGCGCGCCTCCATCCTGGCCGGATGCACCTCCATCGAGCA
>PLMF01000305.1 GCA_003142355.1 Bryobacterales bacterium
GCCACGATGTTTTCCGTCCCGGCGACCCCCCGAAGGATTTGGGGGCCCCTGGTGCCTATGCCAATGGCGGCGATGTTCAGTTTCTGGTTGTAGGATTTGAAACCCAGGGCCGGCAGTGAAGGCGTACTGCCGAAGCCTCCCGTGGGGACGGCGCCCGCCAAGAGACTTCCGTAGAAAAAATACCGTCTGGAAAATTGGTTATCGCTCATGCAGAGTCCCTCGAATGCAGGGGCCGGGCATCCGGCTTCGCANNCGGACAAGTTGCCCGGCCCCTACGGTTACGTGCTCAGAAGCTCAATCGTAGCGCGAACTCCATGGTGCGGGGGTCCGTGGCGCCGGAGGCCTGGCCGAAAGTCGACGAGCCAACGGTGGTGGAGAGAGCGGTATACGACAGGTGGTTCGGGAAGTTGAAGAACTCCGCGCGGAAATCGGTGCGGACCCGCTCGGTGATACGGAAGGTCTTCTGCGCGGCCGCATCCCAGTTATTGAAGAACGGATAGTGGAGGGCGAACGCGCCCAAATTGCCGAACGTGCCGGCGGTTGGCTGCCCGAAGGCCGCCGGGTTCAGGTACTGCGTGCGGGAAGTGCTTCCCTGGAACGGGTCGCCGATTTCGTTGGGGCGCTGGTTGGTGAGGCCGGTTCCGGCTACGTCACTCTGAATCTGGATGAGGAACGGCAGCCCGGTCTGAAGGGTGGTAACACCGGAGACCTGCCAGCCGCCGAAGGCGACCTTGTACCACTCCCGCCCCGTCTTCCAGAACGGCAGCGGGTAGACGTAGCTGAACACCATGACTTGGGTGCGGCTATAGTTCGAAGGGCCCCAGTCCCCTCTCAGGTTAAAGCTATTCATCGGCTGATAGTTGTAGGCATTGGCATCCGTGCGGCCCTTCGCATACGTATAGGCGACGCTGAGCAGCCCGCCGCCCTTCATCTGCTTTTTAAGCTGCGCCTGGAGCGAATTGTAGATGAAGTTCGCCCCCGTCATGTACTGGTAGATGTCGGCATAACCGGGGTAGGGCCGCAAGGCGTTCACATTCACGCCGGGGTGGGCCTGCAGCGTGCCTGGCTGCAACTGGTTGATGTCCTGCTGATAGGCCAGGTTGGCCGCGCCCGAACCTACGTAGGCCACGTCCAGCATGAGGTCCCTGCTGAGTTTCTGCTGTACGCCGAGGCTCCAGTTCAGGGTGCGCGGGTTCTTCATGTCGAGGTAGTGCGAGTTGCTGATCTGGGCGGGGAAACTCTGCAGGACGCCGCCGGTGGGGTTCTCAACGTTGCCGTTGTAGATCAGAGACTGCTGGATGAACGGTGGATTGTTCACGGAGCTGAAGATGAAGTTGCCCTCGATGCGCTCATAGAAGACTCCCAAGCCGCCGCGCACCACGGTGCTGGCGTGGCCAGTGACGTCGTAGGCGAAGCCGAAACGCGGCGCCCAGGTAGCGTTATCGGTGTTCATGACCCCATTCGGCAGGCCATGGAACAGCGCCGTGACCGCGGGATCGCTGGCGACCGGGACGCGGCCGATGGCCGACTTGGGAAAGCCGGGGCCACCCAGTACCAGACCGTTATACGGATCCCCGCTGCCCGCCACAATCGCGCCCGTGGACGGCACAATGGACACCGCCTTCTTGGGATCGAAGTACTGCGGGAGGAAGGTGGAGGTGTTCTGCAGCGCGCTGTACTGGGGCTGCATGTACCCCCAGCGCAATCCGATATTGACGGTCAGCCGGTTGTTGACCTTCCAGTCGTCCTGCACNNTGAAGCGATACCAGCCCTGGCGGAAACTGCCGGCTTCGGTATAGGTGTAGAAGTTGCCCAGCACGGCGTCGGCCACCACATTTCCGGTGGTGTTGGTGGCGGAGGTGGTGAAGGCGAAGGTGCCGTTGATGGCCGGCACGTTGTCCTGGTTCTTCCGGCTGCGCATGGCCAAAATGCCCGCCTTCAGGTTGTGGCTGCCGATGAGCTTCGAAAAATTATCCTTCCAACTGAAAATCCGGTTGAAGTTGTCGAAGTTCAGAGGCGTCACACTAAGGCCGTTGTAGCCGGAGAGGCTGATAGCGGGAATGAAATCGGCCGCATTGTAAATGAGGGGATAGTTGATGCCTTCTCCCTTGCGCGTCATGTCGGTGATGAAGACCGGGTTGGGCCTGATCCCGACTTTCTCCAGGATGACGTTCCCGGTATACGTGAACTGGACGACGTTGACGGTTGTGGGGTTGGCGACGAAGGTCCACTGTCCGCTGAGGTTGATGCTGGGGATATGGCGCTCGTAGAGAGCCAGGTTGGTGAGGTTCTGGAGGGACATGTAGTAATCGCGCAGCCAGTGAACCGAAATCTGGTGCCTGGGGCTGAGGTTGTAATCGCCCTTGAGGATGTATTGGTTGGTGTTCAGCGGAGCCACGGTGGGGAACACGAAATTGCCGCCCGAGCCGGTGAAGTTCGGGGCGGGGTAATTCTGCAGCAGCCGGTAGCTGTTCGCGCTGAAGCGGGTTTTGGGAATGACGCCATTGGGGAAGACCGCGTTGGTAGTAGGATCCTTGGGCCATTTGGAGGAAGCCAGAGCGGAGAAGTCCCCGTTGATCTGGTCCCTCACCGGGATCGTCCAGGTATTNNAAATCCGTTCCGAAGAAGAAGAAGAGCTTGTCGCGGTTCCGGTTGAGCTTCTTGGGAATGAAGACGGGTCCGCCCACGTTGAAACCGAAATCGTTGAAGCGCAGCTCCGGCTTGCTGGTGGCATTAAAGGCCCGCGCCTGGATGGCGTTGTTGCGCAGGTATTCGTAGGCGCCGCCGTGAAAGTCCTTGCCCCCGCTGCGGATGGCGATGTTGATCACCGCTCCGGCGCTGTACCCGTACTCGGCGCTGTAGTTGGTGGTCAGGACCTTGAATTCCGCGATGGCGTCGGGGTTGATGTTCACGAAGTTGTTTCCGCCCCCGCCGTTGTCCTTGTTATCGGCGCCGTCCACGTTCCACGAGAAGGTATCCGTGCGGCTGCCGTTGATGGACTGGGAACTATTGCTCACTCCGTAGCCGCCGAACAGGGCAAAGCCGCTGGCAAAGGTGGTGGATACTCCCGGCAGGAGCTGCAGCAGTTGGGGGAAGTTCCTGCCGTTAAGCTGGATCTGGGTGGCCTGCTCGCCGGTGACCAGGCGCCCGACCTCGCCGGTGCTGGTTTCCACCTGAGCGGCATCGGCGGCCACGGTGACGGAGTCGGTGATGGCGCCGACCTCCAGCTTGACGTTGACCGCCAACTTGCCATTGACCGTCAACACCACGCCGGTGGTGACGAATTTCTTGAATCCCGCAGCCTCCGCCGATACCTCGTAGGCGCCGATCGGCAGGTTCGCGACCAGGAAGAGGCCGCTTTCGTTGGATTGCGCCGTGCGCGTCAATCCGGTATCCGTGTTCTTGACCGTTATGGTCGCGCTGGGCACCACCGATCCGGTAGCGTCCTGAACGAGGCCCGAGATTTCCTGACTGGTTGTGGTTTGGCTCCAGGCCAAGCTGGCACCGAGTAGATAGAGAGTGGCAAAGACTAGCTTCATGGCTGCTCCTTCGTTACGCTTCGTAGCGGCAAGGGACTGGCCTGCACGGACTGCACGAGCCAAGACCCCGTAAAGACGAGTTATGATGTTTCACTTATGCTCCGGCGGATAGGCCGACGACAGTCGAGGACCTCCCCAACCTCCGGTAATCCGTTGATTATCGGGGGCTTCCGGGATCGAACGGCAGTTCGCGGCGGACTACGTCGTCGACCCCCATTCGGGTGTAGAATATGAAGACATGAGTGATTCAGGGGTGGCCTTGCTTACGGCGCCGCGGCACGAGGTGCGCGCCCACCTGGAGCAGGTATTGGCAAGTCCTCACTTCCGCCACAGCCGGCGCTGTTCGGCGCTGCTCCGCTACGCCGTGGAACAGAGCCTGGACAACCAGGGGGAGTTCATCAAGGAGCGCACCCTCGGGCAAGCGGTTTTCGACCGGGACCCCGGCTACGACACCAACCAGGACGCGGTGGTACGCAACGCCGCCGCGGAAGTGCGGAAGCGTTTGGCTCAGTACTACCAGGAAGCCGGACCCGCGGCCAACGGACTGCGCATCGAATTGCCTTTGGGAACCTACGTCCCGGAGTTCCGGACGGCAGCCCTGCCGGTCACGCCCAAGGTCGATCCGCCGGCCGCCAGGTATGCGCCATGGCTGATGCTGGCCTTAGGGATCGCCACAGTGATCAGCTTGGCCGGGTGGCTGGCCACCGCCGCGAGGAACTCCGCTCGGCGGCCGGTCAACGAACTCGACCAGTTCTGGGCGCCTGTCCTGGCGGCGGATTCACCCGTGCAGATCTGCGTGGGCCAGAGCCGAATGGGCTACTACCCCGACCGCTCCCCCAATGACATGACTGACCCTAAGGCTACGGTACTCTTGAGCAGCCTCGTCCCCTTGCGGGACCGCTTCCTGTGGTACGGAGACGCCGTCGCCATGGCCCATATTTCGGGCTATCTCGCCGCGCACGACAAACCTTACCGGTTGCGCGGATCGCAGGTTACGCCCTATGCCGAGTTGCAGGGCAATCCGGTGGTACTGATTGGCGCGTTTAACAACGACTGGACCATCCGCCTGACGCAGGATCTGCGTTTTTCCTTGGTCAATAGCGGCCCCACTATACGCGGTGTGCGCGACCGGGAACGGGACGAGGACCTGACTTGGCGCGTCACTCGCGGCCCGCAAGGCTGGATGACGGACGAAGATTACGCGCTGGTGACGAGAATCGCCGATCCCCGCACCGGCCGGACCGTAATCTCCGCCGGCGGCATTGCTACGTACGGAACACTGGCGGCCGGAGACTTCCTTACCCGCCCGGAGCAGTTCCGGGAGGCTTTGCGGACGGCCCCGCGGGACTGGACGCACAAGAACATCCAGGTGGTCCTGGAAACCAAGGTGGCGGATGGCACTCCCAGCCCCCCGCACGTCCTGGCGGCGCACTTCTGGTAGGCGCCGGGGTCGCGCCGTCCGCGCGATCAACTGCCGGTGGCGGTTGTGTTGCCGGAGGCCAGCTTGGAATTCGCCTGGGTCCAGATGCCGTTCACGGCGGGTCTGCCGGCCCCAATGAGCGCGAGGCACGCAATGGCAATGAACGTGATCAGCAGGGAATACTCGATCAGGTCTTGCCCTTCCTCGTCCATCCAAAAGTTATGCATCCGCTGCGCCATTTCGGCCTCCCGGTCTATTACACCCCATGACGCGGAGTGGCGCAAGAGTTAACAGAGAAGTTAGTACTGTCATGGGCCTAATCTTGCCATTCGGTATCAGGCAAACGTTAACCGAGCGGAGTATTCCTCCGATTACGCATACCGGCGTTGGTTAGTAATCGAGAGCTATCCCATGACAGTGTGCTCGGGATGTGAAGCCCGCCGCGTGAGGGTCTGGGAGCGCGCCGCTGGGCCGTGCCGGCCCCCGTTATTGACCCACGTTTGTAAACGGGGTGGGCGTCCGCCGAGCGCCTTTAGGCTTCTCCCTTGTCCGTAGCGGACCAGGAGCTTGCTCACCAGCGCGTAATGATCGAGTCGGACTCCCTATTTTGATGATGTTGGATCAAAATAGGTGGGACGGCGCCGGCTTTGCGGACGCGCTCCTGAAGAACATTATCTCAGGCCGGGGCCCGGAATGGAAGCGGTTTCGCGGGAAAGGGCCGGTTTCCATGGGGAAAAAAGAGAGCAGGCTGAAGCATGCCCCACCCGGCGCTTGAATTTCGAGCTGAATGGACATAGCATTAGATCTCAGAGGACCGGATATTCAGATGAAACTGTCTTTTGTAGTTTCGCTACTCGTGGCCGCGAGCTTCGCAGCCTACGCCCAACAGGCGATGCCTCGGATGATCTCTGTCGATCCCCCCAACGGGAAGAAGGGGGATGTGATCACCGTCACGGGTGAGAACCTGCAGAAGGACCTGGTGTCCAAGGTGTACCTCACCGACGGCAAGAACGACATTATCCTGGAAGTCACCGAGCAGACCGACACGGCGATCAAGTTCAAGATCCCGCTCAAGGCGGCCGGCCGCCTGGCGCTCATGATCCTGACCACCGGCAAGGATGCCAAGTACATCGAGCAGCCCGTCAAGCTGACCATCGACCCGGATTGATCCGGGCATTGCGGGGCCGCGCCGCTACATGCGGCGGTAGGGGGTCGAGAGGTACTTCCTGGACTCCTGGGCGGCCTCCGCCTGGGGGGCGTACGCAATGGCCTTCCGGTATGCCTCCAGAGCCTCCTCGCGGCGGTGGGTCATGTCGTAGATCTGCCCCATTCGCAGGTACGCGGAGACGCCCGTGTTGAGGTCCACCTCCGCGCACGCGGCGGCCACTTTCTTCATGTTCTCCAGCGCGCGGTCCAGGTCGTTGTACCAGAACTCGATGGTCCCCTCCTGGAAGTAGATCTTCTCCCACGGCACGCGGTCGTAGCCGGGGGCGTGGCTTGTCTTCAAGCGGGCCACTTCTTCGGCGGCCTCCAGCGCGTGAGTCTTATCGCCCGCCATGTTGTACATCTGCGACAGCTCGAGGCGCAACAAAAAATTTCGCGGAAATTTCCCGATGAGATCTCCCACCAGCGGGATTGCCTGGCGCGGCTGGTTTTCCCGCCGGTAGAGCGCGCACAAAAAGATCTCGGCTTCGACGCGGTCGAGATTGCCGTTCCTGGCGACGTCCTGGACGGTGCGAATGCCTTTCTCCCGATCGCCGTGGATGCCCACCAGGAATCCGAGCATCCGCCATTCCCAGGGCAGGCTGCCCACGATGTAGTCATCGAGCCCCTGCACCAGCCGCGCGTCGACATTGCTGGGCTCCAGTTCGCTAACGCGATTGTGCAGGCGACGCGCGGCGGTGGCGTCACTGAGCGAATCGCGCCAGGCCTTTTTCACCACCCAGTAATAATCCGAGCGCAGCCCGTAGGAGATGCCCAGCGCGTACATGGCGCCGGTGTCATTGGGGTTCTTTTTGAGGCGCGCCTGGGAAAGCGCCATGGCTTTGCCGATTTCATCCAGAAACCGCCTCTCCGTCTCCGGCGCCGGGTTCATCCTGGGCCGGCGCAGAAAGGAATTCGTGCCCGAGACCAGCTCGCTTTCGAGCGCGCCGTCGCGATACATTTCGCGAAACACGATGGTCTCCGCCAGGTGGTTATGCAGGTCGGGCGAATTGGGATTCCGCGCAATGGCTTTCTCGAAATCCGCGATGGCCTGGTCGTACTCCAGGTTGTAGAAGTGGTCGAATCCCTCCGCGGCCACGGACTCCTGGGCCGAGAGCCGCGGCGCCAGCGCGATCAGGGCCAGCATCAGCAACATCACGCTTCTATCGTAATTGCTCGAGCCCCCAACGCGCATGTTCCGCCACCACCAGGTCCTTCGAGGCGGCCAGTTTCTCCAGCGGCGCGCGGAATTTCTCCAGCTTCCGGTTCCCCATGGCGATGGCTACGTTGCGCAAGAAGCCCCCGTACCGGGCGCGCGTGACAGGCGTGCCGCCAAACATGGAGCGGAACTCGACGCCGGTTACCGCGGCCAGCCTTTCGAGCGGCGGTGCGAACGCGCGCGGCTCGAAGGCCGGGTCGCCGGTCACCGCGGCGCGCCGGTTCCACGGGCATACATCCTGGCAGATGTCGCACCCGAAAACGTGCCCGCCCGCTCCGGCCCGGTGCTCCGGCGCCATGGCGCCCTCGAGCTCGATCGTAAAGTATGAAATGCACCGCCGGGAATCCACCGTGAACCCCGGGCCGGCCGGCACAATGGCGGCGGTAGGGCAGGCATCGACGCAGCGCGTGCACGTGCCGCAGCGGTCGGGCGGCGGGGCGTCCGCGGCGTCGGGCTGGATGGCCAGCGAGACCAGCAGCTCGCCCAGGAAGAACCACGAGCCGCGCGGCTGGTTGATGAGGCAGGTGTTCTTCCCGATCCAGCCCAGGCCCGCCATCCGTGCGTAGGAGCGTTCCAGCAGCGGCGCCGTATCCACGCAGATCTTGGATTCGAATGCCGGGCCCGCGCGTTCCCGCAGCATGGCGTCGAGCCGCTCGAGGCCCCGGCGCACCACCTCGTGGTAGTCCTCGCCCCAGGCGTAGCGCGAGATCCANNACGACCGACCGCGCCGAGGCCAGCAGGCTGCGCGGATCGTCGCGCACCGCCGCGCGGCGATCGGTGAGATACCGCATCTCGCCGGCGAAACCCGAGGCCACCCACTGGCGATACCAGGCGCGCTCCGGGGTGCCCTCTGGGCCCGACTCCGCGGCCGCCACGCCGGCCAACTCGAAACCGCATGCGCGCGCCAGCTCACGGATGGCCCCAGCCGTCAAATCTCCAGCCCCACCGAACGCATCAACTCGATGGCGTTGCTTTTCCGCACCACTCCCGGCCGCATGACGTAATCGAACAAGATGCGGCCGTCTTCGACGTGGTCTTCGAAATGCACGTTGGCGGCCCGCTCGCCGAGCGGGCCCACGATCTCCGCCAGCGCCAGGTCGTGGGTGGTGATGAGGCCGATGGCGCCGCGCTCCACCAGCCCGCGCACCAGCGCCTCCGCGCCGATGCGCCGGTCGTGCGAGTTGGTGCCGTGCAGGAATTCGTCGATTAGAAACAGAACCGGGGCGCCCTTTGGGCCCGGCCGCGCGGTGGCATCCAGAATCTGACGCAGCCGCAGAATCTCGGCGTAAAACCGCGACACGCCGCCCTGCAACGAATCCGTCACCCGGATGGACGCGCCCACCGCCAGCGGCGACATCCGCAGCCGCCTGGCCCGCACCGGGGCGCCTGCCTGGGCCAGCACCGCATTTACTCCCAGCGTTCGCAACAGCGTGCTCTTGCCCGACATGTTCGAGCCGCTCACCACCAGCACCCGCGGCCCAGCGGGCGCGGCCCCGCCGATGCGGACATCGTTGCGCACCACGCGGCTTTCCTCGATGAGCGGATGGCCAATCGCCTCCGCTTCCAGCAGTGCTCCGCGGTCGGCAAATCCGCTCTCTGACGTTCGCGGCTCAGAAACGCCGTCCGAGCCGCGAACGTTAGAGAGCGGTTGCACGAACTCCGGGAACGGGTCGTCCGGATGTTCAAAGGCATGGCTCGCCAGCGAGCACAGGGCCTCCATCTCGCCGGTGGCCGTGAGCCATCTGCGGACCACCGGGCCGGAGTGCCGCCGCCACGCCTCCACGGCGAAGGCCATGTGCGCGGTCCACAGCACAAACGGCTCCGCCATCCGGACCAGCAAGTGATCGCGCGAGTCCAGAAGCTCCATCAGCCGGTTGAGCCGGCCGATGCGCTTGGAAGGCGGCTCGCCTTCGGTATCGAGCGATGCGCGCAACGCGGCCAGCAGCGGCGATTGGAAGCTCTCGCGTTCCAGCCGCACCAGCACCTCCGAAAGCAGTTGCAACTCGTGCGCGGCCTCTTCCACCGCCGTCACCACGGGCGCTATCCGCTTGTGCACGCGATAGAGAAACGTTGCGTTGACCGCCAGCACCACCAGAAAGAAGTCGCGCAGCAGAACGGAAACCGGCTCGGATATTCGGAAGGCTCCCATCTGGCTCAGCAAGTACGTGAGGATGGCCGCGGCCCCCGACATCCCCAGCACGGTGAGCGCTCGCACCGCGGGGTGCAAGCCGCCTCGATCGAGCAGCCCCGGCGCCTCACCCCAGGCGGCCAGCGAGACCGGGTCCACTCCGGTCCGGGACTCTTCCGCCACCACCGCCAGGTCCTCGCGCAAATCCACGCGCGGGCGCATCTCGTCGACGGCTTGCTGGCGGGCGCACGCCGTCGCCGGATCGGCCGGGGCCAGCAGCCACTGCGCCAGCGTATCCTCGCCAATGTGGGTGCGCGCAGTCGAGAGAAGTTCGAACAGCGATGCCGGCCCGAACAGGTCCAGGTCTCGCGCGTAGGGATGCGCCGGGTCCAGGTACCGGTCGCCCGGGTCCCCGGTTCCAGCCCATTTGCCGTCCAAACGCGCCAGCGCTCTTTCAAAGAAGCGTTGCGCGCGCCGGCGGCGCTCCAACATGCGCAGCAAGCGGTCATGAATCACCACCAGCACGGCGAAGAAGGCTATCGGGACGGTGATCCAGACGATCGAGAGGTGGCCGGTGAGCGCCAGCCACACCACCGCTGCGGCTGCGGTGATGGCCGCCAGGCGGCCATACCCGAGCGCCCGGTGGCGCCGCTCGCGCGATGCGATATCGGCGCGCCGCTCCTCGAGCAGCCGGGAATAGACGAAGCGCGGATCGGAAGTCATCGGCCTCCTCATTGTCTCTCGGAATCGAGCCGCGCGTGCCGCTCAGCTCGCGCGCCCGCATCGGATTTGGCTGAACGCGTGGACTGCGCATCTTCATTCAGAAAAATCCTTAAGGGATCGCTTGGTCTTGCTTAGTTGCAAATTAGGATTTGACTGAATGCCGAACAGCCCATCGTCTCTCGGAATCGAGCCGGGAGTCGGGCCGCGCCGTGACGTGAAATCGGTACCAGTACTTTCTCCTGGAAACTCTAGAACCATAACCACCCTTGTAGGACCCTCCGTTCTATAGGTTTTCGCAGGCATTCTTGAGATCATCAATCAGGACATATATGCGCTCACCACATTGCGTTTATCGAAATCGCTTCATCGCGCTGAGCATCTGCCTCTGCGCTCTTTTGGCGTTCAGCGCCCCGCTCAGAGCCGACACCTACCAATTCACCCCGGGGTTGGGCATTTCCGGCCTCAGCCATTACCTAAGTGGGCCTGCTGACGGACCATACGGGGGCACGCTGCTAGACCTTAGCAACGGTGTCACGTTACCGGGCTCGATATTCTTCTGCCTCACTGGCAACGCAAGCTATATCACCCCGAATGAAAACGACCTCCCAGGTCAATCGTCGTTGGCGCCGTCGACGATAGGGCAGGAAGAAGCGGCTTACCTGTACTCCCTTATGTTGACTGACGCGGCCACGAATTTCGTCATTTTGGGCACTAATGGCTTATCAGGGAATCAAAAGGCTGTGACTATTACCGGGGGCGATCAATCGACCTTTAAAGCCGACTTAGGTCCCATCCAGTTTGCGATCTGGTACATCATGGATACGTTGCCAACCATCACGGGCAGTTGGAACAACTGGGGCACCTATGAAACTGGCCTACTAGCTGGCAAAACAGACCCAGCCAAGTTGTTCAGTGGGATTACGGACCCCAATACCAAGGCCGACGTGCTACAAGCGTATAACAACTACCAGGCTTTCAAGGGGACCGCCTTGTTCAAAGAGATGGTGGTTTTTACCTCGACTAGCGGTGGTCAGGACTTCATCGGGATGGTTCCAGAGCCTGGCACGATGGTTCTGTTCGGGACGGGAGTTCTGCTGCTGGGTTTGGGAAGCACCCGCAAGCTGCTGGCGCGGCGGCGAGCACGCTGAACTGGCTGGCCGCTGCTTCCTGGTGAACGACATAAGAGTGGTGTCGACGCCGTGCGTACGGGTACGCACGGCGTCGTTCTTTTGGCGGAGGCTTTCCAGAGTTGTCCATTTCTGTGACGCGGCGCACCGGCTCTGCTTCCTGGCGCGTTGGGAAGCCGCGTTTCAGCATGTTATAGTGGTCGCATGCCCAGTAGTTATGTTCCCATCATCATTTTTCTGGTCATTGCGATTCTCTTCCCGGTGGTGCTGATTGTCGCCGCCAAGCTGATACGCCCTTCGGCCCCGTTCCGCACCAAGCTGGAGGCGTACGAATGCGGCATCAAGGCCGCTTCGGACTCGCGCGGGCGCTACACGGTGCGGTTTTACATCATTGCCATTCTGTTTGTGATCTTCGATGTGGAAACCATTTTCCTGTTCCCATGGGCGGTCCGGTACCGGACCCTGGGTTGGTTTGGGGTGGCTGAGGTGGCGGTATTCCTGGCCATCCTGATTGTCGGGTACATCTGGGCTTACAAGAAAGGGGCTCTGGAGTGGGTATGATGGTGCGCCGTTTCCTGCGCGCCGCGTTGGTCCCTCTGGGCTTCGCGACGCTCCTCCACGCCGCGCCGATGCTGCGCCTGGCGACCACTGCCGTGGTTCCCGTCCCCTTGCCCGCCGGCGCCAACGGCGGCACCCAGATAGTCGAGGCCTACAACGCCGGGGATGGCTCGCTCTCGCTCAGCGGGAATCCCACGTCGTCCGTTCCATGGATTGCCACATCTTACGGGTCTCCCCGCGCTTGCACCACTACCAGCGCCAGCGCCACGTGCATTCCTCTCCAGTTGGCGCTGAACACATCCTCGCTGGCGGCCGGCACCTACACCGGCAGCGTGACCGTGAACGGCGCCTCCAACGTCATCGACGCTCCCCAGACCATCACCGTAACCGTGCGCATCGGCGGCGTGGATGTGTATGTCGCGCCCGGCTCGTCGCGCGACGTTTCGTTCACCACCGGTAGCCAGGTAACCTGGGTCGCCACCACGCAGGATGGCAATCGCTGGCTCAGCCTCGTGGTCGATGGCAGCGGCAGTTTCCGTTTCACCTTCCCGTACAAGATTCACGTGGCGCCGCCCGCCGGCGTGACGTCGGGTACGTACACTGGATCGTTGGCCATCAGCGGCTCCGCGCTGGCTGCGGATAACCAGACCGTTCCCGTCACCATGCGCGTCACCACGCAGCCGATTGCGCAGCCGTCCCCGGACCACGTTACGGTGCGTCTGGCTCAGGGCGCCGCGCCGCTCGCGATGCAGATTTCGCTCGCCAACCTGGGGCAAGGAAGCCTTCCGATTGGCGCCGTGAGCGCCACCACCACCGATGGCGGCAAGTGGCTGACGGCCTCGGCCAATTCCGGCGGCTGGGCCGCTATCACGCTCGACCCCGGCACGCTGGCGCCGGGCTTTTACACCGGCTCGGTTTCGATCGGTTCGAACGCCGTAAATGGGACGGTCGCTGCCCCCGTCAGTTTCCAGGTGGTGGCCAAGGGCGCGCCGCTGGCCAACTATATGGGAGTGGTGGACAATGCCATTTTCGGCAGCGGAGACGCGGTGGCGCGCGGCGATATCGTGGACGTGTTTGGCGAGCAATTCCTGTTCGCCAACATCGCTTTCAGCCCCGGGGTGCCCCTGGCTACGCTGATTAGCGGCTCCTCGGTCGTGGTGAATGGGCGTGCCGCGCCGCTGTACTTCTCCAGCTACAGCCAGATTGCGTTCCAGGTCCCCATGGAGACTGCCTTGGGAACGGCCCAGGTTCAGGTCGAGCGCGACGGGATCGCCGGCAACATCATAACGGTGCAGGTGGTCGACCGGGCGCCGCGCATACTGGTGATTGTGAACCCCGATGGCAGCGTCCCCAGCAGTGCGCATCCCGCGAGAGTGGGAGATACGCTCGTCATCTACTCCATCGGCCTTGGTCCCACCAGTCCGGCGGCCGTCACCGGAGCGCCGGCGCCCGGAGCGGAACCGCTGGCGCGGCTCATCACCATGCCATCGGTCCAGTTCGGCACCGGCTTTTTCGGGTCGGTCTCGGCCACGCCTGCCTTCGCCGGGCTCAGCCCAAGCTCCGTTGGCCTCTACCAGGTGAACGCCGCCATTCCGCAGGGTGTTTCCAGCGGACTTGTCAACGTGACCCTGGTGTTTCCCGATGGCGTCAGCAACACTGTACAAGTCGCCGTCCAGTAGGGGCCAGGCATGCCTGGCCCGTACCGCTCCGTGAAAACGTCCGCCACCCCCTGGTCCCAGGTCTACTTGTGCGTAGGCCTTACCACCGCGGCGACTTTGCTGCTGGAGCTCGCGCTCACGCGCATCTTCTCGGTGGTCTTCTACTATCATTTTGCGTTCCTGGCGATCTCCATCGCCCTGTTCGGCCTGGGCGCGGGCGGCGTCTTCTCTTACGTGGTAGCCGGGTGGAAGGCTCCGCTGTTCGCTCGACTGGGCCGTCTGAGCGCGATCAACGGCTTCCTGGTGCTTCTGTCGCTGGTGGTGATACTGGCGCAGAAGAACAACCCCTCGAATTGGGATATCGCCCTGATTTACTTCACCACCGCGCTGCCGTTTTTCCTCTCCGGGACGATTGTCTCGCTGGCGATTTCCGAAACCATCGAGCGCGTGAACCGGGTTTACTTTTGCGACCTTCTGGGCGCCGCCGGCGGGTGCCTGCTGCTGGTTCCCCTGCTCAACCAGTTCGGCGGTCCGAGCACGGTGATCTGCGCGGCCATCACGTTTGCCACCGCGGCGGCCATCTGGTACAGCATGGCCGGGTCGGTGAACGGCCGCGGCGGCTCGGTGGCGCTGGCCCTGGCTCTAGTCGCCTTCCTCACTTACAACCAGCACCACCCGGTGATCGACATCAGCCACGCCAAGGGCCAGACGCTGGCCCACGAGTGGTTCGTCAAGTGGAACAACTTTTCGCGCGTCGCCATTGTGCACAAGGCCGATGAAGGCAGGGACACCATCTACATCGATGCCGATGCCTCCACCGCCATCGCCGATTTCGATTTCGACCACCTCACGCCGCGCGACCGCCGCGACCTGCTGGAGCAAGGTCCCAGCCTCCCCTATGCCGTGCGGCCGGGGGCCAAGACCCTGATCATCGGGCCCGGCGGCGGCTGGGACGTGGCGCGCGCCCTGGCTTCCGGCAGCCACGACATCACCGGCGTCGAGATCAACCCCATCATTGCCACCACCATCATGCGCCAGCGCTTCCCCGGGCTCAGCCGGGGCCTCTACCTGCGCCCCGACGTCCATATCTTCGTCGAGGACGGCCGCAGCTTCGTGCGCCGCAGCGCCGATCGGTACCAGGTTTTGCAGGCCACGCTGGTGGATACCTGGGCGGCGACCGCGGCCGGCGCCTTCGCGCTTTCCGAGAACAATCTCTATACCACCGACGCCTTTCGCGATTACCTCGCGCACCTCACCGACGACGGCATGGTGGCCGTGACGCGCTGGGGCCTGGAGCCGCCGCGGGAATCTCTGCGGCTGGTCTCACTGGCCATGGAAGCGCTCAGCCAATTGGGTGAAGCCGACGCCTGGCGTCATCTTATAATTGGCCGCGAAGGCTCGACCGCGGGCTGGGGCGCGCGCGACACCGTGCTGATTTCCCGAAAGCCGTTCAGCGAGGCCGATATCGGCCGCGCGCGCGCGTTGTTGTCGGCCGCCGGCATGGAGGCTCTATACCTTCCCGGCCGCGACGTCCGGAACCAGTTCTACGACCTGCTCCACAGTCCCAATCCCGACGAGTACGAGCGCAACTACACGTTCGACATCACCCCCGTCAGCGACAACCGCCCGTTCTTTTTCTACTCGGTGCAGCCGCGCGATTTGTGGACCTTCGTGCGCACCGCCTCCCACGACACCGCCGACTATAAGGTCAATAAAGCCGTGCCGCTGCTGTTCGGCCTGATGGCGGTGAGCCTGGTGGCCACGCTGCTGATCCTGGTGCTGCCGCCGCTGGTGTTGGGCACGCGGCTGCCGCGGCAGCGCGGCGTGCTAGGCTTTCTGCTTTACTTCCTGTTCATCGGCGCCGGCTACATCCTGATCGAAGTGGGACTGATCCAGAAATTCGTCCTCTTTTTGGGCCATCCGACCTATGCCTTGACCGTGGTGATCTTCTCGATGCTGGTATCGAGCGGCATCGGCAGTTTCGTGAGCACCCGCCTGCTGGGCCGCGATGAAGGCCGCCTGATCAAAGCCCTGGGCCTGATCGCCCTGCTCACCGCGCTGCTCGCCATCGTGGTGTCTTCGCTGCTTTCCTCGCTGGTCTGGCTGCCGTGGGGTCTTAAGGTGGTGCTGACGGTGGCTTTGATCGCGCCGCTGGGCTTCGTCATGGGCATGCCGTTCCCCACCGGCCTGAAACGCCTGGAAGAGTGGCACGCGCCGAGCGTCCGCTGGGCGTGGTCACTCAACGCCGCCTCTAGCGTCTTGGGCTCGGTCGGCGCGCTGGTCTGCGCCATCTATCTCGGGTTGGTGCAGACGCTGATCGTCGGCGGACTGTTCTATCTCGCGGCTCTCGCCATCATCGCGCGCGTCCGTACCTCTGGCGCCCCTCCGCCCCCCCCCGCCCCCGGCCGCGTCGTGCTGGCGCAGTGAGGTGGTGAGAATGTTGTCCGCAGGCGAAAGCGCCTGCGCCACCCAAGGCAGGTGGCGGGCATGCTTTGGTGGGGCGGGCTTCAGCCTGCC
>PLMF01000095.1 GCA_003142355.1 Bryobacterales bacterium
CCTGAAACCGGCCGAACAGGATCTGTATCGCCGCATTCTCCTGGACGGTAAGATTAAGGGCCGGTATCTGGGGATGGAGGCCAAGACGGATGCCCTCGAAACCGATCCCGACCGGCGGCTGGCGCGCTTTCTCAAGTTCGGCCGTGCCGCAGCCGTCGCCGCCGCACGCCGCGCGCTGGCGGAGGCTGGCGTGGCAACCGCTGAGATAGCCGGCCTGATCGTCAACACCTGCACCGGCTACCTCTGCCCGGGTCTCTCCTCGTATATCGCGAAAGACCTGGGGCTCAAGACGTCGATTCGCTTCCAGGACTTGATGGGGATGGGGTGCGGCGCGGCGGTTCCGAATCTCGAGGCCGCTGCCGGCATGCTGGCCCGCAGCGGGGAAGGTCCGGTTCTCAGCCTTGCCGTGGAAATCTGCACAGCCACCATTTTCCCCAGTCATGAGCCGGAACTGGTGGTGAGCAATTCCATTTTCGGCGACGGTGCCGCTGCCGCCGTGCTCGATCTGGTGCCGGACAACCGCCCGGGCGGCCTGGCGCGCATGGTGGACTTTGCGACGGGCCTATTTCCCCAGTACCGCGAGGATCTGCGTTACCGGACGGAAGGCGGCCGCCTGCGGAACCACCTGAGCAAGCGGGTGCCGGTTATCGGCGCGCGCACCGTAACGGAGGTGGCGTCTCGGCTTCTGGCCCGGCACGGCCTCTCCCGGAATGACATTGATTGGTGGGCGGTCCATCCGGGCGGTACGGTCGTGCTGGCCCAAGTCGCCAAGGAATTGGAACTTACCGGCGAGGCCCTGCGCTTTTCTTACCACGTCTTCGAGAACTATGGCAACATGTCGTCACCGTCCGTTCTGTTTGTCTTGCGGGAGATCCTGGATAGCGGCCGGCCATAACCCGGCCAAAAAGGGATGCTCCTCACGTTCGGCGCCGGCTTTTCCGCCTTCGCAGCGCTCATTGAATTTGCGCCGAAGGCGCGCACGGAGATCAGGAGCGCCAGGTCTTCGCCCCGGAGTTAGGTCTGACAAGCCTCCGGCTTGCGCGCGCGGTAGGGGAGCAGTCCGCTGGCTGCGGGCTTGGCACACCCTACCGCTTCCGTATGCTCTGGTTCGCGTTTCGCGCCTGCAGTGAGAAAGGAGAACACAAGTAACCACGTCCCTTGGCCACCTTCCGCATTCCGTTACCTACACTCGCCCTCGTTTGCCCGCACCCGCAGCTGGCAACTTCCAGCTTCCCCTGATAACATGTTCCCCCATGAAGTGGCTCTGCCTTCTCGTCGCCATCATGTCTGAGGTTATCGCAACCTCAGCCCTAAAAGCATCCCAAGGCTTCACCCGCCTGGGGCCATCCCTCCTGGTGGTTGCAGGTTACGGAGTGTCCTTCTATTTCCTCTCGCTTATACCACAGGATGACCAACACCGGTCGCGGTGGGCGGCGTCTTTGCTGATCACACCCGCAAGTCAACCCAGTATCATCGAAGGAAATGCCTGATGCCTGCCCCCGCGTCCAATCTCAATCCTTTCGCCCGCAAAGCGCCGCCGCGCGGCCTCCTCCGCTGGCTTCCCGGCCTGAGGCTGTGGCGCACTTACCAACGCTCGTGGCTGGCCAAAGACGCGGTGGCCGGTCTGGTGCTGACGGCGGTGCTGGTGCCCGTCGGCATGGGGTATTCCGAAGCCGCCGGGCTGCCCGCCCTATACGGCCTTTACGCCACGATCGTCCCGCTTCTTGCCTACGCCCTCTTCGGACCGAGCCGCATCCTGGTGCTGGGACCGGATTCGGCGCTCGCCGGCCTTATCGCGGCTGCGGTGCTGCCATTGGCCGGCGGCAATGCGGAGCGAGCGGTGGCACTGGCAGGCATGATGGCCGTGCTTTCGGGGGGATTGTGCATCGTGGCCGGTCTGGCCCGGTTTGGCTTCATCACCGAGCTGCTCTCGAAGCCAATTCGCTATGGCTACCTTAACGGGATCGCCCTCACGGTCCTGATCGGTCAGTTGCCCAAAGTCTTGGGCTTTTCCGTCCACGGCGAGAGCCTGCTGGCAAGAGCGCACGGCCTCGTCCAAGGCATCCTGCAAAGCCAGACCAACCTGGCGACTTGCGCGATTGGTGGATCCTGCCTGTTCGTGATCCTCGCGTTCAAGCGTTGGGCGCAAAAAGTTCCCGGGGTGTTGATTGCCGTGGTCGGCGCCACCATTGTCGTCGGGCAGTTCGATCTGGCCGGGCAGGCGGGAGTCTCCGCGGTCGGACCCCTGCCGCAAGGCCTGCCGGCCTTCCGAGTTCCCGCGGTTTCCCTCAGCGAGTTGAGCAGCCTTCTGGCTGCGGCCGTGGCCATCGCCCTAATGTCCTTCGCCGAAACCAGTGTGCTCGCCCGCACGTTTGCCCTCCGTGTCGGGGAGGAAACCGATGACAACCAGGAACTGATCGCGCTTGGGGCGGCCAACTTGGCGGCTGGCTTTTTCCAAGGGTTCCCCGTGAGCAGTAGTGCGTGTCGCACCCCGGTGGCTGAATCGGCTGGAGCGAGGACGCAGATAACAGGAGTGGTGGGTGCGGTGTGCATTGGACTGCTGTTGCTCTTTGCGCCCGCCTTGCTGCGCAACCTGCCCCATGCCGCCCTCGCCGCGGTGGTGATCTCGGCGTGCCTTGCCCTGGTCGAAGTGCCCGGAGTGACGCGGCTGTATCGCCTGCGGCGGGGGGAGTTTGTGTTATCCATCGTGTGCTTTCTCGGTGTGGCTTTGCTGGGAGTCCTGACGGGGATTTTCATTTCCATCGGCCTGGCGCTGCTGGCCTTCATCTGGCGGGCGTGGCGACCCTACGCCGCCGTGCTGGGCCGTGTCGATGGCGTGAGCGGCTGGCACGACCTTTCCCGCCATCCAGAAGCCCGCCGCATCCCGGGCCTACTGCTGTTCCGTTGGGACGCCCCCTTGTTCTTTGCCAACGCGCAGGCGTTCCACGAACAGGTGCGGCGGGCGGTGGCCGCCGCGCCGACCCGGACCCACTGGGTCGTCGTCGCGGCGGAACCGGTCACCGACGTGGACATCACCGCCGCCGACGCGCTGCTCGCCCTGGACGCGGAGTTGCATCAGGCCGGCATGGACCTGTTC
>PLMF01000244.1:0-11079 GCA_003142355.1 Bryobacterales bacterium
GGCTGGCGCAACATCATCGAGAAGATGCACATGACGGCGACGCTCACCAAGTGGTATGAGGAGCGCGGCCGGCACGAGATCTTCGCCGGCGGCAAGTCAGTGCCGCTGAACAGCCTGGAGCACTCGCTGGTGCTGCGCCAGGAGCTGGTGACGACCGAAGCGCAGCACGACCTGGACCGCCTGGGCATCGCCAAGAACGCCCGTGAAGAGAAGACCCGCGCGCGCGACGCCAGGCTGAAAGAGCGGCAGGAGCAGGAGCGGATGATGAAGCTCTACCGCGAGCACGTGCTGAAAGAGCAGCCCGGGCCGGAGCTGGTGCAGATCGGCAGCATGCCACCGGCAGAAGACCGCGAAGAAGTGGGCAGCTTCGGCGACTGAGAAACCAATGTGGCGCAGACTCTCAGTCTGCTGCGTCCCGACTCATCGGGACGCCTGCCGGACGCGCACCGAAGAGCGTCCCGACGAGTCGGGACGCGGCAGGCACGAGTGCCTGCGCCACGGAGAACCCTGCTAACCTGTTCATGAGTTGCGGGACATCAGGCGAAGGGACAGGGCGCTTACCGAGGAGCAGGCCCGGGAGATTCTGGCGCGGGCGGAGCACGGCGTGCTAGCCACCGTGGGCGCCGACGGATGGCCGTATGCCGTCCCCGTGAACCACGTGCTCGCCGGGGACGTGCTCTACATTCACTGCGCCACGGAGGGACACAAGCTGGAGAATATCGCCCATGAAGAGCGAGTCTCCTTCTGCGCCGTGGCGAGCGCCAGGGTGTTGCCGGCCAGTCTGTCCACCCTCTATGAGAGCGCCATCGTATTCGGCCGGGCGGCCCTGGTGACGGATCCGACGGAGAAACGGCGGGGTCTGGAGCTTCTGGCCGTCCGTTTCTGCGGGGCGCTGACGCCCGAGGCGGAAAAGGCCATCGCCACTTCGGCCTCCCGAACCGCCGTGGTGCGCATCCGGATCGAACGAATCGCCGGCAAGGCCCATCGTTCCGCGTAAAGTCCGCACATCGCCACGCGGCTGGGCGTATACTATATGCGACCCTGGACTGCAAAATCCCGGTCAACGGCTGTAGTATGCCATCGAGTTTCGATTTGAAGGAGTCACCGATGAAGCTCTTTTTCTCGGTTCTGCGGTCTCCCGTCTTGTGGATTGCCGTCGTCTTGCCGGCAAGCCTATGGGCTACGTCTCCCTTGCCGCCCACCATCAGCAAGGCGTTCGGCGCGGCCAACATTCCGGTGGGCGGGACCACCAGCCTCGGCTTCACCATCACCGACCCCAACGCCGGCGGGTCGCTGACCGGAGTCGGCTTCACCGACACCCTGCCCGCGGGGCTGGTGGTGTCCTCACCCAACGGCCTCGCCGGCTCCTGCGGCGGGGGCACCATCACGGCCACGGCCGGATCCGGCTCGGTAAGCCTGTCGGGAGCGACGCTGGCGGCGAGCTCTTCCTGCACCTTCTCGGTGAACGTTACAGGCACGACGGCGGGAACGCAGAACAACACCACGAGCACAGTCAGCTCGAACGAGGGCGGCGCCGGCGGCGTGGCTTCGGCGAGCCTCGTAGTGCAAACTCCTACCGTTCCAGTGTTATCGCCGCGGGCGCTGGCTGGACTCGCTCTGCTCCTGGCAGGCTTGGGATGGGGTTTTGCATCGCTTCGGGGTCAGCGATCCCGTCCGAACGTATAACTCTGGAAGACAAATAGATAATTGGTGTTGACTCCGGGCGTGGTGGCGCGCAGGAATTCGCCCGCAAAGACATGCGCCACGCCCGCTCCAAACGTCCACCCGGAGGCCTGGTATGTTCCAAATACATCGGTCTCTTGTCCGACGTGCGTTCCAGCGGTACCTTTCGCGGAGCGCACGATGGCCGCGCCGGAGCTGTTGTAGAGCGCATCCGCCGGGCTGGCCAGCCACCAGTTGTTATACATCACGCTGATGGCCAGCGGTTTCGTGACGTGCAGCGTGTCCAGCGACCGCGCATTGTGCAGGTTGCGCCAGCCGAACAGGTCGGCGCGGCCAAACCGGTCGTGGTTGGACGCGTAAAGCGGGTCGAACGTATTGTCGCGCGTGGCCGCGTTCCGGCTGCCGGACGCGTACTTGTATTCCGCTTCCAAATCGAGTGGTCTCACGATTTGAACCCGGCGGGAAACGCCGCTGAACCACGCATATCCACGATGCGCCACGAGGCCCGTCTTCCCGTCTTGGATGACCGCCTCGAGGCTGTACTGGAACGACGCCGGCAGAGGCCCCTCGGCGCGGCCGCCCAGCGTGTTCGTGCCCAAGCGGCCGACTCCAGTAAAACCACCTACCCGATTCTGATCGTGACGGAGTAAGTAGAAATCCACTGTCCCCTTGGGGATGATCTTGGTGAAGGTGTCATATGTGCCCCAAACCCGGTCGCCCAGATCGGGCACATTGAACTTGTCCGCCAGAATCTTCACCTGGGAGACCATGAGCACCTCGAGGCGCGCGCCCGGCAAGCGGTAATAGAGGCGCGCGGTGTCGTAGCTGCGCGAGGTGTTACTCCATTGCGAATCGCCGATCAGGCGGCCGCGGCCTTCTCCTAGGCTGATCACCTGCCGGCCAAAAACAGCTCCGAACCCGGTCTTGCGCTGGGCGAAAAACTCCAGGAAGGCCTCATGCAGATCCATGGAATCGCGCGCGGTGGTGGGGGCCACGCCGCCGTACTCCGGCGCACGCGCGTCCTGGCCGGTGGCCGAGATGCGGAACCAGTCCGCCGCATCGAACTGCGCGCCGATGCGCGTGCGAACGAGAGGGTTATCGAGATTCTTGGCCAGCCCGAAGTTGTTCCCCGTGCGCGATTCGTCACGCACGCGGAATTCGAAAATCAACCGGAAGCGGCCGCCAGTCTCTTGCGCCAGCAGCTTGTTCAATTCGTCGCCTGGACTGGGAATCTGAGCTGCCAGTGTTCCGCCGGTCAGGAGCAGGATGACAGCTCGAAACCGCTTCACCGCACCACCACGTCCCAGATCTTCGACCGCCGCGAGCTGCCCGCCGGCCCCTCGATGTTCAGCACCACCACGTACTGTCCAGCCTTCTGATACGCGTGAATCGGGTGCTGGTCGGTAGAACCTGTTCCGTCGCCGAAATCCCATTTCCAGGATGTAATCTTGCCCACCGACAGGTCCTCGAACGCCACCAGCCGCCGGTTCATGTCCAGTACCTTGAACGACCATTGCGCTTCGATGGCCTTCTGGAACTGCGGCTCGAGCGGCATCAGCCGGAATGCCACCAGCTCGTCCGCCTTCCCGTACATGGTGTGCTGGCGCGAAAGATTCCAGAACGCGTGCGCGTTACTGTTGACGTCGTCGTAATCCATCACCGCCCAGGCGAGGCCGATGAGCCTGTTCTCGGTGAGCACCGATTCCACGGCGCGCTGGGGGCCTTCGCAACCGGCGTAGTCGAACGGGGTGATCCAGAACTCCAGCGTGAGCTTCCCCGCTTCACCCGGCTTGAAGTCGAAATTGTATGCAGCGTTGGCGTAGGGAAGCTCCTTCACATAGGAGTTGCAGCCCCAGGCCAGCGCCCAGTCCTTGCCCACGGCCGGGGTCATGATGTGGTAGTTCTGCGCCTGCACGCCGTGCATGGAAAAGTGCGCGTCCCACTGATCGAGTTCCTTGGTGGGCTGGAACTGCGGGATCAGCGGCCCGCCGGAAAGGTCCCCATCCACCACCAGTTCGAAGGTGTCGTTGTGCAGGTCGGGATGCGAGAAGTCCCAGTAATTGTCATAGGCCTCATATAAGAAGTAGAGGCGGTTCAGGCCCTTGACCCACCCCACCTTGACCTTGACGTCCAGGTTCGTCTTATCGGGTGCTTTGAACTTGCCGGAATCGTCCACAAGCTGGTCGATACCGATGGCATAATCCTCGGGCACCATGGCCCAGTCGTCGGCGTTCCCGTCGATACGGGGGATCATGTTGGGCGGAAACTGGAAGACCTTGAAGGTGGTCCCTGGCCGGTCGAGAGCCACGGCCGGATAGCAGACGAGCGCTGCCAGCACCAGCAGCGGCAAACGAGATGAAGTCATGGTAAGTCCTTAAATGCGACGTTACCATACCTCCTTCAGGGTCGATAAACCGGCCGAGGCTGAGCGGAAGAGTCCCGGCGTCAGAGACTGACCCTATTTTCCCCAGTTCCAGTTGGTGACCAGATTGTACGCGTCCACCGAGCCCAGGCCCGTCGCGAAATTCCAACCCACCCCCGCCGTGTAAGCCGGCGCGAGGGAAGCGGCCGAGGTTGAAAGCCCGCCGTTGTAGCTCACATTCGAGCCGAAGCCTCCGCGTGGGCCTCTGCCGCCGCCAGCCGGCGTACTCTGCGTCGCGCCAAAGCAGGCCGTTGTGCCGCCGCAGTTTACGTCGATATCGCCCTGCGTCACGTTGTGGAAGACGCAGCCCGCGGCGGACGCCTCCGAGCTGCAGAAATACTCACTACCGGCCGCTGCCAGTTTGTAATACACGTAATTCGGATTGCCCTGCGCGCCGCCGCTGTTCTGATTCACCAGCGCCTGAATGCCGGCGAGAATCGGCGCGGAATAAGACGTACCGCCGCCGCCATCCCAGGTACTGGGAGCACCCGCGCACGAAGCGCCGCCGGCGCGAATATTCGACCAGCAATCGACGTAATAGTGCCCCCAAACACCGTTGGCGGCGAAGAGAGACACATCGGGGATGTCGCGTACGCCGTCGCCGGGAATACCCGTGACACCGCCCTGCCAGGAGGGCTTGGCGTAACCTCCGCAAGTGCCGCCGACCACGCCGGTGGATGCGGGAGTGCCGGTGGCGCAGCCACTCGGCCCGCCGCTTCCCGCGGCTACCACCAGGAAACCGTTGTTCTTCGCCGTCGAGCTGCCGCAGAAGCCGGCCGAGCCGTAGACCGTGCTATAGCCAAAAGACGCGGCGAGCTGCCCGTTTGCGCAGGAATCGTTCCAGGGAATCTCGGGGATGTAGGCCAGAGCGGAAGCGAATGTGGCGGAGTTCTTACTGCTCCAGTAGGCGTTGTTCGTACCCGCCACGGTGTCGCCAAAATCGGTGCCGCCCACGGCGACGTTGTACGGAGTCGAAGCAAAAGCGCTCACGCCGATGCCGTGGGTGGCGCCCTGCGCTCCCGCGTCACAGCTCGCCGCGCCCTCATCCCCGGCCGCAACGAAGACCGAGATGCCTTCCGCTACCGCCTGCTGATAGATGTCGCTGAAGGCCTTGTTGGAGGCCACGCCGTTTTCGGCCTCACATTCGCCGTAACTGATGCTCACGATGGAAGGATGCGCCGTCTTGTTGTTCACGAGGTTTTGCAGGGCAATCAGGCCGCCGAAGGTGGTGCGAGTGTTGGCACAGGCCGCGACCTCGATGGTCGCATCCGGTGCCGCGGCGCTGGCCCATTCCGCATCCAGAATGGCTTCGCCATCGTCGCCGGCGACGACGCCCGGCGCGCTACAGTTATTCGGACCCGAAGCGGGCGCGGGGTGAACCGTGATCAGGCTGCCACTCCTGTAACCCGCCAGACCAAAGGTCGAGCGGAATGTGCTCCAGTCGGAGGCCTTGTAGAGATCGGAATCCTCGATAACGGCAATCGTCTGGCCCTTACCCGTGGTGCCCGCCGCAAACAACGGGCTCAGATTGTAAATCGTCGCGAGGTCGCCCGGCGTCACCGCCTGATACGTGCTCCTACCCGAAGTGAACGTGTAATCGGCATGAGCGCGTTTCATCGGGCGCGGGGAAAAATCGTGCAGAGAAACGATGCCGGCCACAGCGGGGGCCAGCGCCTCGGGAATCTCGGGATCGCTCATGTTGGCAACGTGCCGGACGCCATTAACGTCCAGGTGGTGAATCTCGGTGCGAAAGGCTTCGCGCACCTGTGCGGCGGTCCCGGAAAAGTCGACCGTCATGCCGCCGGGCGCAATCGAATTGACCGTAAAGCCGTGGGATTCCAGCCATTGGGTGACGGCAGTACGGTCGGCCTCGGCCGCTCCCCAGGCCGCGCCGAATTCACTGGCGGTCATCCAGCGATGGTAGTCGGGCGATGCGGGATCGTGAAGGCTGTCGATGTGTTCTTTGAGGGCCTGTTCGTCGGCGGCGGAGCGCGCAAGCTGCAGGATCATGTGCTCCATGGGAAAACTGTCGGCCACCGCTCCGCCGTCGTTCCGCGCCGTCGCTTCGGGACGTGTATTGCCGGCCAGAGCGTGTCTGCGGCTTTCGTCAATGCCGCGGCCGATGAGAGCGGGACGGGATTGCGCGGCGAGAAAACCGGCGCAAGTCAGAAACAGAACAGAGACATGCAATGGGCGCATATATATATATTAAACGCCCGCCAGCGGATTTCGTTTCAGTGATTAACCTTACATCAGGTGTTTTACCACTGGAGTCCCGGACGGGCGGTAACTTTCCTTTGCCTCCTATCGCCCTGATAGTGTAACCACATGGCTGCGAATCCCCTTTCCAAACATCTCGGGCGCCTCCTAGTCGCCTGGCTTGCCGTGAGCGGCCTGCCGGCTGCGGAACACCACGGAGCTGTCAAATCCGGAGGATTACCCATCCCCGGCGTTACCGTCACCGCCACGCAAGGCGACAAGAAGATTGTCACCACCACCGACGACCAGGGCGCGTATTCGTTTCCCGAGCTGGCGGATGGCACATGGACCATCGAAATCGAGATGATGGGTTTCGCCAGGCTCACACGCGACGTGGGGATTGCGTCCGACGCCCCTCCCGCCGATTGGGACCTGAAGCTTCTCCCGCCCGGAGCCAATCTTGCCGGCACGCCGCCTGTTCCCGCTGTACCGGCCCCAGCCGCTCCGGCGCCAGCCACACCCGTGGCCGCCTCCAATGCCACACCGAAAGCAGCGCCGGCCGCCAAGGCGCAGGCGCGCGGCAATCAGACCCCCGCGAGAGGAACGGCCAATGGGGGCCGTCCGTCGCTGACCCAGGCCATGGCCGGATACCAGCGCGTGGACGTGAACGCAGCCCAGGGCGGTGCAGCCTCCGAAGCGGAAAACGGAATGGGCAACGAACTGGCGTCGGCCGATCTCAACCAGAGCGCCGCCGACTCGCTGCTGGTGAACGGCAGCGTCAGCAGTGGCCTGAACGCGCCCCAACAGAATGACTGGTTCGGCGGCCCGGGAGGTATGGGGGGTGGCCTTGGGCCCGGTGGACCCGGCATGATGGGCATGGGCGGGGTGCCCTCTGGGCCCGGTGATAACCCCGGCGGCGCTCCCGGAGCAGGTGGACCGGGAGGCGGCCCCGGCGGAGGCGGTCGCGGTATGGGCGGACCTGGCGGTGGTGGCGGTCGCGGCGGTGGCGGCGGTTTTGCCGGCGGTTTCGGCGGCCGTGGCGGCGGCTTTGGTGGTGGCCGCGGCGGTCCGGGCGGCGGCCGGGCCGGCATGGCGGCCTTCGGCAATGCCCGCAGAAACCGCCAGATGCAGTACACCGGCAATGCCAACTTCACGCTCGACAATTCCGTCTGGGATGCGCAGACTTACTCCTTGAACGGCCAGCAGGTGGCCAAGCCGGCCTATGCCGCCTCGAGCGCCAGCCTCATGTTCGGCGGCCCTCTCAAGATTCCCAAGCTGCTCAAGGGCAATAACGGAATGTTCACCATCAACTACCAGTTGAGACGAAGTCGCAACGGAACCACTCAGGTCGGCACCATGCCCACCGCGCTCGAGCGCTCGGGAGATTTTTCGCAGGCTATGGCGCAAGGGCCGGTTACCATCTACGATCCCTTGAACGGTGCGCCCTTCCCCAACAACCTGATTCCATCCAACCGCATCAACGCCGCGGCTCTGGCTCTGATGAACTACTATCCGCTGCCCAACGCCCCCGGTTTCACTCGCAACTACTCGGCCCCCATCACCAGTTTGAACAACTCCGATAACATCAATGCGCGCCTGATGAACATATCGGTCACCAAGAAAGACCGGCTTTCGGGCGGCATGGGTTACCAGGGCGGCAACACCACGTCGCACAACCTTTTCGGCTTCGCCGACACCGGAACCAGCCGCAGTATCAACGCCAATGTCTCGTGGACGCATAACATCAACACCCACTTGATCAGTAACCTGCGTTACACCTTCAGCCGGTCTCGCAACCTCGCGTCGCCGTTCTTTTCCTACAAGGAGAACGTGGAGGCAGAACTCGGCATTACCGGCGCCTCCACCGCTCCCATCAATTGGGGACCGCCCAACTTGTCGTTTACCAGCGGCATCAACGGGCTTTCCGACGGCGCCGCCTCTCTCGGCCGCAACCAGACCAGCGCCGTGGGCGAGAGCCTCATCTTCGTACACAACACCCACAACTTCACTTTCGGCGGCGATTTCCGGCGGCAGCAGATCAATCCTCTGTCCGACGCCAACGCCCGCGGAGCCTTCACCTTCACCGGCCAGACCACCAGCCAGATCGTCAGCGGCGTAGCGGCCGCCGGAACCGGCTTCGATTTCGCCGACTTCCTGCTGGGCCGGCCGGACACCACCTCGTTGCAGTATGGCAACCCCGACAAGTACTTCCGCTCCAACTGGTACGACGTTTACATGACCGACGACTGGCGCATCAGCACCAAGCTGAGTCTCAACATGGGAATTCGCTGGGACTACACCGCGCCCATCACCGAGCTGTACAACCGCATCGTGAATCTGGATATCGCGCCCGGCTACACCGCCATCGCGCCGGTCCTGCCCGGGCAGACCGGTAAGCTCACGGGCGCAGCGTATGGCTCGTCGCTGGTAAACCCGGACAAACGCAATATAGCGCCGCGCATCGGGTTCGCGTGGCGGCCTTTCCCCAAGCACTCCACCGTGGTGCGTGGTGGATTCGGCATCTACTACAACACCTCGGTTTACGGCACCATCGCCAATAACCTGGCGGCGCAGCCCCCGTTCGCGCAGACGTTGTCGGTGGCTACCTCTTCCGCCAACCCGCTGACGCTGCAGAACGGTTTTGTCTTCCCCGCCAACACCGTCACCAACACGCGGGCCATCGACCCGAACTATCGCATCGGCTACCCGATGATCTGGCAGCTCTCGATTCAAAACGACCTCGGGCATGCCCTGGTGGGGACCATCACGCTGCGCCGCACCAAGGGCACACGGCTCGATCAGCAGTTTTTGCCGGACTCGCTGCCGCCCGGATCGCGGGTTGTCGTCACGGGCCCCGCCGGCTACATCTACGAACAGTCGAACGGCAATTCCAGCTTGAACGCGGTGGACTTCCAGTTGCAGCGGCGGTTCCGCAGCGGGCTTTCCGCCAACGCGACCTATAGCTTCTCGAAATCCATCGACGATGCCTCGACGCAGGGCGGCGCGGTGGTGGCGCAGAACTGGCAACTGCTGACCGCCGAGCGCGGGCTTTCCTCCTTCGATGCGCGGCACACAGTGAACGCGCAATGGCAGTACAGCACCGCCGTCGGCACCCGCGGCGGAACCCTGGTGAACGGCTTTAAGGGCGCCCTCCTCAAAGACTGGACGTTCCAGAACAGCATCACCCTCCGCACCGGTTCGCCCCTCACCGCCACCACCGGCGGCAATCGCGCCACCACCACTGGAACCGGCATCACGGGCAGCGTCCGCGCGGATGCGACGGGCCTCCCGCTATCCCCCGCGACTGCCGGCGATGGCTTCAATCTCAGCGCCTTCACCGCCCCGGCCGCGGGCCTGTGGGGAGATGCCGGCCGGAACACCATTCCGGGGCCGCTGGTGTTCTCCCTCAACGGTTCCTTGAGCCGCGTTTTCCGGATTGGGGAGCGGCGCAGCATCGACCTCCGCTTCGATGCCACCAANNTGACCGCCAATATTCGATTCAGGTTCTAAACTATGCGAGCCACTGTTCTCACATTTCTCACCGCGCTGCTGCTAGCTTCGGCGCAAAATCCGCCCCGGCAGAATGGCGCCCCGCAGAGTGCCCCTAAGAGTGGCTTCAAGTTTGAAGCTACTACCCAGTTGGTGGTCGTCAACATATCGGCCAAGGATAAGGATGGCAACCCTATCAAAGGCCTGAAGCCGGCCGATTTCACCGTCACGGAAGACGGCAAGCCGCAGACCATCAAGGTCTTCGAATACCAGGAGTTGGAAGATGCGGCAGCCCCGGCACCCGCGCCGACGAAGGAGGCGCCCAAACCCGATGCCGCCCCCGCCGCTCCGGCCAAAGCGCTGGAGGCCAACGTGGTCAAACCCGTCGTCGGCACCCAGATCGCGCCCGCCAAGCCCGGCGAGATCAAGTACCGGGACCGCCGCCTGCTGGTGATGTTCTTCGACCTGACGGGAATGCCCATCCAGGACCAGATGCGGTCTCGGAACGCCGCCCTGAAGTTCATGCAAAACCAGATGACGCCCTCGGACCTGATGGCTATTATGACCTTCTCCAACGACCTCAAGGTCCTCGAGGACTTCACCGACGACCGCGACCTTCTGGCCAAGGACATCAAGAGCTTGTCCATCGGCGAGGGCACCGACATCGCCGGCGCCACCAGCGATGACAGCGCGGAAGACACCGGCGCCGCTTATTCGGCGGACGACACCGAATTCAACATCTTCAATACCGACCGCCAACTGGCCGCGCTCGAAACAGCGGTGCGCATGCTCGGCTCTCTGTCCGAAAAGAAGGCCCTGGTGTACTTCGCCAGCGGCATGGCCAAGACCGGCCTGGACAACGAGGCGCAATTGCGCGCCACCATCAATGCCGCCGTCCGCAGCAACGTGGCGTTCTATCCCATCGACGCGCGCGGCCTGGTAGCGCAGGCTCCGCTGGGCGATGCCACCAAGGGGTCGCCAGGCGGTCAGGGTATGTATTCCGGCAGCTCCTCGCGCTCGGCCCAGAGCAACTTTCAGGGCCAGCAGGAGACGCTGTACACGCTGGCCGCCGACACCGGCGGCAAGGCGCTGCTCGACAACAACGACCTGGGGCTGGGCATCGTGCAGGCGCAGAAAGACATCGCCAGTTACTACATTCTTGGTTACTACAGCACCAATGAGGCGCTCGACGGACATTTCCGCCGCATCAAGATCACACTGAACTCCACTCTGGCCTCCAAGCTGGGAAAGCCCCTCGATTACCGCACCGGGTACTTCGCTTCCAA
>PLMF01000244.1:11131-11993 GCA_003142355.1 Bryobacterales bacterium
ACGCGCCTCGATTTCATCGGCCAGGTGAAGGACGCCAAGGGCGCTATCGCCGGCAACGTCCGCGACTACATCGAAGTCAAGCTGAAGGACGAAGCCGCCAGCCAGTTGTCCAAACGCACGCTGCAATACGACACCGGGTTCACGCTGGCTCCGGGAGCCTACACCCTGAAGTTCCTGGCGCGCGATAACGAAACCGGCAAGATGGGGACCTTCGAAACCAAGTTCACCATCCCCGACCTGACCACCGAACCGAGGTTCCTGCCGATCAGCTCGGTGGTGTTGAGCAACCAGCGCCAGAAACTGGATGCCGCCATCGCCACCGCCGAACGGGACCGCAGGCTGCTCACCTCCGACCCGCTGGTTCAGGACGGCGTGAAGCTGGTTCCCAGCGTGACGCGCGTGTTCAAGAAGGACCAGGACATGTACATCTACCTGGAAGCCTACGAGCCCACCGCCGAGACCACCCAGCCCCTGGTGGCGACGGTGAGTTTCTATCGCGGCAAGGTGAAGGCTTTCGAGACCGCCCCGCTGCAGGTGACCGAAGGCTTGAACGCCAAGTCCAAAGCGCTGCCAGTGAGGTTCAGCGTGCCCATGGCCAAACTCCAGCCCGGCCGGTACACCTGCCAGGTGAGCGTGCTCGACCCCACCGCGCAGAAGTTCGCTTTCTGGCGCGCGCCCATGGTGCTGCTGCCGTAGCACCGGTTCAAGGCAAGCTTAAGCACAATGCCACATACTTTTCCCGTGACCGCGCACCTGCATGGATTGTGGGGCGGACGCCCTCGTCCGCAGCCGGCCCCCCGGCCGGCTCTTCGCGCGGGGCAACCACTCGATTCTTCGACCGAAGAGCGGGTCCAGGGGGACC
>PLMF01000364.1 GCA_003142355.1 Bryobacterales bacterium
GACACCGCCAGGTACGCGCGGCACCGGCGGTACTTCCAACGGGACCTCACTGGGAACGCCACGCGCCGCGAGACCACCAGCCGCCCCGGCTTCACCATAATCCCCAGCGTGTGGCTGCGCGCGTCGTGCGCGTGCACCAGGTCGTGCCGGCGGGCCAGCAGCATGGCGCGCGCCAGGCCCAGAGGCTCCACTCGCCAGCCCCGCCTGCGCGCGGCCTCGAACAGCGGCCCGTCGCGGCGCGCCAGCAACGTGGATTCCACGCCCGCCGCGGCCAGCCCTTCCACCAGCCGGAGCGCCTGCCACTGGCCCCCGCGCATTTCCTTTCCGGCATCGAGGTGCAGGATGCGCATCAGCTCATGTTTCTCGCTTTAGAGTATTTCAGGAAGGTGTAGAATGCTGCCATCTGGGCGATCACCAGCCCCTCCGGTCCATCTAGAAACCCGCGTTGGAAAAGGTAGGTTTTCGCGAACGCCCAGGCGGGGTCCAGAATCAGACGCGAGAGCGGGACCTTCACCTGGCGCGCGGCCAGTTCCTGCGCCGCCAGCGTGGTGTAGCGGTCCAAGGTCTTGAGGTGCTCGGAAAGCGACTCGCAGGTGAAGTGCAGGATGTTGCTCTCCAGGTGGCCCACGCGCCCGCGGGGCTGCACGCTCTCGTGGACGAAATCGCCGGTCCATTCGGCCTTGCGGCGGTCGTAGAGCCGCACCTTGCGGTCGGGGTACCAGCCCGAGTGCAGAATCCAGCGGCCCAGGTAGCGCGCCATGCGCGGCATGGTATAGGCGTCGTATTGCGGGCCGCTCTTCTTGAGGTTCCAGATTTCGGCCTCGAGCCCTTCGCTCAGCGCCTCGTCGGCGTCCAGCGAGAGGATCCAATCGTGGGACGCCTGCTCCGCCGCCCGGTTCTTCTGCGCCGCGAATCCGAGCCAGCCGGCTTCGATCGCGCGCGCGCCCAGTTTCTCGGCCAGCTCCACCGTCCGGTCCACCGATCCGCTGTCCACAATCAGGATCTCATCCGAACAGCGCAGGCTCTCGATGGCGCGGGCGATGTTCCGCTCTTCGTTTAACGTGATGATGGTGGCCGTTATCTTCATGGCGGTCTATAAGCCGCCGTCGCCGATCGGCACGAACGTGAAACAGAGAATGAAGACTGCCAGGGCGATCCATGCCAGCCTCCGGCGGCCGGCGCCCGGATCCGTGGCATCGTAGATCCCCGGATGACGCCGCCCCAGCCAAAACAGCAGTACCGCCCAAATCAACCATCCGAGCCAGAACTTTCCCAGCGGCAGCAGCAGGACGCACAGCACCGTCGAGATGGTCCGGTGGCGCCGCGGAAAAAACGAGTACACAATGTGTCCGCCGTCGAGCTGCCCGATCGGAAGCAGGTTCAACGCGGTCGCGAACATCCCCACCCACGCGGCGCGCGCCACCGGATGCAGATAGATATCGCTCGCCGCCACCCCCGGGAAAATGACGCGCTCCAGCAGCCACTCCAAGCCGGGGACGCCAAAATGCAGGCTGCCCTGGTGTTCGATGCCCGGGATCACTTTGGAAAACGCCAACCCCACCGAAAGAGCCGGCAGCAGGAATACGAAACCGGCCAGAGGGCCCGAGACTCCGATATCGAACAGAGCCCGCTTGGAATAAATCGGGGAGCGCACGCGAATGAAGGCTCCGAACGTGCCCATGAACGGCGACGGCAGAAAATACGGCAGGCTCGCATCCACGCCGTGATACGCCGCGGCGAAGTAGTGTCCGAACTCGTGCGCCAGCAGGATGGCCAGCAGCGTCAGGGAGAAGGGCAGGCCTTGCAGCAGACCGGCGGGATGCCGCCAGAACACGGCGTACAACTGAAAACTGCGTTCGATTTCGAGCGGCAGATTCGTCTCGAAATCATGCTGCATGGCCGCGCCCACCACGGTGCTGGTCGCCAGCGTCAACGCAAACAACAGGGCATGAAACCAATAGCGCTGGCGCGTGGGTGCTTCCACGGCGGCGCCGGCTTCACCGTTACCGTCTTCGGCGTACAGGGAGTACGAGGCGGGAGAGAAATCCTGAGAGGACACGATGAACCGCCGCGTGCAGCGGTCTACTGCAGCGTCTGTAACTCCTTGCCGGGCTTGAATCGCACGGCCTTTCCGGGCGGGATGGAAACCTCCGCGCCGGTGCGCGGGTTGCGTCCGATCCCCGTCTTGCGCGGCTTCACGTTGAACACCCCAAAACCGCGCAACTCAATGCGGTCGCCCTGTTCGAGCGCCTTCTTCATGGATTCGAAGACGGTTTCGACCGCCATTTCGGCTTTGGTCTTGGTGATGCCGGTCCTGTTTACGACCTCGTTGATGATGTCCAGCTTGATCAAAACTCAGCCTCCTTCTCCAGGCACGGGGCGACATTCCTTCCCGCATCGGTCAACTACATGATAGGATTGAATTTAGTTTCATGTCAAGCGAGGTGGGCGTCACCAGTGCCGAATTCCGGCGCGCCTGCGGGCGCTTCGCCACCGGCATCGCAATCGCCAGTGTTTTGGACACTCGGGGAGCGCCCCACGGGCTGACGGTGAGTTCCTTCACATCCACATCGCTCGATCCCCCGCTGATCCTGATCTGCCTCGGCCACCGGGTGAGCGCTATCCACGCCTTCCGCGCCTCGGCGCACTTCGGAATCAACGTGTTAGCCGAGGACCAGCGCGATCTCGCGGAGCGCTTCGCTGGTAAGGGGCAGGACCGCTTCGATGGATTGAAGTGGCGCCGCGGCAAGACCGGTGTGCCTTTACTGCCCGGTGTGCTGGCAGCCATCGAATGCGCCGTGCGGCAGCGCTTCACCGCCGGCGACCACGACGTTTTCGTGGGCCAAATGGTCCGCGCGCGCGTGGCCGCCGGTGCGCCCCTGATCCACTTCGCCAGCCATTACCGTCGCTTGGACCTAAGTCGCTGATTATACTGAAGACGAGGATGACAGCACGACTCATGGCCGGGGCGCTTCTGTGGTGCGCGTTGACGCGCGGCGCGCTGGCGCTCGATCCGCATAAGAGTCTCACGCAGTATTCGCGGACCGTGTGGAGCCAGGAACACGGGCTGCCGCAGGATACCATCCGCGCCATCGCGCAAACCACCGACGGGTATCTCTGGTTGGGCACCGATGAAGGACTGGCGCGGTTCGACGGCTACGAATTCGCGGTCTTCAACAAGGACAGCGGCGATCTGCCGGGAAATTCGATTACGGCGCTGGCGGCGGCCCGCGACGGGTCGTTGTGGATCGGAACCTCCAACGGCCTGACTTGTTATCGCGACAAGCGATTCCGCACCTACACCACCCAACAGGGGCTGCCCGACAACGCCATCACCGCGCTCGTGGCGGACCACGCAGGGACGCTGTGGATCGTGGCCGGCGTGTATCTCAGCCGGTATCAAGACGGGAAGTTCACGAATCTCGCGCCGGGTCCGGACCTGCCCGTGACCGCGGTGCGCGCCATCCGCGAAGACTGGCATCGCGATTTGTGGGTTGGGGGTTTCGGCGGCGTGGGCAAGCTCGTGGCCGGGAGATTCTTGCCGGTGCTGGATGCCGCGAGCCTCGGTGGCAACATCGTCACCAGCATGCTGGTGGACCGGCACGACAATCTCTGGCTGGGCGGTACCCTGGGGTTGATCGAGCGGTCGCCGGGGGGCGGCATCCAAAGATACACCGAGCGCGATGGCTTGCCCAACGCCTTCGTTCGGGCGTTGTGGGAAGATCGCGACGGCAACGTTTGGGTGGGTACCAACGCCGGGCTGGCGCGGCTGGAAGGAGGGCGTCTGGCGGCCTCGAGCGGCGAAGGCGGATTCCCCCGCGAGTTGGTGCGGTGCATCTTCGAAGACAGCGAGGGCGACCTTTGGGTCGGTGCAAATAGCGGGCTCAACCGTCTCCGGGACGATGTGTTTACGGTCTACGGCAAGAGCGAAGGGCTGCCCAACGACGAGCCCAACACCGTCTTCCAGGACCGCGGCGGCCGCGTTTGGGTGGGATTCCACGAAGGCGGGCTGCTGCTGTTCTCGGGTGAAAGGCCGAGGCTCTACACCACCAGCGACGGGTTGCCGGATGACGATGTCGTTTCCATTCGCGAGAGCCGGACAGGCGACCTGCTCATCGGCACGCGCGGAGGACTATCGCGGTTGCACGGCCAACATTTCGACAACTTCGCGCCTCCCGATCCGCTGGGCCGGCGCAATGTGTTCGACGCCCTCGAGGATTCGCGGGGGCGGCTCTGGCTCGCCCAACCGGGAGGCTTGAGCGAGCTTCGCGGCAGCCAGGTCCGGAAGGTGGTTCAGGGCGAGCCTTTGCTGGTGGACGCGGTGGTGACCCTGTGCGAAGGGCGCGACGGGGCCTTGTGGGCCGGGACCTACGGGAAAGGGCTCTGGCGCATTCAGGGTGAAGACGCCCGCCTGTTTACGGTGGCCGATGGGCTCTCCAACAACCAGATCCGCTCGTTGTACCAGGACCCCGACGGCACGCTCTGGATCGGGACTTTCGGCGGGGGCCTGGACGCGCTGCGCGACGGCCGCTTCCAGGCGTTTACAGCCAAGGACGGCCTGTTGAGCGACAATATCGCCAGCTTGACCGACGACGGCGAATCGCTCTGGCTGAGTACCACGCGGGGCATCTGCCGGATTGCCAAGCGCCAACTGCGCGCGTTCGCCGCCCACCAGAGGAAAATTCTGGAACCGGCCAATTACGGCGTGGAAGACGGCCTCCGCAGCGCCCAATGCTCGCCCAGTTATCCCATCGGCGGGGGCGGGAACCGCACGTCCGACGGGCGCCTGTGGTTCACCACGGCCCGCGGGCTGGCGGTGCTCGATCCGCATGGGCTCAAGCAGGCCGGGCCGGCGCCGGTTGTGCACCTGGTGGCGATGACCGCGGACGGCCTGCCGGTGGATCTCGGCCGCGCGGCGCGGCTGGCGCCGGGGAGCCAGCGCATCCAGGTCCGCTACACCGCCATCCATCTCGGCGCCCCGGAGCGCGTGCGGTATTCCTATAAGTTGGATGGGCTCGAAGCGGAATGGCTGGGGGCCGGGGGCCGGCGGGTGATCGACTACAACAGCCTGCGCCACGGCCGCTACCGGTTTACCGTGAGAGCCAATCTGCCGGGCGGGCCGGTCAGCGAAGAATCGTACTCCTTCGAATTGCTGCCGCGGTTCTACGAGACGGCATGGTTCCGTCTGCTGTGCGCGGCGCTGGTGCTGGTCTGCGCGTGGGCCGCGTTCCGGCTGCGTGTGCGGCAGATCCGCTACCGGTTCGCGCTGGTCCTGGATGAGCGGGCCAGGTTGGCGCGCGAGATTCACGACACGCTGGCGCAGGGATTCGTGGGCATCTCTTCGCAGCTCGACGCGGTAGCCATGTGCCTGCCGGATGAGACTGCTCCCGTGCGCAAGTACTTGGATATTGCGCGCAAGATGGCGCGGCACAGCCTCACCGAGGCGCGGCGTTCGGTGATGGACTTGCGGGCCTCGGTCCTGGAAGGCCAGGACCTGGCGGCGGCCCTGGAATCGAGCACGCGGCTGTGGGCCGCCGGGTCGGGGGTCGACGTGGACGTCGATATCACCGGGCCGCGGACCCCTCTCACCGAAGAGGCCGAGCAGCAGTTGCTGCGCATCGCGCAGGAGGCCGTGACCAACGTTCTGAAACATGCCGGAGCCAGCAAGATCTGGGTCAGCCTGCACATCGAAGCGCGCCGGCTCTTCCTGCGCATTGTGGACAATGGCCGCTGCTTTGAGCAGCAGGACGCGTTTTCCTCGCAAGGCGGCCATTTTGGACTGATCGGGATGCGCGAGCGCGCCGAACGGCTGGGCGGCGAACTGCGCCTGGCGAGTCGACCCGGAGGCGGGACCGAGGTGGAAGTGAAGGTGCCATTGCCATGAACGACAAAATTCGAATTCTGGTTGCCGAAGACCACCTGGTGGCCCGGGTGGGCGTCAGCACGATTGTCAACATGCAGCCCGATATGACGGTGGTGGCGGAGGCCTCCAACGGCCAGCAGGCCGTGGAGTTGTTCCGTAAGCACCGGCCGGATGTGACCCTGCTGGACTTGCGCATGCCCGGGATGGGAGGAGTGGAGGCGGCCACCGCCATCCGGGCCGAGTTTCCCACCGCCAGGATGATCGCCCTCACCACTTACGGCGGTGACGAAGACATCCGCCGCGCGCTGGCCGCCGGGGTGCTGGCGTACCTGACGAAAGACGTCCTGCACGATGAGTTGTTGAAAGCGATTCGCGCCGTGCATGCCGGCCAGACCTACCTGCCTGCGGCCGTGGCGGCAGCGCTGGCGGCGCAGCTGCCGAGGCCCGATCTGAGCGCGCGCGAGGTCCAGGTATTGGAGCTGATCGTGCGCGGTCTGGCGAACAAGCAGATCGCCTACACGCTGAACATAGCCGAGCACACGGTAAAGAACCACGTAAAGAACATCCTGAGCAAGCTAGGCGCCCAGGACCGCACGCAGGCCGCGACCGCCGCCATTCAGCGCGGCATCATCCACCTGTAAAACCCGGTGACAACCCGGGGACGTTCCGTCTGTCACCGGGTTTCGTCACCGGGTTTCCCATCTTACGCTTTACGGCAGCGTCTCTCTCAGCACCTTCTCGCTCTGCCTGGAGCGAAACTGCCGCAGCCGCTGGCGCAATTCCGGACGGCTGTTGGCCAGAATCGCGACTGCCAGCAGCGCCGCGTTGCGCGCGCCCGCCCCGCCGATGCCCAGGGTGCCCACCGGAATCCCGGCGGGCATCTGCACCGTCGAGAGCAGCGAATCCAAACCCTTGAGTGTGGCGCTCTCCATGGGAACGCCCAGCACCGGCAAGAGTGTGTGGGCGGCGCACACGCCGGCCAGGTGCGCGGCTCCGCCCGCAGCCGCAATCACAACCTCGATGCCGCGCGATTCCGCCCGACCCGCGTACTCCACGGTCTCGGCGGGCGTGCGGTGCGCCGAAAGCACGCGACACTCGTGGTCAACCCCGAATTCCTCGAGCAGCTCGGCGGCCTGGCGCATGGTCTTCCAGTCCGACTTGCTGCCCATGATCACCGCCACCAGTGGCATAGTGGAATACCCACGATACCGTAGTTTACTGCCCCAACTGGAAATCCACCGTAATCGTGGTCACCACCTCCACCGGCTGTCCGTTCAGCAGCGTAGGCTGGTACTGCCACTGGCGCACGGCATCCAGCGCGGCCTTGACCAGCCGGGCGTCCACATCCGCGTTGATAGCTTCCAGGTTGAGCAGTTCTCCGGTGGTGGAAATGACGGCCCGCATGACCACCGCGCCCTGAATGCCGAGTTGCTGAAGATCCGCCGGGTACTCCGGTCTGGCCATCTTGACGAGCTTGGTGGCTTGCACATTACCGCCCACCCTGATCCGTTGCGGCGTGCCTGCCATCGGCGTGACTGTCGCGGGTTTCTGTCCCTTGACCACCACCGTTTCGGAAACCTCGCCGAGATCGAGCGTGGCATCCACCCGCGCCGCTTTGCCGGCCTCCACCGCCACGTCCCGTTTGAAGACCGCGAAACCCGCGGAGCGGATTTCCAGAGCATAGCGTCCCGGCGGGATGGCAGCGAAGCTGTACTCGCCGGCCGCGTCGGCGCGCGTCACCTCCTGGTTGGTCCCGTCCAGGTTCTTGGCGGTGACCCGGCAATTGGGGACGCGCGCGCGGCTGGCGTCTTCCACCACGCCCACCAGAGATCCGCGTGTGGCTTGCGCCTGCGCGGTAATGACAACCACCGGCAGCAGCACGGCCACGGCTACGGACGCGATGGCGATGGCCGCCCGCCGGCTCAACGGGTGGCGGCTGCGGGTGCCGTCCAGCAAGGCGCGAACGCGCGACTCCAGGTCCGACGCTTCGGCCATGGCGGGAGCGTCCTCCCAGCGGGCCCGCGGGGCGGCCAGCGCGCGCACCAGGTCCATCAGGTGGCCGGCATAATCCGGCGCGGCCACTCCGCGGCTCAGCACAGCGTCATCGCAGGCCCGCTCGCGCGCCTGGCGAAGCTGCCGCGCGGCCATCCAGGCGAGGGGATGAAACCAATAGAGGCAGCAAGCCGCCTGGGCGATGGCCTGCGCCAGCAGATCGAAGCGCGCGACGTGCACCAGCTCGTGAAGCAGCACCGCGCGCAGCCGCGCCGGCGGCCATTGCCCAGCCCCTTCCGGCAGCAGCACCACGGGGCGCAGGATGCCCCAGGTGAGCGGCATAGGCGCGTCGGCGCTTTCCAGAACGCGAACCCGCCGGCGAATCCCCAGCGCGCGCCGCAGCTCTTCCAGCATGGCGCCCGCGTGCCGCGCCTCAGCCGCGCGCGGCGCCATCCACGACGCGCGCCCGGCCCCCAGCACAAAGCGCGTGGCAGCCGCCGCGCAGCCCAGCACCCACAGCGCCAGCAGCCAGCCGGTCGTGGTAGTTGTAGCGCCGGCGGCCTTACTACCGGCGCTTATCTGAATCGGCCCCACCTGTTGCCGAGTCACCACCACCGCAGCCCGCACCGGCGCAGCCCGCCAACTCCACTTCGGCACCACCAGCAGGGCCACCGGCAGCGCCACTATCGCCGCCAGCGCCGCCGTCCAGACAAAATGCCGCACCGCCGCCGAGGTCCGGCGCAACCCCGCCACCGCGGCAAAAGCCGCCGCCAGAACGATGCTTCCTCTCCAGGCGCTCTGCGCGAGCAACTCCACCCACGTCATGATTTGACTCCTTCCTTCTTGGCCTCTTCGATGAGGCTTGAAATGCGCGCCAGGTCTTGCTCCGAAAGATTGGCGGCGGAGAGATCCAGCAGCGCCGCTACGGCCTGCTCGACCGAGCCTTCAAAGAAGGTCGAGAGCAGGTGGCGCAGCGCGGAACGCCGCGCCGTCTCGCGCGCCACCGTCGGCAGGTACACGTAACGCAGCGATTCCTCTTGGTGCCGAACGTGGCCCTTTTCCTCGAGCACGCGCAGTTTGGCGCGCACGGCCGAGTAGCTGGGAGGGTCCGGCAAGGCCGCATGGATCTCGGAAGCGCTGGCGCGGCCGCGCTGGTAGAGAATGTCCATGATCTGGCGCTCGCGCCGGCTCAGATTGCGATGTCCGTCTTTCCTCATGGCGATATGCTGCAAAAGCAGCATCCTGTTGTAAAAATAGCATCGACGCGCCGGGCTGTCAAGATTTTTCTTGCGGGGCTACAATGAAACGTGCCCGCCATGCCAAAAGCCTTCGCGCGCTATGCCTGGGCCGTGCTGGCCTACAACCTGGGAGTCGTACTGTGGGGCGCATTCGTGCGGGCCACGGGCTCGGGGGCGGGTTGCGGCAACCACTGGCCGCTGTGCAACGGAACGGTTGCGCCGCACTCCGCGAGCGCCGCCACCATCATCGAATTCACGCACCGGGTCACGAGCGGGCTCGACCTGGCGCTGGTGGCGCTGCTTGTCGTCTGGGCGTTTCGCCGGTTTCCGCGCCCACATCCGGTGCGGCTCGGCGCCACGCTCTCGGCCTTGTTCCTCATCACTGAAGCGCTCATCGGCGCGGCGCTGGTGTTGCTCGAACACGTGGCCAAGAACGCTTCCGTTTCGCGGGCCTACTCGCTTTCTACGCACCTGATCAATACCCTGACGCTGCTGGCCTGCCTGACGCTTACCGCCTGGTGGAGCACGGAAAGGCCCGCGCCCAAGGGCGTAAGCAGCGCCTCCGGGTCGCGCGGCAGGGCCGTCTGGATGGCGGGCGTGAGCCTGGCATCGGTGGCGGTGCTGGGGGTGAGCGGGGCCATCGCCGCGTTGGGAGACACGCTGTTTCCCGCCTCGTCGCTGGCGGCGGGACTGGCCCAGGATCTGGACCCGGCGGCTAACATCTTTCTGCGGCTGCGCCCGTTGCACCCCGTGATGGCGGCCGCCGTGGGAGCGTGGCTGCTGTTTTACGCCGTCTCCAGCGCCTCGCGCCGTCCGGATGTGGGTGGCCGGGCCTGGAACCTGATGGCCCTGGTGGGAGCTCAAATTGTGGCCGGGGTGTTGAATCTGCTGCTGCGGGCACCGGTGTGGATGCAGTTGGTGCACCTCTTGCTGGCCGACCTGCTGTGGATCGCGCTGGTGCTGCTCGCCGCCACAACCCTAAAGTTCCAGCCCGTCCCCTAACCCCTGGCCCCCGGCCCCTGCTATCCTGGCCCCCATGAGCAGAAAAGTCCTCATTGTCACGGGCGATGGCGGCGACAGCTACGAAGCGCTGTACGCTTACCACCGGTTTCTGGAGGCGTATTGGGAGCCGGTATTGGCGGCGCCATCGCGGCGGCGGCTGCACATGGTGTTCCACGACGTCGAGCCGGGGTGGGAAACCTACGTCGAGCGCGTGGGCCATTGCCTCGAGGCGGATGTGGCGATTACGGCCGTGGCGGCCAAGGAGTTCGCGGCCATCNNCAAGGGCCGCACCGTCACCTGCCACGACCACGTGCGCATCGAAGTCGAGCGCGGCGGAGGCATCTACAGTTCCAAGCCCGCCGTGCGCGATGGCAAGCTGGTTACCGCGCAGACCTGGAAAGCCCACCCCGAGTTCTACCGGGAAGTCTTCGCCTGCCTCGAAGAGCCGGTTTGAGGCCAAGGTGGGGCAGGCGGTGCCGCCTGCCGTCCCCTCCTACTTCCCGCAACAGATCTGGCTGGAAATCAGCGTCGCCGGCGTGATGGGCTGCGACGCCGCAAAGTAGTTCTGCTCTCCCAGGCGCCGGTACATGTCGCCGGCGATGCCGGCGGCCAGCGGACCGATGGCGGGCCGCCCTCCGGTCAGCAGGACCACCACCACCAGCCTGCGCTGGCCGGCGTCGTTGAAGGAACCGAACCAGCCCAGATGAGTNNAACTGCACCGCCCCGCGCATCCCGGGCTTGACCGAGGGGATCAGGCTTCCGATCTCCAGTTTCCGCTTCACGAGCGGAACGAAGTTTCTGGCCTCATCCTGGTCGCGCGGATATTGCAGGTAGTACAACGTGCCGCCGTTGGCGATGGCGCTCATCAGTGCCGCCAGTTGCAGCGGAGTCTGCGAGATCTCTTCACCGAAGCTGCAGAGCATGCCAACTCCGCCATTGCGCGGCGCCGCCGAAGGAAAGGACCCCGGTTGTTCCCCCGCCACATTCAGCCCGGCCCTTTCTCCGTACCCGAACAAGCGGGCGTAGTGGCTGACCTTTTCGAAACCCAGCTTGGCTCCCAGGGTGGCGAAATAATAGTTATTCGAGTGGGCTAACGCGTAGGTCAGGTCCATGCGCAGACCGCCCAGTCGAAACCGGTTGGCCGGCTGGATGGCTCTTTCGCTGAGACCGGCCAGCGCCACCGCCACCTTGATGGTGGAACACGGCTGGAAACCCGTGCCCAGCGCCACCCTCTGATTCACCATGGTGAGAATGCGCCCGGTGCCGGGATCGACTGCCACTACGGAACCGTTGTAAGGCCCCAGAGCCTCCACCGCCGCGCGCCGAATGACCAGGTCTTCACCATCCACCATGTCCCCCACCGTGGAATCGGCATAGGTTGGCTCGGTCCAGGGGCCGCCGTGGATGACGACTGGCGCGGGGGCCGCCGCGGGACGGGGCGATTGCGCCGCAACCCTGATCATGGGCGCCGCGCGGGAGGTCGCCGCGGCAGCCGTGTGGCGGCGTTTGCGCGGATGCTGGACGGTGGCACCGACACCAGTGCTTGCAAGCAGGCAGAATACCAACACGACGAGCAGTGCTTTCTTCATAACGACGCGCGGTTCGCCGCAGCAGTGATTTGCGCCAGAGCGGATACGAAACAGCCGGCCGGAGCAGCCGAAGATTATTCTACCATCAATTAGACCCGTGCTCGAAACTTTGCAGATCCTGCAAAACGAAGTGGCAAGCTGCCGCCGTTGTCCCCGCTTGCGGGAGCACTGCGAGCGCATCGCCGCCGTGAAGCGCCGCGCCTTTCGCGACTGCGAGTACTGGGGAAGACCCGTGCCCTCGTTCGGCGACCCGCAAGCCCGCATCCTGATTCTGGGCCTCGCGCCCGGCGCGCACGGCTCCAACCGCACGGGCCGCATGTTCACCGGCGACCGCTCCGGCGACTGGCTCTACCGCGCCCTCTACCAGACCGGCTTCGCCTCGCAACCGGCCAGCGTCTCGCGCGACGACGGCCTGGCGCTGCGCGATGTCTATGTCACCGCCGCCGCGCGCTGCGCGCCTCCCGGCAACAAGCCAGCGCCCGAGGAGCTGCGCAATTGCCGCCCCTACCTGGAACGCGAGCTGGATCTGCTGACGAACGTGAAAGTGGTGGTGGCCCTGGGCAAGATCGCGTTCGATACCTACCTGGATGTGCTGAAAGCGCGCGGCGCAATCCGCAGCCGCGCCCCCTTCGTCTTCGGGCACGACCGCCAGTTCGCCACCGCGCCGGGGCAGCCGCTGCTGATCGCTTGCTATCACCCCAGCCAGCAGAACACCTCCACCGGCAAGCTGACGGAGAAGATGCTGCTGGCGGTGTTCCGGCGTGCGCGCAAGCTGGTGGTGGCGTAGACCCGCCCGAGTGCCCGAAACAAACCGCGCGGGCTCCTTCCCCCGGAAATACTGCATGTCTGCGGGCAGTGTGTGGTAGCGGGTACTGCGGCTTCAGGCGATTCGGCGCTTCCCGCGCCGGGGCTCAGTCGACTGGACGGCCAGGCGAAGGCCGCAAGCGTTCAAAACCGCGGCCAAGCTGTCCAGCGACGGATTACCGGACTTGGAGAGCATTCGATAGAGGCTCTCTCTGTTCAAATGGGTGCCGCGCGACAGGGATCTGATGCCGCCGCGGGCGTCGGCAACATCGCGAAGTGCCAGAAGGAACACACGTGCATCTTCGTCCTCCAGGCAAGCGTTGAGATACTGAGCCGCCTCCTCCGGATTCCTGAGAGACTCCAGAAGGCTCTCGCGATATGATTCGGTCTTAACCGTTGGTCTTGGCATCCAAATACTCCCTCCACTGTCTCTGGGCGGCAACAATGTCCCTGGCCTGCGACTTCTTGCTTCCGCCGCAAAGCAGAACCACCAACAACGAGCCTTCCCGTCCGTAGTAGACCCGGTACCCAGGGCCGAAATCGATTCGTAGTTCCTCGACCCCGCCACCGACGGACTTGCAGTCTCCGAAGTTGCCCAATCGGATCCGATTGAGACGGGAGCGCACGACGCCAACCGCCCTGGCATCTCTCAACGAGGCTAGCCACTCCGAAAACGGTATCGAACAGCCCTTGCGAAAAAGCAGGATTTCAACGAGGGCCACCCCCTGACAGTAGCCTATAAGCTACCGAATGTCAACCCCCGTTCAACACCAAGCTGCCATGGTCTGCGCCGGCGTCACGTGGCCGTACCACGCCCATCCCACGCTTTTGACCGAAGGAGTCCGAACGGGTTGGCACAGGGGACCGTAGGCGACTACGCGTCCGTTTGGAACGTAGCTAAACCGAATCAAAGCGGCTCGGGAAGCGTACCTCAATGCGTGTTCTAGAAGTGCGGGCGTTCCGAAGTACAGTGAACGAGTAGACAATCCGGCCAGTGATATCCGAGACCTCGATTACCGCCCTTGCCGTCAAGGATATCCGATCGTGCAGGAGCCTCAACCACTCGCTCTCATCCATTTGCTGCGTTGGAAATATCCGAACGAGACCGCGAGCTTCTTCGTTCTTACGCAGAAACAACGATGTCAGGGTCGTCAGTTCGCCGCGCGCATCAAACTCTGTCTCAGAGGCGAACTCATTCGGTTGATTTGGTGGGTCAGCCCATTGGAAAATAGAACCCCCTGTGAGTTTGGCACGGCTCACCCGGATCGGGGATTCACCTACGTTTTTGATATAGACCGAGAGTTCATCTCGCCGTGGATGGGTAAAGTCAATGTTGGCATCTATGTCCGGCAAGAAGCCAGCGCGCATTGAAGCTTCGCCCGCTTCGAGTATTCTCTGCGTTAGAGAAACATAGCGCACGGTAACGAGAACAAGGATGGCGGTCACCGCCACGGCGGCTACCGCAGCGAGCGCCTGGACTGCCGCGGAATTCTGGCCAACCCACCAAATGAACCGCGCCCATTGATATCCCATGTTGGAGAACCTTCTTTGTACCGTGTCCCTTCGACGTTTGCAATCCTGTTTCCGCCTTCCGCAACGCGTTCCACGCTGTCACAAGCCCTGGATCTGCTCAGGCCGCGCGGACCAGTACTCCGCTCGAATTTGCGCCGCCCCCCAGGCACCGGCAAAGACCTGCGGTACTCGGCATCGCGCAACGGTGACGCACTCCGGCGCCCGCTTTCGCTGATCGTCTGACCGCCTGGCCGAGAAACGCCCATTGCTGACACGTGGCAGGCCAACCGATAAATCTTCCCTGATGCCGCAGCCTTTGTTTGGCCATGTTGCAAGTCGGCAGCGCCAGCGCTACCTGGACCGGCTCCAAACCGTGTGAATCTCCGTCTGCGACCGCAACCGCCATACCGCCAGGCCGGCATGCGAGACGCGTACCACTCTGCCCATCCGCTTCACCTGAGTGTCGAAGTCGGGGTGGTGAAGAAAGCGGCGAACGAACGTAGCGGTCTCATTCTGCCGGACGTCCAGAACAACTAGGCAATATCTGCCATGGCGGAGTTCCGGCACGTAGAAATCCGCATCGCGGGTGAAGAATGTGACATGCCGTTGCTGGCGCAAGAAAACGGCGACCTCGTCGTCCTTCATTCCCTTGCGGCCGACATCGACTCCGATTTGCCTCGCGGCTACCCGAGAAGCTTCCAGCAAGAGTCGCTGGCCCTCGAGAATGTTCTCGTCCAGAATGATCAAGCCTGGGTCCGCTGAAGCACGTATTCAGGTGCCGTGTATTGGGCGGAATGATCGCGGAACGCCTGGCTCGCCAGACGTACTGCTTCCGCAATGGCATCCGACGAAACGCTGCCGCGCCATTCTTCCACGATCGTTTCCCAGGCAATACCCCCAGCCACCTGTTCCATAACGTCAGCCACCAGGATTCGGGTTCCTCGGAACGTCGGCTGGCCATGGCAGATCGCGGGATCGGCGATCACGTACCGTCCGATCATGCGCTTAGCCGTCTGGTGCTGCTTGCGTTTCGCCACGGTGAATCCCTCAAGCACAATTATAGCCAGGTCAAGCCCGATAGGTCCCCGTCATCGCGGAAACATCTCCCTCACCATCTTCAACGCTTCTTCACGGCTGCGGACGCGCCCTTCCAACTGGGCATCCTCGACCGCCGCCAGCATCTCGGCGAAGCGCGGCCCCGGCACGTATCCCTCGGCGATCAGGTCCGCGCCGGTGATGAGCGGCGCCGGTTTCAACTGCTCTTCCGGCAGCTCTTCCAGCTTGCGCTTCACCAGCTCGTAGTTCTCCAGGTTCCGGTTGCTGGCCAGGCAATCCAGGCGGTGCAGCTCCAGGTGCTCGCCGAAATCCGGCATGCGCAGAAAACGCTTGAGCGTGCTTTCCTTCATGCGGGGTGCGTCTTTGAAACGCATGTGATTGGCAATGAGCGCCTCCACCTGCGCCATGTCGTCGCGCGAGAAGCGCAGCCGGGTCAGGATGCCGTGCGCCAGCTTTATGCCTGCCTCCACGTGGCCGTCGAAGCGGATGCGCTCCGCCACGCGGAAGGTGGGCGGCTTGCCAACGTCGTGCAGCAGCGCGCCCCAAGCCAGCGTGGGGGTGGGGTGGTCGAGCTTCTCGAGCAGCAGCAGCGTGTGCCGCCAGACGTCGCCTTCGGGATGGAATTCCGGCGGCTGCGCGACGCCCTTCATGGCCGCCACCTCGGGCAGGAGATCGGCCAACATGCCGCTCGCATCCAGCAGTTCGAAGCCGCGGCGCGCGCCGCCTTCGGTCAGGATGCGATCGAGCTCGCTGTGAACCCTCTCGGCCGATACTCTGAGGATCAGCGCGTGGTGGCGCCGGATGGCTTGGAACGTGGCGGATTCGATCTCGAACCCCAGGCGCGCGGCGAAACGGACGGCGCGCACGAGGCGCAGATGATCTTCGCCGAAACGGGCATCGGGGTCGCCGATGGCGCGGACCACGCGCCGCTCCAGATCGGCGCGCCCGCCCACGTAGTCGAGCACTTTCCCCGTCGCCGCCTCCATCATGAGCCCGTTGATGGTGAAATCGCGGCGCAGCACGTCCTGGCGCGGGTCGCTCTCGAAATGCACGCTGGCGGGACGCCGGCCATCGTTGTAATCGTTGTCGCTGCGGAAGGTGGCCACCTCCACCTGCGCGCCCGCATCGCGCACCAGCACCACGCCGAAGTGCGCGCCCACTTGTCCCGACTTGGGGAACAGATCCATGATGCGGTCGGGGCGCGCGTCGGTCGAAACGTCGAAGTCCTTGGGTTTCGTCCCCAGAAGCAGGTCGCGCACACACCCGCCCACCAGGTAGGCCTGGTGGCCCGCCCCGCGAAGCTTCGCAATCACTGCGCGCGCCAGCGCCTCGGACTCCATGGGCACGGCTCCGTCCTCCTACCCTATGCTAATATGAGCGTGAATAATTGCACCTGTCTGTCCCCCGTCTGGCCCGCATGGTGATCGAGGAGATCTTTACGTGACAATGGAACAACGGCCGGCGACGGTCAAGGTGGTTGTGGCCACCACCGTCATGCTGTCGTTCATTTCCTTCTGGCGCGCGGCNNGCCATCTACATCGAAAGCTGCTCCATGTTCGTGCGCGGCGGCGTGTACAAAGTGGTGCACGAGGCCCTGGGCGGCACCCTGGCCAAGTTCTCCGTCTCGGCCCTCATGTTCGACTACGTGCTCACCGGACCCATCAGCGCTGTCAGCGCGGGCCTCTACCTGGGCGGCTTGATCAACGAGACCGGCGCCAACTTCCACATCGCCGGAATGCACGTGAACGCGCCGTATTTCGCCGCGGCATTCGCGGCCGTCGTGACGCTCTACTTCTGGCGCAAGAACATCATCGGCATTCACGAATCCAGCGAGAAGGCCCTGCGCATCATGCAAATCACCACCGTCATGGTGGTGATTCTGATCGTCTGGTGCTTCGTCACCATCCTGAAGAACGGGTACAATCCGGTGCCGCTGCCCGTGCCCGCCAACCTGAAGTTCAGCCCTGAAGCGCTGGGCTGGCTGAAGGGCACGCTGGCGCCCTCCATCACCATCATCGCCGTGCTCATCGGGCTGGGCCACTCGCTGCTGGCCATGAGCGGCGAAGA
>PLMF01000316.1 GCA_003142355.1 Bryobacterales bacterium
GCGAAGCCGAGCGGCACGCTCGCGGGGGTGGCCTTCCATCCCGCCGGCAGCTCCAGCGCCACGCTGGCCTGCGCCGCGCCCTTCGTGCCGTTCGTCACCGAAACGTGGATCTCGCGCTCGACGGGTTTCGCCGCGGCTCCTCCGGCGGCCACCGGAATCACCGCCAGCTCCGGCGTCACCCTCACCGAGAAAGCCGGAACCACGTTCAGCTCCATCCGTTTGTCGCCGAAGTAGATGTCCTTCACGTAGCGGAATTCGACCGGCAACTCCTTGGTGACCTCGACCTCTCCCGCCTTCACATGCAAGGCGACCCGAAACGGCGTCGGGGCGAACGGAACGCCGAACGGCACGCCCGGGTCGAAGATGTTGATGGCCGCGTTCGACGGGTGCTTCCAGTAATTGTCGTGGAAGTACGGCGCCGTCGGCTTCGCACCCTTGGGGATGCGCGCCTCCACGGTGCAAGAGTAAACGCCGTCCTGCTTCACTGACTCCGGCGCGCATCGGCCCGACGTCTCAAAACCGGCAATCGCCACGCCCGTCACGCTCACGTCGACCACGCCCCGGTTCACAGCCACAATCGTCAGCCTCACCGGCTGCCCGGCGATCACCAGCCCGTCGTCGGCCAGCGCGTCGAAGGTCAGGTAATGCGCGGCCAGGACGGCCTCTTGATAGTCGCGTTCCTTGTTCCCGAGGCGGAAGTCGATCTCGTACCGCGCGGAATCGCTCAGCCCCAGCGAGCCGAGCCGCGCGCGAAGCGCCCGCAACTTGGCGAGACCCGCTTCGATGGGCTGTGCCGCGCCGGCGTCGTTGCCCGCGTCGAACGCGGTCTGTGCGCGCCTGGCGTCGTTGACGATGGCCTCGAGCCCGGCCGTCAGCGCCGCGGGCGGCTTAGGCCCGACAAACTGCGCCACCGCCGCCAGGCTCGTGTCCACGCCATCGAACAGCGACGTTTCGTCTTTCGCCATCTGTCCGGCGATGCTGGTGTACCTGAGCTGGTAACCGCCCGGGCCGCCCCGCCCACCACCCCGCCCGCCAGCCATTCCCGGCAGCATCCCCAGTCCACCCATTCCTTGACACTTGTGATTGCTGCGCGCGTCCGAGCCGATCTCCGCGTAACTGCGGCCCAGAAGCGGGTCATACGCCGCGGTGTTGACCGGCGTGAGCTTCACCGCGGTTGGGGGAGCGCCGCCTCTTCCGCCGCCAGCGCCGCCGCCGAAGCCGCCCGAGAAGTACAGCTTCCGCCCCTGCCAGGGCCGGAGCCCTTCCTGGATCTGCTCGGGGTACATGGCGGGATCGCCGGCTGCGCGGAAACCTTCCTGGACCAGGATCGTGGTCGCCTCGTGGGCCCGGTCCCCGCCGCGGCCCTGGATGTTCATCGTCAGCACCACGTCGGGGCGCAAGGTGCGGAACAGCCGGACGTAGTCGCCGACGATTTCCTTCCGGCCCCACTTACCGATCACTTCCTCCGGGTCGAACGAGTAGCCGTAGTCGATGGCGCGCGTAAAGTACTGCTCGGCGCCGTCGAGGCGGTGCGCCGCCAGCAATTCGGACGTCCGCAGCACGCCCATGTCCCGGAACAGCTCGGGGCCGATTTCGTTCTGCCCGCCGTCGCCGCGATTGTTTTGCAGGTCGATCGCACGCAGGCCCATGCCGAGCCCGAACATGGCGAACAGCGCGTTGGTTTCATCGTCGGGGTGCGCCGGGCACTGCATGAACGTCCCGGAGACGCTCAGCTTACGAAGCGCCAGGCCAAGCCCGATGTGGCCGCCCTCCGGCGCCACCCGCGAGAAGCTCATGCGGTTCTGCGCCGCCAACATGAAGGTGAGACCGATGATGCCGGCACTCAGCCCAAGAGCGAACCTGAAGTTTAGACGCATGTGAGAAATTATAACCTTAACGACCTTGCGCGCTATTGTTCAGCCCGGATCTCGATCCGGCGCTGGTGAAACGCGTCCTGGTCCGCCAGGACGGCGATCTCAGCCGCGCTATAGCGCTCGGCGGAAAGGAACGCGCGCTTCTCCGCCGCGCTGGCGGTCTCGGGCGCGTACATCCAAAGCCAGCGGCGGTAACCGCCGCCGGCACGCTCGGCCGGGAACACCCGGGCATTCCACAAGCTCCGCTCCGCCGGATCTTGCTGGTCTGGCCAGACTTCGTCCGGTGTGGCCCCCACGACTGAGATCCATTCGAGCAGCGGCCGGCCGCAGAAGCGCGCCCCCTGAGAAATGGAGTCTTTGAACTGGTCCTGGATGCCGTAGCAGCGCACGAACCACACCGCGCCGCCGCGCCGGTCTCGGCCGCGCAGCACATCGAGACATGCCTCCCGCGGCAGCCGGAGCGGCCCATCCACGTCCACCCCCACCACCACGTTCCATCCCGCCAGTTCCAGCGGCGCCCGGAGCCGGCATCCCTCCACCCACGAATTGGGACCGGTGATGGTAGCGCCGCCGGCCATGGAATTATTGATGGCCAGCGTGCCTTGAGCCTGCTCCGCCAGGGCCAGGCCGCTCTCCACCAACTGTCGCGTGGACCCGAAGTGCAGAAAGCTCGAATCCGGCACAAGCTGCACGTGGAAGGGAATGGCGCGCAAGACGGGATACACCGCGGCGAGCATCTCGCCGGACCAGGTGGAACCGCTGCCGCGAGCGCTCCGGATATAGCTCGCCACCGTCGCGGCGCTGCCCATGGCGCAGCAAATCTCGCGATACAGGTCCAACCCATGGCGAAGAATGATCTCCCAAGCCGCGCCCGCCAAGTCGAAACGGCCGAGCAACACCGCGGCGGCCTCTGCGTCCAGACTCATCACGCCGAGGTCCAGCGCTGTTCTTCCAGCGGCATTGATGGCGCCAGCGGCCTCCTGTTCCTCCACCGTTGGTTTCTGCAAGTAGAGAGTGATGGAGTCGTCGGCTCCCAGGCAGTAGACTCCGTGCCGGCTGGCCTCGGCCGGCTCCGCGTTGCTGCCCAGCACGGTCATGCCGGACCGGTCCAAACGCACATGCGAAGCGTCGAAACGCACCAGCGCGTCGCCGGAGGCTACCACGATTTGGCCGCGGCCGGGAGCGCCCTGGGGCAGGCCGAGAAACTCCGGGACCAGGAGATCGAAGAGAGCGGCGGGCAGTCCGGTGTGGGTTTCGCCAGGCACGGGAACGAAGATCTTGCCGCAAGGCCCGTAGGCCGGCAGACGCCGCGAATCGCCTCCGGCGTGCACGATCAGGACGCGCAGGCGGCGGAAAACATCTTCGGCGGCTTGCCCACACTTCCCCTCGCGCTCGATCACCTGCGCCAGGCAGTAGATGGTGCTGCCGCCGCTGCCGATGCGCCGGCCTTCCAGATCGGCGGCCACAAAGCATTCGCGAACCTGCGGCAGCAACCCGAGTTCACGCCGCAACCGAAGCTGAGCCTCATAGGCACGGGCTTGCCTGGCGTTGGACGCCGTCACGATGAGATAGTCCCAGGAATCCGGCTTACTTGTCATG
>PLMF01000274.1 GCA_003142355.1 Bryobacterales bacterium
TACGACGGCGAGCGCGCCATGTTCGAAGCCTACGGACGGAATAAGTACACCTCCACCGGAGTCATTCAGTGGATGATGAACAATGCCTGGCCCTCGATTGTCTGGCATCTGTACGACTGGTACCTGCGGCCGGGCGGAGGCTATTTCGGGACTAAGAAAGCCAACCAGCCGCTGCATGTGCAGTATTCTTACGACGATCGTTCGATCGTGGTCGTGAATTCGCTCTACCAGGCGTTCTCGGGTTACAGCGTCACGGCCAAAGTCCTCAACCTCGACCTGACGGAGAAGTTCTCACAAACCGCCGGCGTCGACATCGCCGAGGACAGCGCCACGCGCGTCTTCGTGGTGCCGCAGCTTGCGAGCCTGTCGACAACTTACTTTGTCCGGCTGGCGCTCAACGATCCGGGCGGCAACCTGGTCAGTTCCAACTTCTACTGGCTTTCCACGCAGCCGGACGTGTACGACTGGGCGTCGTCGGATTCCTGGCACACGCCGATGACGTCGTCCGGGGATCTGACGGCGCTCCAGAACCTTCCGCCGGCAACGGTCGCGGCGGCCTGGCATTCGGAAGTCGCGGACACGGACCAGGTAGACCACGTGACCGTCGAGAATTCATCGTCGCAGCTCGCCTTCTTCGTTCACCTCACCGTTCTGAAGGGGCAAAACGGTGGCGATATCGCGCCGGTTTATTGGGAAGACAACTACTTCGAATTGATGCCCGGAGAAAAGCGCGACGTCGCCGCGACGTATCCCCGCAAGCTGCTCGGTGGAGCGCAGCCCTACATTCAGGTTGACGGCTGGAACCTGGCGCCGGCGAAGTAAGGCGCGCTGCGGCTACGCTGCGAACCGCAGGATTTCCACTTCAGCTCCGCTCTTGACCGCGCGTTCGGCGCGCTCCCATACTTGCCCTGCCACGTCGTCAGACAAGTAGTATTCGCCGCAGTTCTCACAGATCGCGGCTGGCACGCCCTTGAGGATGACGGTGGTCGCCCCGCGTATCACCCTGCAGGTCGCTGTGTCCACGGCAACCAACACGTGGATCGGCTTACGGTTCACACGCCCCAGCATCAGCCGACTTGGATGGGGACTATCGTCCGGATACTCCGCTATACCCTCTCCGCGAGCGACGACCTCCTTTGCGTCGTCTCTTCCGATCCCGCGCTCAAACATACGCCGGATTGCATGGCCGCTGAAGAGCAGCCGCGCACAATTCAAAGGGTCAGCCTCTCGATAATTCCGTCCTGCTGACTGCTATTACCGCACACCGGTACCTGTGCACGGTTGACGTTTGCGTGAGCGAGAGCAAACCGCACAACGGCCGGCCGCTGATTGTTCGACTTCACGCCGGCGCGCGCCGCTCGCTACAATCGGAGAAGTGCCGGGCGTCTATCTTGCCTATCCTTTTTGCGCGCAGAAGTGCACCTACTGCAACTTCGCGTCGGGCGTTTACCCGCGCGCTCTCGAGGCCCGCTATCTCGACGCGCTCGCCTCCGAGATCCGCGCCTGCCAGTGGGAATGGATGCCCGAGACCGTGTACCTGGGTGGCGGCACTCCCAGCGGCATGGCGCCGGAAGCCCTGCGCCGGCTGCTCGGCCTCATCCCCGGCCGGCCTTGGATGGAAGCCACCATCGAAGCGGCGCCCGGAACCTGTGCCGCCGAAAAGGCCCGCGCCTGGGCGGCTTGCGGCATCAACCGCGTGAGCCTCGGAGTCCAGTCTTTCGTGACCCGGGAAATCCGGCGCACCGGCCGCCGGCACAACGCCCAAACAGTGGCCGATGAGATTGCCACGTTGCGCCATGCCGGCATCGGCAACCTGAACATCGACCTCATCGCCGGACTCAGCGGCCAGACGGAGGCGAGCTGGCGCGAATCGCTCGATTGGATCGAGCGCCTGGCCCCCGCGCACGTCTCCGTGTACATGCTCGAAGTGGATGAGGACAGCCGCCTGGGCAAGGAAATACTGCTCGGCGGCGCGCGCTACGGGGCGGGGGAGACTCCCGGCGACGATCGCACCGCGGCGCTCTATGAGATGGCCGTCGAACGGCTCGCCGCGCTGGGCATTCCGCGCTACGAGATCTCCAATTTCGCGCGGCCCGGCTTCGAATCGCGCCACAATTTGAAGTACTGGAAATTGGAGCCGTACGCCGGCTTCGGCGCCGACGCCCATTCCTTCGACGGGCGCGTGCGCCGGCAGAATCCGGAATCGGTCGAGGATTATCTCGACCGGCCCCGCGTCGAATCGGCCGTTGCCCGCCGCGACGAAGAGCGCTTCTTCGTCGGATTGCGGCTGATGGCCGGTATTCGTCCCGCGCCCGACGAGTGGCGCCGGTTCGAGCAGCCCATCCGCCGCTTTCTCGACGCCGGCCTGCTCGAAACCGACGGCGGCGTTCTCCGCCTCACCGGCCGCGGCGTGCTCCTCTCCAACGAAGTTTTCCAGGAGTTTCTCATTCCATGATCGATCTGCGAAGCGATACCGTCACCAAGCCGACCCCTGCCATGCGGCGCGCCATGATGGAGGCTGAAGTCGGCGACGACGTCTACGGCGAGGACCCCACCGTAAACCGTCTCGAGCAGCGCGCCGCTGAGGTTGCCGGCAAGGAAGCCGCCCTGTTCGTGCCCACCGGCACCATGGGGAACACCATCGCGGTCAAGCTCCATACCGAGCACGGCCAGGAGGTGATCTGCGATTCCCGCGCCCACCTGCTGGATTATGAGCTGGCCATGATGGCGTGGTTCTCCGGGTGCCTGGCCCGCGCCATCCCTACCCAGGACGGCATCCTCACCTGGGAACAGGTGCGGCGCCACATCCGGCCGCTTCATCCGCACTATGCCCCCACCGGCCTGATCGAAATCGAAAACACGCACAACATGGCGGGCGGAACCGTCTACCCGCTGGCCGTCATCCGCGAAATCTGCGATGGCGCGCACGAGCGCGGTTTGAAGGTCCACATGGATGGCGCCCGCGTCTTCAACGCGGCTGCGGCACTGAACGTGCAAGTGCGAGAGATCGTGGCTCCCGTCGATACCGTCATGTTCTGCCTCTCGAAAGCGCTGGGCGCGCCCGTGGGTTCCATGCTCGCCGGTCCGGCCAGCCTCATCGCCAAGGGCCGCCTCTACCGCAAGCGGCTGGGCGGCGGCATGCGCCAGGTGGGCGTTCTGGCCGCCGCCGGATTGATTGCGCTCGAAGACACGCCCCAGCGGCTCCCCGAAGATCACGCCAACGCCCGCTTCCTGGCCGAAGGGCTGGCCCGCGTTCCCGGCATTCACATCGATCCCCGCAAGGTCGCCACCAATATCGTGGTCTTCGACGTCGCCGCTACCGGCCGCGTCAGCGCCGAAATCAGCGCGCGCCTGAAAGCGCGCGGCGTGCTGATCAACGGCATCGACGAGCGCCTCATGCGCGCGGTGACGCACTACGACGCCACCCGTGCCGATTGCGCACAGGCCCTGGAGGCGATGGCCGAAACGGTGGCGTCATAAGGCTGTGGAAACGGTATCATGGTAGAAACGTAATGTTAAGATTCATTTCGCTGCTGGCGGGCGCCTCCCTCGCGCTGGCGCAGCAATATTCCATATCGACCGTGGCCGGTGGCGCGCCGCCAGCCACGCCGGCCGCGGCCGCGAGTGTCTCCCTCGGGCAGCCCTCGCGCGTGGCCCTCGATGCCTCGGGCAATCTCTATTTCAGCAGCTCGAATTGCGTCTTCAAGATCAATGGCAGTGGAACCGTGACGCTCATCGCGGGAAACTCGCGGGCCGGCTTTTCGGGCGACGGCGGCCTCGCCGTGAATGCGCAGTTGAACGCCCCGCAGGGCATCGCCTTCGCCCCAGGCGGCAATGTCGTCTACATCGCGGATTCCAGGAACAATCGCATCCGCCAGGTGGACCTGTCGTCGGGTATCATTTCCACCTTCGCGGGCGATGGCACCGTCAGCCCCGGCGGCGGCCCCAGCGCTTACGGCGACGGCGGCCCGGCTGCCAGCGCGCAATTGCATCTGCCCATGGGCGTAGCCGTGGACTCCAACTTCAACGTCTACATTGCGGATACCGGCGATAACACCATCCGCGAAGTCACCACCGACGGCATCATCGCCACCATTGCCGGAGACAGCTTTCCCAGTTACCAGGGCGATGCCGGCCTGGCCATCAAAGCGGAATTGCACGGCCCCGAGGACGTCGCCGTGGATTCCTCCGGCAACATCTACATCGCGGATACGCAAAACGCGTACGTCCGCAAGGTCACGAGCGATGGCAACATCAACTATATCGCCGGCGACGGGAGCATCGGTTTCACCGGCGATGGCGGGTACGCCACCAGCGCCGGCCTGATCGCGCCCTTCGCTCTGGCGGTGGACTCCTCCGGCAACGTCTACTTCGCCGAAAACGGCGACAGCCGGATCCGCAAGATCGACGCCAAGAGCCTGAATATCAGCACCGTGGCTGGAAACGGCACCCCCGGATTCTCCGGCGACGGCTCGGACGCCACCAAAGCCCAAATGAATTCCCCCACCGGCGTGGCCGTGGATTCGGCTGGGAATCTATACATCGCGGATTCGCTCAACCGCCGCATCCGCAAGGTGGCCTCGGGCGCAAGCATCTCCACGTTTGCGGGAAACGGCACTTTCAGCTACTCCGGTGACGGTGGTCCAGCCGGCAAGGCCCAGCTCAACACGCCTCAGGGCCTGGCCGCGGACTCTTCCGGCAATCTGTACGTGGCGGATACCCTCAACAACGTGGTCCGCAAGGTCTCGCCGAATGGAACCATCTCCAACTACGCCGGGAACGGCGGCGCGGGCAGCTCCGGAGACGGCAGCGCGGCCACCAGCGCCCAACTCAACGGGCCACAGGGGCTGGCCCTGGACGCCGCCGGCAATCTCTTTATCGCCGACACCCTGAATGCCAAGGTGCGCAAGATCTCCGTCGGCGGAACCATCACCACCGTGGCCGGAAGCGGCACTCCCGGCTTTGGCGGCGATGGCGGTGCGCCCGCCAGCGCGCAACTGAATCTGCCCAGCGGCGTGGCCGTGGACGCCAACAACAACCTGTACATCGCGGACTTCGGCAACAGCCGCGTGCGCAAGGTCTCTGCCAACAACACCATCGGCACCGTGGCCGGGAACGGATCCGCCGGATACTCCGGCGACGGCGGCCAGGCCGTCAAAGCGCAATTGAATGGCCCCCAGGGCGTGGCCGTCGATGCCGCCGGCAACCTGTACATCGCCGACACCGAGAACAACCTGATCCGCGAGGTTTCGCTCGACGGCCGCATTTCGACCGTCGCCGGAAACGGCGTCGCCGGTTACTCCGGCGATGGCGGGCAAGCCACCAGTGCGCAAGTCGGCAACCCCGTCGGCGTGGCCGTGGATGCCGCGGGCAACATTTTCACCGTGGACGCCAGCAATCGCGTGCGCCAGGTCTACCCCAACGGTCTCATCGCGACCATTGCGGGCAACGGCTCCCGCGGCTACTCCGGAGACGGCGGTCTGGCCACCCAGGCGCAGCTCAATGCTCCCTCGGCCATCGCTTTGGGGAGCAACGGCAACCTGTACGTCGCGGACATGGCCAACAACGCCGTCCGCCTGCTCCAGTACGCCGGCACCGGCTTGTCCATCGCCGCCGTGACCAACGCCGCCAGCAGCCTCAGCGGACCGGTGGCGCCCGGCGAGGTCGTGGTACTCTACGGCTCCGGACTCGGCCCGGCCCAGCTTACGCAGTACCAGCTTGACCCGGCCAGCGGCTTGGTGAGCACCAGTCTCGCCGGCACCAGCGTCATATTCAACGGCACGCCCGCGCCTCTGCTGTATACCTCGGCCACCCAAATCGCCGCTGTGGCGCCGTACTCCATCGCGGGATCGAACGTGCAGGTATTCGTCCAGTACCAGGGCCAGTCCAGCGCTCCCGTGACATTGCCGGTGGCCGCGGTAGCCCCGGCTCTCTTCACCCAGGATAGTTCCGGCAAGGGCCAGGCGGCGGCCTCCAACCAGGACGGGACCATCAACGGCGCGGCACATCCCGCCAAAGTGGGGAGTTACATCTCGTTGTGGTTGACCGGCGCGGGCCAGACGAATCCCGTGGGCGTGGACGGCTTGCCCGGAGCCGCTCCGCTGCCGCTGACGGCGGCCCCGGTCGCCGTGACGATTGCCGGAAAATCCGCGGTGGTCCAGTTCGCCGGCCAGGCGCCCAACACCGTAGCCGGGGTCATGCAGATCAACGCGCAAATCCCCGGCGGCACTCAGCCCGGCAACGCCGTCCCGGTGATCGTGCAGGTGGGCAGCGTCTCCACCCAGCCCGGCGTGACCGTGGCGGTGGGGAATTAGCGGGGCAGGCGACAGACTACCGCATCCCCGCGCCGCCGTGGCGGAAGAGCCTGAGCACTGCAACCCCGGCTACGCAGCAACCACACGGCTTGAGCCGCCGGAGTCAGGCATAAAGGAGGCGGCCTTTGGGTTCGGGGACCGGACGCCCCAATCCGCGCGCGGTCTCGATCCATTCGCCTATGACGATTTCCGCGTTGGCCAAAGCTTCCTGCCGGGTCGCTCCGTCGGCCGAACGCTCTGTGAAAACCTGGGGACTGACGAATGTGTCCCAAGGCGCGCACTAGCCCTCGCCAAACACCCTGTCGGCGCACCGCCGCGTGGACACATCCGTCAGTCCCCGGGTTTTCACCCCGATACGTAAACTCACGCTGTCGGGGTGTGAGAAAGTCGGGCTAGTCTAGGGCTGGTTTATACCGAAGCGGCACTGCGCGAACCTGCTTCACCTGATACGGCTTGGCGCGCGCGGCGCGCGGTTGCAGATTCAGGATTTCAGCCACATCGGGCCTGGCGAAGATGTGATGGCTACCCTTGATGCGCTCCGCGAAGCCCAACGGCAGCAACAGTCTTCGCAGATCCGCAAACCGTATGTTGGCATCCTCGGTGCCTTCCAGGACTTGCAGCAGTTACTGTCCTTCCCACCTCTTCATTACCAGCGGCGAGATCCTGTCTGATAAGCTGTTATCGTCTGAGAAGGGAGGCTCGCCACGTGGAACGCCGCTCTTTGCGCCAACGGATGCGCCGTACCACGGCCGTGCTCAAGCGTCTCCTGAAGCGCGAGGGGCCGGACCTGCCCGACGACCCCTACGCCATGGTGACTGCCCCCAAGAAGCCGCGCCTGCCGCACCGCAGCGCCGCCGTGGCCGATGAGCCGGAGCGCTGAAACTCGCGCTACTGGCCGCTTCCCCAATCGACAGCACCTGAAACCCTCCAGCGGAATCTCTCATCTGCGGAGCTAAAATAACGGTCAATGGATACGTATAAAGCCCTGAATAATCCATCGCGCAACAGGCAGGATGTTCCGTCCTCAGCCCAAAGCAGACGTGCGTTTAGCCGTTCCGTGTTGGCGGGTGCGGCTTCCACGCTCTTAGCGGGGCCGCTTTGGCCCCAAGCGCCGGTGAAAACACTGAAGCTCCAATCCGTTACCGACCGGCAGATCCCGGTTGACTACGTTGGGTTCAGCTACGAGACCGTCCAATTAGCGGATCCATCTTTCTTTGCCGCCGACAATCGTGAGCTGGCGGCCCTCTTTCGTGCTCTTTCTCCGCAAGGCGTGCTGCGCATTGGCGGCAACTCGAGCGAATTCTGTTGGTGGCAGACCCGCCCCGATCGACCGCCGCCGCCCGATCCCAGTTCGGCGGGCAATGCCGACAATTGGATGCCACACAGCATGACCTCTATTCAGCCGGTAGCGGTGGACCGTCTGGCGGGGTTTCTGGACGCCACCGGCTGGAAGGTTATCTACGGTCTCAATTTGGGAACGGGGACGCCGGAACGGGCTGCGGAGGAGAGTTCCTATGCCGCGCGGGTTCTGGGTCCACGGTTGTTGTATTTCCAGATCGGTAGCGAACCG
>PLMF01000046.1 GCA_003142355.1 Bryobacterales bacterium
GGCATTGGGCGGTTCCGCCTGCCTCGCCCGCTTGCGGGCGATTCTTTCACGGTTTCCGGCTGTGTAATCCCGCGTCATCCCGTATTGGCCATCGGTACTCTTCGTGGCGCGCTGAAGCGGGCGCGAGTTACGGTCGAAGAGTTTCTGCAGAGTCTGGGATGACCCGGTACTCGAACACCTGCTCAACGCCCGCTCCGAATACCCGCGCGATGCGGAAGGCCAGCAGCAGCGAGGGGAAATACTTGCCCGCTTCCAACGCCATGATGGTGTGGCGCGTCACGCCCGCCTGTTTCGCCAGTTGATCCTGAGTCATTTCTCCGTGGTCGAAACGGAACCGGCGGATGTGATTTTTGATTTCCGGTTCGGGGCTAGGCATGGGGTCCCTTGCGGTAGAGCACGATGGTCGTCAGGGATTGCACGCCCAGGACGAGAATCATCGCCCACCCGATGGTTTGCACGAGAGCCCAGTGCGGGACGCTGAGGGTGGCGTCCCATCCCTTGATGAAACCGATCGCGAGAATGAGGCCAATGAACGCCACCCAGAATGCGCGGAAACCCGCCAGGAGCGCCTTGCTGGCAATTGCGTGCTCCCGTTCATCGAAAGTTCGACCTTTGAAATAGCGCCGGCTGGACGCCGGGAGTGCGGTCAGCGCTAACAGCGCGAAAACCGCGGAGGTGGCTGGGCCGTGCCTGAGGAATGCGACGAAGGCGCCATACGCTGCGATGGTCAGCACCACCACTCCCAGCGTCCACCACGCCCACTTTTCCGAATCTGACATGTATATCTCCTTTAACTTAAAGTAATTTATACATTACATTTTGTAAACTGTCAAGCACTTTCTTGACAGATTCGGCTTCGTCCTGTAAAAATATAGTGTAGGCGAACAAAAAGCGAAAATAGATGAACGCGGCGGCCCTCAAAAAACAGTTCGAATCCATGCTTGTCGCGTCCCGGCCGTCACCCGAACTGGTCCCCAGCGGCATTTCCGGAATCGAACTCCCGCGCGGCTGCCTCACCGAAATTATCGGGCCGGCTTCTTCCGGCCGCACCAGCCTGCTGGCTTCCATCCTGGCTGCGGCCACCGCGCGCGAGGAGGTCTGCGCGCTGGTGGATGCGGAAGATTCTTTCGACCCCGCCTCCGCCGCCGCGGCCGGGGTGCGCTTGCCACGCCTGCTCTGGGTGCGTTGCCACCACAATGCCGAGCACGCGCTCAAAGCAGCCGATCTGTTGATTCAGGGCGGCGGCTTTGGACTGGTGGCGATGGATCTGGGAGATACGCCGCCCCACGCCGCGCGCCGCATTTCCCTCACTTCGTGGTTCCGGCTGCGCCGCGGGGTGGAGCATACCCCCACCGTGCTGGTGACGGTGGCGCGGCAATCGAACGCCGGAACCTGCGCCTCGCTGGTGATCGAATGCGCGCGCGAGCGGGTGACGTGGTCCGGCGCGCGTGGAACCTCGCAATTGCTGCGCGGTATAGGGGTGCGCGCGCGGAGCAAAACATGTTCGCCTGTCTTCACGGTAGTGGCAATCTGACGGCGCTGGGCTTCGAGTTCTCGCCGCTGGTGGAGCAGACTGCGCCCGACACGGTGACTCTCGATGCTTCCGGCCTCGATCGCCTGTGGGGGTTTCCGCAGGATGTGGCCGCGGCCATGGCGCGCCGGGCCGCGGAAATTCGCGTGAAAGCCAATATCGCGCTCGCGGCCAATCCCGATGCGGCCATCTGCGCGGCGCGCGGCTTTCCCGGCGTCAGCATCGTCCCGCAAGGCGATGAGGCCAAGTTCCTCGGCCCGCTGCCGCTCGCATGCTTGGCCCCCTCGCCGGAATTACTGGAAACCCTCGAGCGTTGGGGCATCCGCCGGTTCCGCGACCTGGCCGCTCTTCCCCCGCTGGGCATCGCCGAGCGCCTCGGTCCCGAAGGATTACGGCTGCGTGAACTGGCGCGCGGCGAAGCCGACCGCAAGCTCGTCCCGCTCGACTCGCCGCTCGAGTTCGAAGACCAAATCGAGCTGGAATACCCCGTGGAGCTGCTCGAGCCGCTGGCCTTTCTGCTGGCGCGGTTGCTCAACGGCCTGGCGGCGCGGCTGGCCACGCGCGCGCTGGCCACCGACGAACTGCGCTTGCGCCTGAAGCTCGAAAACCGCGCCACGTACGCGCGCACCCTGCGGCTGCCCGTGCCGTCGCTCGACACCAAAGCATTTTTGAAGCTGTGGCAGCTCGACCTGGCTGCGCATCCCCCCGAGGCCCCCATTGTGCACATATGGATGGGGATGAATCCGGTGAAACCGCGCGCTGCGCAGGCCGGCCTGTTCGTCCCGCTTGCCCCCGAGCCCCTGAAGCTGGAGCTGACCCTCGCCCGCATCAAAAAGGGGTCAGACGCATTTTTCGTGCCGCCCCCGGCAACGCCGCCTCCGGCGAAAAATGCGTCTGACCCCTTTTTGGCGTTTTTGGCGCTGCGGCGCTTCCGTCCCCCCCGCTCCGCCCGCGTAGCCCTGGCCTCCAACCAACCCAGCTTCGTCGCCGCCGATGGCATTCGCGGCAAGGTTCTGGAATTCGCCGGCCCCTGGCGCACTTCGGGCGATTGGTGGACCACCAACCCCTGGGCGCGCGACGAATGGGACATCGCACTCAGCGATGGCGCTCTCTACCGCATTTACTGCGAGCCGCGTGGCTGGTTCGTCGAAGGCAGCTATGACTGAAGCCTATGTCGAGTTGCATGCGCGTTCCGCTTTCAGCTTCCTCGAAGGCGCGTCCGTGCCCGAGGAACTGGCCGGCGCCTGCGCGGAATTCGGCATGCCCGCCATGGCGCTGGTGGACCGCAACGGCGTCTACGGCGCCCCGCGCTTCCACATGGCCGCCAAGAAAGCCGGCATTCGCGCCCACATCGGCTCGGAAATCGCCTGCACCAACGGCCTCACATATCCCTTGCTGGTGGAAACGCGCGAAGGTTATCAAAACCTATGCCGCCTGATCACCCGCATGAAGCTGCGCGCCCCAAAAGGCGAAGGCGCGGCCACACTCGATGAGTTGGCGGAATTCGCCCGCGGCCTCGTCTGTATCACGCGTCACCCCGATGCCCGCCTGCTGGAAATCTTCGGCCGGCATAACGTCTACGCCGAGCTCCAGCGCCATCACCATCGCCAGCAGGAGGCGCGCAACCAGGCCATTGTGGAATGCGCCCGCAGGCTCGGCTTTCCGCTGGTCGCCACCAACGGCGTCGCTTACGCCACGCCCGCGCGGCGCGAACTGCTCGACGTCCTCACCTGCGTGCGCCAAAAAACGACGCTCGCCACGGCCGGCCGGCAGCTTGAGCGCAACTCCGAACGCTACGTCAAGACGCCCGCCCAAATGGCCCGCCTCTTCGCCGACCTGCCCGAGGCCATCGCCCACACGCTCGAAATTTCTTCGCGCCTCCAGTTCACCCTGGCCGACCTCGGCTATCAATTCCCGCGCTACCCCGTGCCCCAGGCCGAGACGCAGATGTCTTTCCTGCGCAAACGCGTGGATGAAGGCGCGCGCCGCCGCTACCAGCCATATTATGAGCGCGCCCGCCGCCAGATTGAGCGCGAGCTGGCGCTCATCGAAAAGCTCAAGCTGCCCGGCTACTTCCTCATCGTCTGGGACATTGTGCGCTTCTGCAAAGAGAACGCCATCCTGGCGCAGGGACGCGGCTCGGCCGCCAATAGCGCGGTCTGCTACTCGCTCGAAATCACCGCCGTCGATCCCGTGGGCATGGACCTGCTCTTCGAACGCTTCCTCTCCGAAGAGCGCGGCGAGTGGCCCGACATCGATATCGACCTCCCCAGCGGCGAAAAGCGCGAGCGCGTCATCCAGTACGTCTANNCGCGAAGTGGGCAAGGCGCTGGGTTTCGAGGTCTCCACGCTCGACCGCCTCTCCGGCCTGGTGCGCGCGTGGGAATGGAAAGACCCCAAGGACTCGACCGAGGCCCAGTTCCGCGATGCCGGCCTGGATCTTGCCCATCCGCGCGTGCGCAAGTTTT
>PLMF01000035.1:0-43662 GCA_003142355.1 Bryobacterales bacterium
TGGTGATGCTTCATGGTCACCACGCGCCGGCACGGACGGTCCGCGGCTCAGATCAGAATGCCTGGGTCATTTTTGGAAAGCAGGGGTGGGTAAGTTCTCGCGCGCGCCGAAGGCAGTCCTGGACTCGCCCCAGGTTCAAGCACTCAGAGACGCGGAAATTCAGCGGCTTCCGAAGTCTAAGTGAGTTCTGCGGTTCGTGGCTACTGTTCACTACAGTGTGGCCATTCTGTGCACGGTTTTTGTGGTAAAACAGCTAAGGCCAACCGAGAATAGCGGCTGTTAACCGAATGGTTCCGACCAGGGTCCAAAAGGGAACGACATCAAGGGCCGAGCCCCTCCGCCCTGCCAGCCCGGCAATCCAGAGTCAACTGACCGTTCAAACGCCCATTTCGTGGAAGTGGTGGACCCCCAAACTCTCCACAAGTCCCGTTGTGGGGAATGGCATTGCGCTGTCGAGCTTTTCGACAGTTCGCGGCGCGGTCGTCCCCCAGAACGGCGTTGCGGGCCAGTTTCCGAGTGACCATCCGGACCAAGCAAACGGACCGGCACCTAGCGGTTAGGGCTTTCGTCGATTACCAACAATTCACGCACCGAATCGGCGATGCACGAAACGGGGATCTGGGATTGCTGCGCGGCCCAATCGAAGGGCCATAGAGCGCCACCGGATATTGCGAGAGAAGGCTCGCCATCTCATCATTTGGACTTGCACACGCGCAGTGAGCGCGTTAATCGCTCGTAGCCACCCTCAAGAAAAAGGTCAACGTAGTGGTATCGAGCCAGCCGCTGCGGTACTTCGCATTCTTCCAGACGGGCGGGGACAAGAAAAATAGTTCCCTCCGGACGGAGATCCGCAAGGTCGAGGGCGTGAACTATTTCCTTTTGAACGTACCCGAGCTTGCTTATCGATCCCTTGGAGAGGCAAGCAACCACGGCATCAGCGTTGGAGATCACCCGGCGAATCTCGTGATCCCAATCTTGGCCTGGCAGAAGGTCTTCCTCATCCAGCCACGGCACGAAGCCATCTTCCCGCAATTGGTGGTAGAGTTCTCTCACCTTCGCCTTGTCCGACGACGCATGACATAGAAAGACTTTTGCTCCAACTGTGGCGGGTGCAGCATGCCTCCTTGGAGCAGAATTCCTGGAAGGGGCCTCTGCATCCGGTTGACGCTTAGCGAGAGGCCTAAGCAGCTCAGGGCTGGTAGGTTTGCCACGGGGAGGCAACGTTGCGGGCAGCAGCAAGCGGGCAACCGATAATGCTGTATCGTAGTCGGGATGGTCTGCGATCTCTTTAACGTATTCAACGTGTCTCAGTCGGTTCGTTTCATCGAGGACGAAGACCGCTCGGCTCTCCAGTCGAAGTTCCTTGATCAGAGTTCCATAGGCTTGGCCGAATGAGGCGCTTTGGTGATCGGAGAGCATCGTTACTCGATCCACTCCGAACGCACCGCACCACCGTTTCGCCGCGAAGGGCATGTCCATCGAAATCGTGTAGATCTCAACGCCCTTGGTGGTGGTCGCCGCTACGTTGAATTTCTTTGTTTGGGCGTCGCAAACAGGCGTGTCAATTGATGGGACAACACTAAAGATCTTGACTTTCCCGGTCAGATCAGCAAGTCCAACCGACATCAATCTTTCGTTCTGGACACGAAAGTCCGGCGCCTCGAGACCGGGCCGGAGTTCAGGGCCAATCAAAGTGAGTGGGTTGCCCTTAAGCGTGCAAGCGCCCTGCCGCTCAATCATTTTCGAACGCCGTCCCTTCTGGAGATCTTCAACACGAACTCCTTAGCCTAGCAAAGTTTGACAGACAGTGTCAGCGATAGTGGCCACTTCCCAGGCGACGCTCGACTTATAACAGTTCCTTAAGCGTGCCCTTCCGGCCGAGACGCTCACCGCTTGCCAGTTACCGTACTTGCACGTCGCAAACCTGCCGAAGTTCCATCTCCGGACGGTTCTGACGCGCCACTCGGAAACTGCTCAGGGCGTTGGGGGCCCCAAGTCCCCTTCTGGGAGACCAAGCCGCCGGGCGGAGGTCTGTCTGTGGCGACTACCCTTCCCTCCACCAACCGGCCCGATCCCGCGAGATGCCGGGCGCGTCCGTCGGCCATGAACGACCCGCGGGACGTTGCCACCCGGTTCATGCTATCCTAGAACTGGGATGGAGACCCGATGCGCGGGCCGGCTCGCGGCGAAAAGCCTCTGTATTGGGTGGGCTCCACGAAACGGGAGTTGCTGGTGTTTCCCGAAGCGATCAAAGACGGCATTGGCACGGCTCCGAGTATCGCTCGGTTTGGCGGGAAACACCCCGCGGCGAAGCCGTGGAAGGGAGCGGGATCTGGAGTGCTGGAGGTTGTGGAGGACCATGGGCCGTCCGTTTCCGTTGGGCCGTATACGTGTTGCACTGCTTTCAGAAGAAGTCGCATAGAGGCATTCAGACACCGAAACAGGACGTGGAACTCGTTCTACAACGCCTAAGACTGGCCAGACAGGACCATGAGGATCGATATGGCAAGACCAAACGCGAAACTTAGCGGAAGAATCGTGCGGAGTTCGGGGAACGTATTCGCCGATCTCGGCTTTGCGGACGCCGGCGAACGGCAGACGAAGGTTCGTCTGGCTATCGCGATCAACGGCGTCCTCGAGCGGCGCGGCCTATCGCAGGCCAAGGCCGCGGAGTTGTTGGGCATCAACCAGCCCAAGGTCTCGGCCCTCTCCAAATATCGCCTGCAGGGTTTCTCCGTGGAGCGCTTGATGCGGTTCCTTACGTCGCTCAACCAGGACGTCGAGATTATCATCCGCAATCGGCTGCGGACCCGCCCCCCGGGGCGGGTATTTGTCACGGCTGCCTGAAAGGTCCTCGCCGCGACTCCGGCCTTTCCGGATCACTCCCGTGACGCCCTTCGCGGCAGTTGGGGAACCGGCCCCGGCGAGCCAGCCACTTGGAGACTTGAACACACATAATCGTGCCGTCGGAGACCCGGACTGGCGCCGCCCGCGGTCCGGACGCGGCGTTGTGGAAGCACGGTCGCCGTCAGACACCCCGATTCGGGCGAAATCGGCTGGCCGCATCCGGCGGGCGGCGGGTGAACGCATTTTCCGGCTGCACCGATCCTGTTTTCGGCCGGCGTGTCCCAGACTCTTGAAATTCCGCTATCATGGGTATACACTTGTTTTCTGGAATGCGCATTGCATAATATGCTCAGGTCGAGAGGTGGTGCATGCGCTTCCAAGAGACGCCGGTGCGTGTTTTCTAAGGAGACTGAGGATAATTAGATGAAACAAATATCGCGGCGGGAGATGATGGCCGCAGCCACTGGGGCCGCGGGTTTCACGTTTTTGCCGGCCCGGGTCCTGGGCCGCGGAGGTGCCATTCCTCCAAGCGAGAAGATGAATATCGCCTTCATCGGGATCGGCTGCCGGGGAGAGATCAACGTCAGCGAGCTCAAGAACCAGAACACCGTCGCGCTCTGCGACGTGGACTGGAGGCCGATAGCGGGTTACACCCATCCGCGGGCATGCGACGTGATCACGCGATATCCCCAGGCCAAGAAGTATGACGACTGGCGGATCATGCTCCAGGAGCAGGAGAAGAACATCGACGCGGTGGTAGTGGCGGCGCCCGACCACATCCATGCCATTGCCTCCATCACCGCCATGAAGATGGGCAAGCATGTTTACTGCGAGAAACCGCTGGCTTATTCGATCAACGAAGCCCGGGCGATGGTGGCGGCGGCGAAGAAGTACAAGGTGACGACGCAGTCGGGCTGCCAGGGCCACTCCTCCGAAGATTGCCACCAAATCGTGGAGTGGATCCGCGACGGCGCCATCGGCGATGTGAAGGATGTCCACCTGTTCCTGAGGATCGGCATTATGGGTGTAGAGCCGGGAGCTACGCAAAGGTCGTATACCACAACCGTGCCGTATGCCGACGTTCCCAAAATCCTCGCCGAGGATATCCCGGTTCCGTCCGGTCTGAACTGGGATCTCTGGCTTGGCCCGGCGCCGGTCCGCCGGTACAACCCGGTATACCTCCCCAACAACTGGCGGCGCTGGCGCGATTTCGGCAGCGGAACCTTAGGGGATTACAACCTCCACTACATGGACCCGGCCTATTGGGCGCTGGAGCTCGGCATGCCGGAGAAGGTGGAAGCCAATCCGGAAATCGGGTACGATCCGGCCACCAACAAGCAGACATTTGCCTACGCCGCCGAGGTCCGCTGGGATTTTCCGGCGCGTGGCAAGAAACCCCCGGTCTCAATCACGTGGCACTACGGCGAAAAGAGCGGCTCCATACCGCTGCCGCCGGGCTGGAAAGACGGAGACCAGCTTCCTAAGGAGGGCGGCGGCGTTATTTATGGCAGCAAGGGAGCCATCGTGTTCGGTCCCATCTATGCCAGCCAGCCCCGGTCGGCTGCCACGGGCGAATACAAGCCGGTAGCGTGGGGCACGCCGGTGAAGCTCAAGCTCTACCCCGAAGAACTGGATAAGTCTTACAAACGGCCCGCTCCGACGTTGCCGCGTCCGTTCAGTCACTGGATGGATTGGGTGGATGCGGCGAAAGCCGGAAAACAGCCTGGCGCTCCCTTCGAGTATGGCGGCGCGCTGGCCCAAATCGCGGACATGGGCAACATTGCCTGCGTCAACAAGGGCAAGATCCTCTACTACGACGCAAAGAAGGGCCAGTTCAAGAACAACGACGAGGCCAACAAGCTCTTCGGCAGGCCTTCTTTTCGAGAGGGCTGGACGCTGCCCAGCTAGGGTGGCGTGGGTCCCCGGCCTGCGAATTACCGATTTGCCGGCAGATCCTGGTTCGGAGTGAATAGCCATGTCTAAGAAGCACGCTTGGGTGATCGCAGCGATGTCTGCGCTGTTGCTGTTGCCGGTTTTCGGCATCGTCGGTCCATCGTTCGTCCCGGGCTCGACCTTCAAGGGCTCGAGCCTCACCGGGTGGCACGCTGTCGGCCCCGCCGAATGGCACGCGCAGAATGGCGAGCTGATCGGCACGGGGAAGCCGGGCGGCGGCGGATGGCTTATCCTGGATCGTTCCTACCAGGATGTCGGGTTCTACGCTTCCTTTCGCTCGACGGGCGATTCGAGGACCGGCGTGTTGCTCCGCGCCGAGAAGACCGCCGAGGGCATGAAGGGGATCTACGTCTCGCTCAATGAGGGAGACGTGGCATCTTATCGCGTGACGCTCGATGCGCAGGGCAAGGAACTGCATCGCGAAACTCTCCGGCGGGCTGGCGGCCAGGTACGTATTGCGCCGCCAGCGGATTCGGCTGAAGCCGGCCGCGGCGGGCCGGGCCGCGGCGGCGCCGGCCGGGGCGGGTCGCTCCCTGGAGCGACGCTGCCCATCGCGCCGCCCGACGGCAGTCTGCACGCGGGCGAATGGAACCGGATTGAGATCTTCCTCGACGCCAACATCGTGCGGGCGTTCTTGAACGACGGGATGGAAGTGGCGGGCGGCGTGGCGGACGATGACGCCGGGCGTTACGGCCCCCTGGCGCTGTACGTCGGCGGCACGGGCGAGGTGCGTTTCAAAGACCTCGCCTACAAGGACCTGGGATTGAAGACACTCCCCGCGGAGGAGGTCTCACCGCGATTCCGGATACAGCGCCTCAACGAGTTTTTCTATGGCTGGTCCGCCGCGGCGGCGGATTTCAACCGCGACGGCGTCATGGACCTGGTCGCCGGGCCTTATATCTATTTCGGTCCGGACTACACCACCTCGCGGGAAATCTATCTCGCGCACACGTGGAATCCTTCCAGGGAATACCCCAGCGATTGTTGGGCCCAGTTCGCCTACGACTTCACCGGAGATGGATGGCCCGACGTCCTGACCACCAGCCATTCCGGCACCACCGGCGCCATCCTGTATGTGAACCCGAAGGGCGAACCGCGGCGCTGGGACAAATACCAAGTGTTGCCCGTCATCCAGATGGAGATCACCCTGCTGAAGGATATCGATGGGGATGGCAAACCCGAGCTGATCTTCGGGTCGGAAGGGTACGTCCGCTATGCCAAGCCCGACCCCGCCGACGCGACCAAGCCGTGGATCATCCATGATGTTTCGGAAAGAGGTCTGGCGACCGCTCACGGCCTGGGCGTGGGCGATATCAACGGCGATGGGCGGCAGGATATCGTCAACGCGTACGGATGGTGGGAGCAGCCGCCGGCGGGCAGCCGGCAGGAGCCATGGACGTATCATCCACAGGCTTTCGGCCGCTGGAACCGTTCCTCGCCGGGCGGCGCCATGATGGCGGTGTACGACGTCAACGGCGACGGCCTGAACGACGTGGTGACCAGTCTGCAAGCGCACGGTTTCGGGCTGGCCTGGTTCGAGCAGAAGCGCGACCCGGCCGGCAAGATCTCGTTCGTCGAGCACATGATCATGGACGACTTTTCGTCCAAGAACGCGGGCGGCGTAACTTTCTCGGAACTGCACGGGTCGGCCTTGGCGGATGTCGATGGAGACGGCGTGCCGGACTTCATCGTGGGCAAGCGCTACTGGTCGCACCAGGATGATTACTACGACCCGGATCCGTACGGCCCGCCCGTGCTCTACTGGTACCGGACGGTTCGCAATCCGAAAGCTCCGGGCGGCGCGGAGTTTGTGCCGGAACTGATCCACAACCGCTCGGGTGCGGGTTCCGACGTGCTGGCTACGGACCTGAACGGGGACGGCGCCATCGACATCGTCACCTCGACAGACCGGGGGACGTACATTTTCTGGGGCAGGCCGCAGGCCAAGGCCGGGAAACAGCCGCGGCGCGCGTCGCCGGGCCGGCCCGAAGATCTGAAGAAGTGAGTGCGATAGGAGCTGACTACCATGGACAGAGTTGCACGCCGTACGTTTTTCCGGACGATGGGGCTGGCAGCGGGCGCTGCGGCCTTGCCGCGGCTGACTGACGCGGCCCCGCGAAGAAGGCTGAAGATAGGCCACACCGGCATCACCTGGGGCTACACCCCGGCGGATGCCGAGCAGGCTATCAAAGACGTCGCCAGCCTGGGCTACAACGGCTTTGAATCCTTCGGCAACGTTTTGGAGGCCTGGGAGCCCAAAGGCGGGTTGGGGAAGGTGCTCGAGGCGGCCGGTTTGCCGCTGATCTCGGCCTACTGCTCCGTCAACCTGACCGATCCGGACAAGAGAAAAGCCGAAGTCGAAAAGATAGCCGGCTGGGCCAGGCTCATCAAGAAGTACGGAGGAACGGTGGCGGTGATCGGGCCCAACCAGGTGCAACGCCCGGCTTATCAGTTCGCCGAAAACAAGGCCAACATTCTGGCCGCCCTGAACGACATCGGCAAGGCGGTAACCGACGCCGGCGTCACCGGGGTGCTGCACCAGCACACGGGCACGTGCATCGAGATGCACGACGAAGTGTACAGCGTGATGGAGTCGGTCGATACCCGGTATGTGAAGTTCGGCCCCGATATCGGACAACTCGCCAAGGGAGGTTCCGACCCGGTAAAGATGGTCAAGGATTTCCTGCCCGTCATCCGGCACGTGCATCTGAAAGATTTCCTGGGTGGCCCGCATTGGGTGGGCTACTGCCCGCTGGGGCAAGGCAAGGTGAACGTCCCGGCCATTCTCGCAATCTTGGAGAAGGCGCCGGGTCTCAAGATCGCCATGGTTGAGCTGGATCCCAGCCCGAACCCGCCGCTGGCTCCGCTCGAGGCCGCCCGCGCCAGCAAAGACTATCTAAAGACGTTAGGCTATACATTCCGCTCCTAGAGGACATGCAATGATCGCCAGCCAAATCAAGACTCTCGGTTTCTTCGCCAGCGGTGAGGCCCGGCCCTCGCGGTCCGGCCAGTACTTCGATATCTTCGACCCGAGCACGGGCCAGGTGATCGCCCAGGCACCCCGCTGCACGGCCGAGGAGGTCGCCCTGGCCATACAATCCGCCAAGGACGCGTTCCCCGGCTGGGCCAATACCCCTGCGATCAAGAGGGTTCAGGTCCTCTACAAGTTCCGGGATCTGATCGAGAAGCACCTCGATGAACTCACCCTCTTGGTTTCGACCGAGAACGGCAAGGTCTGGGACGAAGCCTTGGGCGACGTGTTGAAGGCCAAGGAAGCCATCGAGATGGCCTGCGGCATCCCCTCCCTGATGATGGGGGAATCGCTGATGGACGCCACCTCGGGTTACGACACCGTGCTGTACCGGGAGCCGCTGGGCGTGTTCGCCGGCATCGCCCCGTTCAATTTTCCGGCCATGATCCCCATGGGCTGGATGCTGCCGCTGTGCATTGCCACGGGCAACACTTTCGTGTTGAAAGCGGCCAGCATGACCCCCATGACCGCGATGCGGATGCTGGAACTGCTCTATGAAGCGGGCCTCCCCGAAGGCGTGGCGAACCTGGTGACGTGCAGCCGCAACGAGGCTGAGATCATTCTGAAGCACCCGGATGTCAAGGGGATCACCCTGGTGGGCTCCACCGCCACCGGCCTGCATGTCTACTCCACGGCCGCCGCGCACGGCAAGCGGGTGCAGGCTCTGTGCGAAGCCAAGAACCACGCCCTCGTGCTCGAAGACGCGCCCCTGGAGCGCACCGCCCGCGGCATCATCAACGCGGGGTTCGGCTGCGCGGGCGAACGGTGTATGGCCCTGCCCGTCGTCGCCGTCCAGGAAAGCGTCGCCGATGAACTGGTGGCGCATCTGGTGAAATTCGCCAAGGAAAGAAAGATCGGCCCCGCCTACGACAAGACATCCGAGCTGGGCCCGCTGGTCACTGAAGGCCACCGCAAGTTCGTCACGGACTGGATCGACAAAGGACTCGAAGAAGGAGCGCAACTCGTCCTCGACGGCAGGCGTGTCACCGTCCCGGGTTTCGAGCACGGGTTCTACCTGGGGCCCTGCATCTTCGACCACGTCGAGCCCGGTATGACGTGCGGCGACCAGGAGATCTTCGGGCCCGTGCTGGCCATCAAGCGGGTGAAGGACTTCGAGGAAGGCATCGCCCTCATGAACGCCAACCCGTTTGCCAACGGTTCGGTGATCTTCACGCAGAACGGCCACTATGCCCGGAGTTTCGCCAAGAGGGCCCACGGCGGCATGGTCGGAATCAATGTGGGCATCCCTGTTCCAGTAGGCGTGTTTCCCTTCGCCGGGCACAAAGACTCGTTCTTCGGCGACCTGCACGCGCTGGGCAAGGATGGCGTTCGGTTCTTCACCGAATCCAAATGCGTTACCACCACCTGGTTTGATGAGACGGCCATGAAGAAGGAAAAAATCGACACCTGGGACGGGATGCTGGGGCGCTGAGCCGCGGACCTGCCGCAAGAACGACCACAAGGATAACTAACCTATGAGCACTGATTATTCCAGCTTTCAATTAAACGACAAGATCGCCATCGTGACCGGGCCATCGCAGGGAATTGGCCGGGCGGTTGCACTGGGACTGGCGCAAGCCGGAGCCCACCTGGTCCTGGCGGAACATCCCGCCATGCACCAGGACGCTCTCGAAGAGGTGAAGTGCGAGATCGAGCGCATGGGGCGCCGGACGCTGGTCGTACCCACCGACATATCGAGCGTCGCCCAGATTCGCGCCATGGTCGACAAAGCCAAGGAGGTTTTCGGCCGCATCGACATCCTGGTCAACAACGCGAGTTGGACATGCACCGGCCCGGCCATCGACGCCACCGAGGAAGACTACGACGGCACCATGGACACCTGCGTGAAGAACGTCTTTTTCGCGTGCCAGGCCGCGGCGCGGGTCATGATCCCTCAGGGGGGCGGAAGAATCGTCAATATCGGCTCCAATTTCGCGGTTTCGGCGTTCCGGACCCGAGCCATCTACGCCGGCGCCAAGGCCGCCGTGCATCAGTTGTCCCGGGCGCTGTCCCTGGAGTGGGCCAACAAGGGAGTGGTGGTGAACGTGGTGGCGCCTTGCATCACCGAGACGCCCTCCCGCAAGCCGATTCTGGAACGGCCGGGCTACAAGGAGTGGGTCACTAGCGACAAACTGGCCAGCGGGCGCTGGAATCAGCCGGAGGACCTCGTGGGCGCCGTCCTGTTCCTCGCGTCGCCGCAATTGTCGGCTCAGGTTGTCGGGCACGTGCTGATGGTCGATGGCGGCTGGACAATCCATTAATCTGAGTTTTTGTCACAAGGAGGCTTCGTGAAACTTCTGAATAAGGTCGCACTGATCACGGGTGCAGGCCGGGGTATCGGGCGCGGCATTGCCGAGGTGTTTGCCGAGGAGGGCGCGGACGTCGCTGTCAACTACTTCGCCAGCGCTCAGGCGGCGGAAGATGTCGCCGCTTATGTGCGGTCCAAGGGACGCCGGGCGATGACGGTGCAGGCCGATGTGCCGAATCGCGCTCAGGTCGAGGCGATGATCGACCGGGTGTGGAAAGAGCTGGGGCCCATCGACATTCTGGTGAATAACGCCGGCATCGAAACAATTGTCCCGTTTCTGGAGCTGACCGATGAGCAGTGGACGCGTCTGGTGGATGTGAACCTGCGCGCTCCGTGGCTCGTTTCCCAAGTCTATTGCCGCCGCGCAATCGCCGAGAAGCACAAGGGCGTGATCCTCCATCTCGGCTCCGTACAGGCCGCCAAAGTGCTCCCGGGCCGCACCCACTATGCGCCCACCAAACTCGGTCTGGAGGCTCTGACGCGCAACATGTCCGTCGAAATGATGCCTTTTGGCATCCGCGTGAATTGTCTCCACCCGGGGTTGATCGATACGGACATGACCTCATGGGTCATGAAGAACGACGAGATTCGGCCCCAGGTCCTGGCGCAGATATCGATGGGGCGCGCCGGCAATATTCGCGAGATGGGAACCGCGGCTGCGTTCTTTTGCTCCGATGAGTCTTCCTACATCACCGGGCAGAGCCTGCACGCCGAGGGGGGCTGGATCGGGAAGTAACACCTGGGGGGTTAGTCGAACGTCCCCGGCGTCGGGCCGGCGGACCATATCCGGTCGTTGGTGTAGCACAGGAGGCAAGTAGCATGAGCGTTCAAACGGCAGTTCAAGCAGCACGCCTTGCTTCGTCTGGCGACGGGGCGCCGGAGCGGGCGCGCCTGATGCGCCAGGGCATCCTGAAACTGCTCGCGATCAAGGATTCCGATATCCGCATCCTGACCCTGGAGCAGTGCCGCGACGCGGTGGATAAAGGCATCCACGCGGGCGGCGCCTTCTCTGCCGTCATCCCCCTGGTTTCGCTCTTCTACGGCGGCTTCATCGATCTGGATGTCGAACAGCCGACCAGGCGCGGGCAGGACATGTTTGTCCTGAGCAAAGGGCACGCCATAGCCAGCCTGGCATCCATCTATGCCGAGCTGGGCTACTTCGACCGCGCCGTGCTGCGGAACTCGCGCTCCTACGCGAGCAGCCTGAACGGTCATCCCGGCCCGATTCTGCCCGGCGTGCACATTTCCACCGGCCCCCTGGGTCAGGGTCTGTCGGTGGCGCAAGGTTTCGCCCTGGCCGGCAAGACCAGTCCCAGGTTCGATGTCTACTGCATGGCGGGCGATGGCGAACTGCAGGAAGGCCCCATCTGGGAAGCCGTCATGTACTCCGCCTACAAGCGCCTGGACAACCTGTGCGTGCTGGTGGACCGCAACCATGGCCAACTGGACATCGTGGATCGGCTGATCTTCCCCTTGCCCGACCTGGAGGCGGTTTTCCACGCCTTCGGCTGGCAGGTGTCGAGCGTGGATGCCACCGAATACGATGGCGTCTACGCCGCCCTGGACCAGTTCAAGCACGGCGACCGCAACGGCAAGCCCACTGCGATCATCTGTCAAACCACCAAGGGTCACGGCGCCTTTTCCAGTTTCATGAAAGGGCATAAGGTGGTGATGCCCGATGCCCTCACGGAGCAGGAACTGACGCTGCAGGCAGGGTTGCGCCGCGCCCGGGTGGGTGAATTCACCGCCTTTTTCCATCGCATGGAAGAGGGATTGCGGGACGAACTGCTGGCGGCGGCGCGGCGCTTGCGAATCCGTATCACGGAAGGCCCCTCCGGAGAAATGGAGGCCGCCGCGATGATCGGCCCCGTCGTCACTGGACGGGCTCCCGGCCGCGACAAGCGCATCCAGTACGACCCCAAAGCCCTGCCCCGCATCGACATGAGCAAGGAGTCGAGCGCCAGCGGGATCATCACTGCGGCCATGAAGGTGTTTGCCCGCGACCCGCGCGTGGTCTCGATCGATTCCGACCTGTCCTCCACCAGCGGCCTCGAAGCCGGCGTGGCCGCCGTGGATCAGTATCGCGCCCTGAACGTAGGCGTGGCCGAGGCCAACATGATGAACATCGGCGAGGCCTTCGCCGCCCTGGGATATAACGCCTGGGTCAGCACCTTCTGTCCTTTCTTCGACTGGAAGGTGATGCGGCGCATCGCCGTGGGCTACCAGGAGCGCCTGGAGGCCATGGCGGCGCGAGACGGCTGGTTGAGCGAGGGGCACGGCCTGGATCTGACCTTCGTGGCCACGGCCGCGAATCTCGAGACCCGCACCAATGGCGCGACCCACATGGGCAATGACGACATCACCATCTTCGACGGCATGGCGCATTTGAAGATCGTGGATGTCTCGTGTCCCCAACAACTGCTGGGCATCTTGCAGTGGATCATGGACGGCAACCGCGGGCTGATGTACGTGCGCGTGATGCGGGCCGCGTCCGCGGTGCTCTATGGCTCCGATTTTGTCTTCGAATTCGGCAAGGGATACACCCTGCGGCAGGCTCCGGATGAGGCGGCGGTAATCGTGAGCAGCGGGCGCGGCGTTCACGAAGCGCTCGCCGCGGCGGAGAGTTGTGCCGGGCAAGGTCTCCATGTCGGCGTGGTGGACATGCCTTCCATCGACGCGGAGCTGTTGCTGAGCCTGTACGATTCCGGAAAGCTGCTGTGCATCGCGGAGCAGAACAACGGCTACATCTGGCAGAACCTGGTGAAGCTTTTGTTCCAGCGGCGGCCGTCTCTCGATACCGGCAGGCTGATCCCCATCAACACGCTGGGCCGGGATGGCCGGCCCTGCTTCATTCATTCCGGCATGTACGAGGAGTTGCTGGATGCTTTCGGCCTGGCGCCCGCGCAGCTTGCCGAAACCATTCGCCGGAGGGTACATGACAGTCAATCCCATCTCTGATTTCGAGATTGATCGATCGAGTATTCAATACGCCGGCCACGATCTGCAGCGGCCGGAATGCATCCTGGCGGAAAAAGACGGCACGCTCTGGGCCGCGGATGCCCGGGGCGGGGTGGCACAGATCCGGCCCGACGGAACCCAGCAGATCATCACGCAAAAGAGATCGGGCGTCTTTACGGATGCCGGCAGTGAAGCCGATCGCTTTCTGACGGGGACCCTGCCGAACGGCCTCGCCTTCGCCCGGAACGGCGACATCTTGATCTCCAACTTCGGCCTCGATTGCCTGGAGGTCATGTCCCGGGACGGTACCACCCGCGTGCTGGCCGACAGCATCGAAGGCCAGCCCATCGGGAAGGTGAACTTCGTGCTCCGGGATTCCCAGGATCGGATCTGGATCACGGTCTCCACGCGGATCAAGAACTGGATGCACGCCCTGCGCACGGACCTCGACGACGGATATATCGCGCGCTACGAAAACGGCACCTTCCGCATTGTGGCCGACGGGTTCCGCTTCACCAACGAGATCCGGTTCGATGCCCGGGAGGAGTTCCTGTACGTCGTCGAGACCACCGGCGGCTGCATTAGCAGGCTGCGTGTGGACGAAAAGGGCAACCTGGGCCAGCGCGAGGTCTTCGGCCCCTCCCACCTCGGCAAGGGTGCCTGGCCGGACGGGATCGCCTTCGACAGCTTTGGCAACCTGTGGGGAACCATGGTCTATTCCGACAAGCTGTTCGTGCTGACGCCGCAGGGCGATCTGAAGCTTCTGCTGGACGAGGGCGACCCGCAGAAGGTGGACGCCCTGGAGCGCGCCTTCTTCGCCAACCACGTGACCGAGGACGTGTTGTTTGCCACTGGCCTTGGGATCGCGCCCTGGATGGCCAGCGTCACCTTTGGCGGGCCCGATCTGCGGACAGCGTATATCGGGTCGCTGAAGGGCAAGCGCATCCCGTATTTCCGCGCGCCGGCACCGGGGTTGCCCATGGTGCATTGGAACGACGGCGAAAGGCGGTAGGCAGGCGAGGGCCTGGTCTCAACACGCCTCATAGACGTTAAGATAAGATCGCCAAAACCAAACTCGCCCGCAATCGGAAGGCATGCCTGAGATCGACGGTGCTTTCCCAGAAGGCCGTCTGGGGACCGCGTGGGGGGAGGTGGCGAAACGGTCTGCCTTTCACGATAAACAGCATTTCGATGCACCGTCCGTGGTAAATTGTCGTACAGCACGGAATGAAGAATGAAGTTCGATCTCGTTGGCCCCATAACAAATTCGGAGGTTATCGCGGCTGGCCCAAGCATCCGCATTCGCTCCTATCTCCGCAAGGCTTATGGCACGGGCCGCTGGCGAAAGATGAAAGGCACCGCCGCCGTGCGGCTCCCGAACGGTGCTCTGCGCCGGGTAGAGCTACACTGGTATGAGGCGCACGGTATCGGGAAGAAAGATCTGAAAATCAAACGATATTTGGACGAATCATGAAAGCACAACCAAAGCCCTTCGCCATCTGTATCGACAACAGCGACTATGAGGCGTCGCTCATCCCCGGCAAAGTCTATCGCATTTTTCCCGATCCGAGGGCGGCCAAGGACGATTTGGTGCGGATTGTCGATGAAAGCGGCGAGGATTATCTGTATCACAAAGGCCACTTTGTGTTTGTGGATTTTCCCCCAGCGGTCAGGAGAAAGATCATCTCCTTGGCGGGTGTTGCCTAGAGAGGCCGTGGGGAGCACGCAACCTGGCGATGCCGGCGGCATCTGATCTCCTCGAACGCCGTATGGGGAGATTGCCAGCATACGGGCAATTCAACGAGTCGGGGACAACCCGTCAAGGTGGACATGACGCCGGATTATCGGCGGAAGAACAAAGTAGTCGCGGATTTGATAGATTAAGAACCGTAAGCGTGCACCGTGACGGACAATTTGCAACACATAGGCGCCCTTCTTTTGGAGAACCGCGCCGGCAAAGTGGACTGGGGCGAAATTTCGCGCCTTGAAGGAAGGGAATGCTCGAAAAAGGTTGCCAACAGATTCCTGATCTGTTGTCTCCTCGACTGGCAGTCGGACGCTGATGTAGCGTGGAAAAAAGGCGAGGATCTGGTCGACAAACTCGAAAAACTCGGTGATCCAGAGAATGTCTGGGTGATAATAAGTTCCTCCTCAAAGGAGACGTGGGACTCAAAGTACGAGGAATACGGCAGGCCGCACCGGTTTCACGGGGGCTACAAGCGTCTGTGGGGCATCGCCAACGACATCTGCGCTCGGTACGACGGCGACGCCCGGAACATCTGGTCGGGCAGAACCCCCTTTGAGGCACTCATTCACCTCTGGGCCCTAGGAGCGGGCGATCAAATATCCCGGATGATCGTGGGTGCGTTGCGCGACTGCGGCCAAATCAGGGGCGACTCGGGCGACGTGAAGGCGGACCTTCATCTCCGCCGGGTACTCGGCCGCGCAGTTTACGGCGAGGAGATCAGCGGCGCCGACGCAGCCAAGGTCATCCAACTGACCCGAAACCTTAGCGCGGACCCTTGGCAACTCGATTTGCCCCTGTGGAACGTTGGAAAGTCTTACTGCAGGCCGACAGGGCCAAACTGCCCGAGCTGCTACTTACGACCCCACTGTGTCTACTATCAGCGGCATGCTGGCGCGGGTGTTCCCGTATCGGTGTAGCAGCGGGCGCTCGCTCGCCGTGAAAGTGCCGCATCTTGGCGCGACATAAAGGACGTTACGTTGGCAAAGCGAATCTGGAACGCGGGTCAACTTGACGGTAAACGCCCAAGCTGTGGAAGTGGCCGGAAAGGCCCCCGAAGTCCTCATCTGGGAAACTACGCCCTAATCAGAAAGCCTGCGAAAGTGCCTGTCGAGAGAGCTATTTTATCGCCTGCCCCACTACGCCTTCAGCGCCACCAGTTCAATGCCTTCGTTTTTCCCCAGGTTCCGCGAGTACTTCTTCTCCGAGGGATTGTTCCAGTGTTCGTGCACCCCCAGGCTCGACAGCCGCTCGCCGCTGGGCATGTACACCGTCCCGGAGGGCGGCTTTTCGATCAGCGCCGCTTCGTGCAGGTAGTTATCCGGGTTGCCGCGCACCTGGGGTTGTCGCGGTTCGGACCGTAGAAAGTCGAGACCTACCGAGTCCATGGCCACCGGATCTTGCGACATCAAAATGCTGGACGTCCAATGGTCGCCGAACGAGACAAAGCGAACCACGTCCATTTCGGAGTGCTCGGCCGTATACAGTCCGTCGATCATGTAGAGCATATTCTTGCGGCCGAGTTGATTATGGGCCATGATGTCGGTGAAGACGCTGTACGAACCCATGGGCCTGGTCTTCTGGATCCAGCCGGCGTGAAACGGCCTGGGTCCCCAGTAATCCAGATGCTCCCAGTAGATGGAGCCGAAGTTGTTCTTGGTGGTCAAGGTCACCCCAGCCACCTCGTGCGCCCGCCAGTTCGCCAGGTTGATGCGGTACTTGGCTTCCACCACCAGCGTGGGAACGCGCAATATCGGGTGAAGAGTCTTGGCGATTTCCGGGTCGGAAAAGTGCAGCGGGTCGGTACTGTCCGGAATCGGTGCGATGCGTCCTTCGCCGGCCATTTTCGTATTGCACATGAAGGTGATGTCCCGGAAGGCATCTCCATTGGCCCGGATCCGGTTGTAAATGGGATCGCCGATGTAGCGGCCGTCCGCCACGTCGTAAATGGTGATATCCTTTCCCGGCACCCCCGCGACGTTGACCAGTTGCCTGACCAAGGCATTGATCACATGAGGGCTGCACATCCCCTTCTTCGTCGCTGCCAGCCAGTTGTCCTTCTTGTGGTCGTAATTCGAATTGAACTTAATGGTGATCTTCTCACCCGGTTTGTAGCCGGCGTCCGCCCCGTTGCGCGTCTTGTTGAAGTAACGGAAGAGAGCGTCCCAGGCCTCCTTGTCGTTCTTCCCGCCGGACAGGTTCTGGAGGCTTTTGGATACCATGCGCTCGACCAAAGGTCCATTGGTGTTGGCATCGTCCCACCACTCTCCGGTCTTGCCATCCCAGGTAGCGACCTCCGGATTATGCACCCAGGAAACCCTGCCGGGGTGTATGCCTCTGCCCACGCCCAGCGGCTTGTTGGAGCCATCCGAGGGATAGAAGAACTCGCCCTGAAGAGGCCGGAACCCGGGCGGGATCATCCCCGGTCCGGGAGCACCAGGAGCGCCGGGCGCGCCCGGGCGCGGTGGGCCTTGCGGGGCCGCTTGCGACGGCTGCGGCGCTTGCGCCTGCGCGCTCGCAGTGCAGGTCGCCGCGAGCGGAAGCAACGCGGCACCGGCGGATGCGGCCATGACATCACGCCGCGAGATATTCTTGTCGTTCATACCTTGATCTCCGTTATTTGAATGAGGTGACTCGCCACCTCGAGTCACCTCATTTATAGTATGTGTTCAGAACGTCAGCCGAAGCGCGAGCTGAATCAATCGCGGCGAATTCAACTGGCTGGTAATGATCCCGAACGTGTTGGAGGCGCCACTAGCGGTGGTCGCCACCGTGTTCGGGTTGCCGAACTGCACGCGGTTGAACAGGTTAAACGCCTCGGCACGGAACTGGAGCTTGAACCGCTCGGTGATGCTGGTGTTCTTGTAGATCGACGCGTTCCAGTTGTTGGTTCCGGGACCGCGCAGGGCCGGGTCCGTGCGGCTCTCGTTACCGAAGGTGTAAGCGGTCGGCACGCTATAGCATGACGTGTTGAAGTATCCGTTCAGGCGGCTCTGAATCGGGCCGCTGAGGACCGGGCTGCAGCCGGGTGTCACGTTCGGCCGAAAGCCCGTGTTCAACCCGGTAGTGTTCGGGCTCGCGGTAATGCCCAGGGGGAAGCCGTCCTGGAAAGTGGCCAGGCCGTTGATGCCCCAGCCCGAAATCACTTTGTCGGCGATACCTTTCACTCCCGGCAACAACTTCTTCCCCTTGCCGATGGGGAAGTCTTCCACCCAACTGACGGTCAGGCGCGAACGCGAGTCGAAGCTCGAGAGCCCGTACTCGCCCTTCATGTTGTACCAGTTCTGGATAGCGGCAACACCCGTCGTATCCAGCCACGAGGTCAACGTTTCCACGTTGGACATGATCTTCGAGAACGTATACGCCGCCAGCAGCGTGCCGCCATCGCTGAACCTCTTCTCCACCTTGGCCTGGAGGGCCTGGTAGGAGCTTTGCCCGATGTAGCCGCCGCGATCAAGAGCCGACGTGTACTGCGGGAATGGCAGCAGCAACTGCCCTTGCGCGACGGTCGCCGCCGTCAGGATGCCGTTCTGGACCTTGCCGTAGAACGGATTCGGCACCAGGGTTTTCAGCGCGGTACCCTGGGACATATAGCTCGGATTGATCTGATCGATTTGTTGGTTGCCTAGCGGCAGGTGAGTGCCCTTCAGCCCCACGTAAGAAGCCTCGACAGCCAAGTTGCCGGGCAATTGGCGCTGGAGCGTGAAGTTCCACTGGTAAGTGCTCGGCCACTTGTGGTCTCCCATCTCCGTGTTGCCGCTGATGCCGAGCAGAACCGACTGGAAGTTGGAGTTGCGCCCCGGAGTAAACAGGAACCCGTTCGGAAACGGATTGCTCATCGGGTTCAGCGCGGTTACCTCTCCGTCGATCGTGCTGGCCACATTGTTGATGAGGTAGTTGACGTTCGCCTGCGTCGGCCCTTCCGGGAACTGGATGTTTCCCGGCGGGAAGAACAGGCCCGCGCCGGTCCGGATCACCGTCTTATCGTTGAGGCGGTAGGCGATGCCCACGCGGGGCGCGAAACCCGTCCAATGCTCCGGATACAAGCCGCGCTGCGGATGGCCCGGCGAGTTCACCAGGACATACGCGCCCAGCACCGGCTGCCCATTGAGGGTCACGCCGCTGAGCGCTGGATTCGCGAGGTACGGATCGAACACATCCTGGCGATCGAAGCGCTCGGTATAAACACCCGGAATCTCCCAGCGGACGCCGTAGTTGATGGTCAGCTTCGAGGTTGCCTGCCAGGCATCGTTGGCGTAGTAGCCCTGGTAATGCATGCCGCCCGCGGTCCATGGCGCGATCTGGAGGATGCCGCTGGCCGGGTAGCCGAGCAGGAAGTCCGCGAAGGAAGCACCCGTCGAGGCCCCGGTCACGGTGGCGGCGTTCGCGTTGGAGGCGGTGAACAGGTTGTCGAACGTGAGGACGCCACCCGGCTGGTTGTTCTGGAAGTAGTTGATATCCATGCGGCGCGCCTCGCCGCCGAACTTGATGCTGTGCTTGCCGACCATCTTCGTCAGGCTGCCCGTCAGCGTGTAGATGTTGTCGCGCGAGCCCAGCAACCCGCCGCCGATAAAGTTGTAGCCGCTAACGGACATATACATCGGCGTATTCGAATTGGCATACCCGTTGCCCGTGCTGATCTGGTTCATGTAGGACGGGTAGCCGAGCTTCGTCATGTCGTAGCCCGTAAAGCCCGGGACGCGGTGGTAGAACCAGCGCATGAACCCGGCCCGGACGTCCACGATCGTCGTGGGGGACAAAGAGTAGGTGTCCGCCAGAACCGCCTGGTCCGTGACAAAACCTTCAGGAGAATACGGGTCGCCGTTCAGGAAACCGTTGCCGTAGGTGTCCACCGGCAGGTTGGACGACCCCCAGCGGGTATAGCGGGCCAGAACGCGCTGCCTGTCGTTTACGTTCCAGTCGACGCGCTCGGTGGCTTGGTCGTTATTGCCGCCCGTGGAGCGGTTCACGTTGTAGTTAGAGACATAGGTGTACTGAGCGCCCGGACCATTGGGGGCGCCATACGCCGGGAAATTCACGTAAGCCTGCGCTACCGGATTGACCCGGCTGGCGGGAATGAAGTTGTTGGGGAACGGCGTACGCGCCGCCCCGGCTTTGTAGGTTTGCGCGGTGGTGCCGCCCGGGCAGACGGCGTTGCCATACGCGCCGCACTGGGTCAGCGGGTCGTAGATGGCGACCACCTGGCCGTTTGAAGCATAGTATTTGGAGAAATCGCCCTTGAGTTCCTCCAGCGTCGGCACGGTTGTAGTGAAGACGTTGCCGGCCCGCTGCCGGTAACCTTCCCAGTTTCCGTAGAAGAACAACTTGTCTTTCTTGATCGGTCCGCCGATGCCGAAGCCGTACTGGTTCTGTGTGAACGGCGGCCGGGACAGTCCGGACTTGTTGCCGAAAAACGTATTCGCATTCAGAACCTTGGCCCGGAAGAACTCATAGACGTCGCCATGGTACGAATTGGTACCGGACTTGGACGTCATATTGATCACGCCGCCCGTGAAGCGGCCGTATTCGGCGCTGTTGTTGTTGGTCTGCACGCGGAATTCGGCAACCGCGTCCTGGCTCGGCACCATGGCCACCAGGTTGCCGTAAGTGGTGGTCATCGGCATGCCGTCAAACAGCGTGGCGCTCTGGTTCGCCGTGCCGCCGCCCACCTGGTAGTTGCCCGCCGCGAACACGTTCTTTCCGGTCAGGCTGCCATCGGAGCTGCCCTGGGGTACAACTCCCGGTACCATGTTGACCAGGTTCAGAACGTTGCGGCCGTTGAGCGGCATCTCCTGAACTTGGCGATCCGACACCACCTGGCTGAGGGTGGCGTTCTCGGTCTGCAACAGCGGCGCTTCGGCGGTCACCTCCAACGACTGCGTCACATCGCCCACCTGCATCGCCACGTCCCCGCGAACGACGGCTTCCACGCTCACCTGGATCTGGTCGCGAGTGTAATGCCTAAAACCTTTCTGCTCGATATCCAACTTGTAGTTGCCAGGCACAAGATTGACAAACCGATAGATGCCGTCCGACCCGGTCGCAGCAGTGCGGCGCTCGCCGGTCCCGGCGTTTGTCAATGTGACGCTCGCCCCCTGCAAGACAGCGCCCGACGGGTCAGTCACGGTTCCGAGAATCGAACCGTAAAACCCCTGGCCCAGACAGACTGCGGCGAGAATCGCCGCCACAACTAATGCTTTCAGCACGCTAGATTTGCTACCCATGAAGCACAACTCCTCCCACGTTGAGGTTACTCAGCCCGCCAGACAATCGTTGCGCATTATACAATACGCTTTGTTTGGCTGGCTAGTTACCTGAATTGTAAGAGGGATTCGACTCGAAGTCAAGGGGATTTGAAAAGGACGCCAGCGATTCCGCAAACCGGGGGTTGCTCCAGAGGCAGCGCGCTGATTTGGCGCGAGTTGGCGGTAGAGGGCGGGCATGTGGAAATTGTCAGGGCCCTTGGAGGACGCAAGAGCCCTGACAAACCGGTCGCGGTGACTCTCCGCTACGTTCTGGCCTGAGTCACCTGAATTCAGTACGTCAGCCGAAGCGCGAGCTGGATCAGCCTCGGCGAATTCAATTGCGTCGAGATAATTCCGAAGGTGTTGCCCGCGGCGGTGCTGGCGACCAGGCCCGGGTTGCCGAACTGCACCCGGTTGAAGAGGTTGAAGGCCTCCGCGCGGAACTCCAGGTTAAAGCGCTCGGAGATGGCCGTCTTCTTGAAAATCGAGGCGTTCCAGTTGTTGACTCCGGCGCCGCGCAGTACCGGGTCGGTGCGCCCTTCGCTGCCGAAGGTCCAAATTCCCGGCACCGAGTAGCAGGCGGTGTTGAAGTCCTTGTTCAGCCTCTGTTGGATCGCGCCGCCGATGACGGGGTTGCAGCCGGCTGCCACGTTGGGCCGCAAGCCGGTGTTAAAGCCGGTCAGGTTCGGGGTCGCGGTGAAGGCCAGCGGGAAGCCATCCTGGAAGGTGGTCAGGCCGTTGACGCCCCAACCCGAAACGATCTTGTCCGCCACGCCCTTCACTCCCGGCAACAATTTCTTTCCCTTGCCGAATGGGAGATCCACCACGTAGCTGACGGTGAGGCGCGAGCGAGAATCGAAGCTGGAGATCGCGCGCTCGCCGCGCATGTTGTACCAGTCCTGGATGCCGCCGAGTCCAGTGCCGCTGGTGGCATTCGTATCCAACCAGGTCGTCAGCGTTTCCACGTTCGAGATGACTTTGGAGAACGTATAGGCTGCCAGCAGCATGCCGCCGGAAGAGAACCGTTTCTCCACCTTGGCCTGGAGCGCTTCATAGGTGCTGTTGCCCATGTAGGCCCCGGGATCGGCTCCCGAGGTGTACTGCGGGAAGGGCAGAAGGAGTTGTCCCCGCTGCACCGTCGGTTGCGTGATCGTACCATTCGAGGCGAGGCCGTAGAGCGGGTTCGGCACCTGCTGCTGCAGCGCGCTTCCCATAGACAGCAGCGAGGTCGGAATGGCATTGATCTGGTACGCGCCCTGCGACAGGTTGGTCCCTTTCAGTCCCACATAGGAAGCCTCGACAGCCGCGTCGCCGCGGAACTGGTGCTGAATGGTGAAGTTCCACTGCATGGTGTACGGGTAGTTTATGTTTTCCAGCGGGAATTTGACGCTGGCCACGCCAAGCAGCCGTTGCTGGAAGTTCGGATTGCGCCCCGGCGCATATACGAAGCCGTTTGGAAAGGGATTGTTGAACGTGTTCACCGGGGTTATGGAGCTGTTGTTCGTAGAGACCATCTGGTTGATGATGTAGTTGACCGGCGACTGGCAGGGCCCTTCCGGAAAGTTTATGTTGGCCGGGGCGAAGAACTCGCCGGCGCCCGTCCGGATCACCGTCTTATCGCTCAAGCGGTAGGCGAGGCCGATGCGGGGCGCGAACAAGTGCCACTGCTCCGGGCGGAGGCCGCGCTCCGGGTGGCCCGGCGTATCCACCAGGACAAATGCGCCCTTAAGCGGCTGGCCGTTGACCGGCGCATTCGCCGTTACCGGGTTGACCAGGGTCGGGTCGAAGGTAACCAGGTTGTTAAACCGTTCGGTGTAAACCCCAGGGATCTCCCAGCGCACGCCCAGGTTCACGGTGAGCCTTGAGCCCACCTGGAACGCGTCGTTGGCGTAGTATCCCTGGTAGTGCATGCCGCCCGCCGTAAACGGAGCGATCTGCTGGATCCCGCTCGCCACGTCCCCCAGCAGGAAGGAGGCGAAACTGCCGCCCGTTCCGCCGCCCGCATTGCTTGCCGCGGTGAACAGGTTGTCGAAGGTGTAGACGCCGCCCGGCTGGTTGTTCTGGAAGTAGTTGATGTCCATGCGGCGCCACTCGGCGCCGAACTTCAAGGTGTGGCGGCCGATGATCTTGACGAGGCTGGTGGTAAGCGTGTAGGTATTGTCGCGGGAGTAAAGCAACCCGCCGCCAATGAAGTTATAACCACTAATCGACAGATACGGCGGCGTAGACGAATTGCTGAACCCGTTGCCCGCGTCGATCGTATTCATATACGCCGGGAAGCCGAAGGTCTTCGCCAAGTCGGTTCCGACGTGGCCGGGAGTCCGGCCGTAGAACCAGCGCATGAACCCCGCCCGGACATCGAAGATCGTGGTGGGGCTCAGGGAGAAGGTGTCGGCCAAAACGGCCTGGTCGGTGATGAAGCCCTCGGGAGAGTACGGGTCGCCCTGCAGGAAGCCGTTGCCGTAGGTGTTCACCGGCAGGTTGGCCGACTTCCAGCGCGTATAGCGCGCCAGGATGCGTTGATTGTCGCTCACGTTCCAGTCGCCACGGAAGTTGCCCTGGTCGTTGCTTCCGCCCGTCGCGACATTCCGGTTGAAGTTGAAATTGTGCGTGAAATTCGCGCCTGAGCCGGTGGGCAGCGCAAAGGCCGGGTAGTTCACGTAAGCCAGCGACACCGGGTTGATCCGGTTGGTGGGAATGACGTTGCCGGGGAACGGCGTGCGCTGCGCCCCGGTGGCCGGGCAGGCCCCGTTGTTGTACTGGCCACACTGGGTCAGCGGGTCGTAGATAGTGATCAGCCCGCCGGACCCATTGAGGTAACCGGAGAAATCGCCCTTCAACATCTGCGTGGTCGGCACCGTATCGGTGAAGGTGTTGCCCGCGTGCTGCCGGAAACCTTCGTAGGCGGCAAAGAAGAACAGCTTGTCCTTCTTGACCGGCCCGCCGATGCTGCTCCCAAACTGGTTCTGCACGAACGGCGGCCTGCTGAGCCCGGCGGCGTTGGCGAAAAACGTGTTCGCGTTCAGAACCTTGTTGCGCAGGAATTCAAAGGTGTCGCCATGGAACTGGTTGCTTCCGGATTTGGACGCCATGTTGATCACGCCGCCCGTAAACCGGCCGTATTCCGCGCTGTTGTTATTGGTCTGGACGCGGAACTCGGAAACCGAATCCTGGCTCGGCACCAGCGCCACCAGGTTGCCATAGGTGGTGGTCATCGGGATGCCGTCGTACAGCGTGGCGCTTTGGTTCGCCGTGCCGCCGCCAATCTGATAGTTACCCGCCGCGAACACGTTCTTCCCGGTCAAGCTCCCGTCGGAACTTGCTTGGGGTATCACACCCGGAACCATCGTCACCAGGTTCAGGACGTTGCGTCCGTTCAAGGGAAGCTCCTGGACGGTCCGCGCTGCCACAGATTGGCTGAGCGACGCACTTTCCGTCTGTAGCAGCGCCGCTTCGGCGGTGACCTGGAACGACTGCGTCACTTCGCCCACCTGCATCGAGACATCCGCTCGGACGGTAGCTTCCACGTTCACCTGGATCTGATCGCGGGTGTAGTGCTTAAACCCTTTCTGCTCAATGTCCAGCTTATAATTGCCCGGCACCAGATCGACAAACCGGAAAATGCCGTCCGCCCCGGTCGGAGCGCTCCGGCGCTCGCCGGTTCCGTTGTTGGTCAATGAAACCGTTGCACCCTGCAAAATGGCGCCCGACGCGTCGGTTACGGTTCCCACAATCGAACCGTAAAACGTCTGGCCTAAACAGGCAATGGCGAGAAGCGCGATACCCGCCAGCAAGATCGAAGCCTTCAGTGCGAATGATTTGCCACCCATGAAGCCCAACTCCTCTCACATTCAAAATTACTCAGCCCGCCTAGAAGCGTGTGCGTATTATACAATGCGCTTTGCTTGTCAGGTTAGTCACCTGCATTGTATGGGTGATTCGACTCGAAGTCAAGGAAATTTGAACGATTTGAACAGGATTTCAACCGCGAGATTCGAGCCCTGTTGTCGGTGTCGCGGCCCTCTCTTCGCACGCCGTCCAGACCCCCGGTTACTTTCGGCCCTGCAACAACTCATCCGCGTTGTCGCGGGTGACAACGGTCCACGGAATGGCGTAGTGTTTGCTCTGCCCGTCGTTCCACTGGAGGCTGTTGGCGTACTGCTTCCAGATAGGGGAAAGAGGCTTGTAGCCAGGACCCTCGACCGCGCGCATGGCGATATCGATGCTGGCCTGCATCTGGGCCTTGGCGTCTTGCAGGATCGACGTCATCTCTCCTTGCTTCACGGCGTTGAGGGCATCGGTCACGCCATCGATCCCGGCGATGTGGAAACTGTGGACGTTCAGCCCCGCCGACTTGATGGCTTCGATGGCGCCCAGGGCCATCTCGTCGTTCTGGGCGATGATGCCGTCGATTTTTCCGCGGTGCCTGGAGAGCCAGTTCTGCATGACGTCGAGGGCCTCGGCGCGCGACCAGTTGGCGGTCTTGCGCTCCAGGATCTTCACGGACCCGGCGGGGCATTCGGAGATGGCTTTCATGTTGCCCTGCCCGCGTTGGATTTCCCCCGAGCCGCCCTTGGGGCCTTCTATGATGACCACGTTGCCCTTGCAGCCCGACTTCTGGAGTACGTTCCGGGCTTCCAGGTACCCGCCGAGGACGTCATCGGACCCCACTTCCGCGTTCATCTCTTCCGTGTGCAGGCGGGCATTGGTGACCACCACGGGAACATGCGCCCTTCGCGCTTTTCGGACAACCTCGACGTTGGCCTCGAAGTCCATGGGGTTCACGATTATGGCGTCGTACTTCGAATTGATGGCCAACTGGGCCTGGTCGTTCTGCACGGAGGCGTCGTAGCGTCCATCGTAGAAGGTAAGCTCGGCCAGGTTCGACGTGACCGCCGGGTGTTGCCTGCCGTAGCGCTGCATCAACTGCACGAATTCCGCCTTGTTGCCGTACATCAGCACGGCAATCTTGACTCTCTTCGGAGGCGCGGCGAGGAGCAGGGCGGAAGCCGCCAGGGCGGCGAACGCGCACCCGAAGCACTGTGGCTGGTTCATTTCGAGTACAGCATAGCATCAGACATCGGCGCGCGCGCGGGAGGAGTCCGCGATCACCGCACCTACGATGAGGGCTCCTTTCACGATGAGCTGGTAGAAGCTTTCGACCCCCAGAATGTCGAGCCCGTTGTTCATCACGCCGATGATCAAGGCGCCGAACAGCGTTCCCAAGAGCGTTCCCACGCCGCCCGACAGGCTGCTTCCGCCAATCACCGCGGCCGCGATGGCGTCCAGCTCGTAAGAACTGCCGGCATTGGTCTGCGCGGATCCCGTTTTGGCGGTCAATACGATCCCGGCCAATCCGGCCAGCAGACCGGAGATCGTGTAGACCCCCAGCTTCACCCACTTGGTCCGGATGCCCGAGGTGCGTGCGCTCTTTTCGTTACCTCCGACGGCGTATACATAGCGGCCGAAGACGGTCCGATTCAGAACCACCCAGGCCATCGCGAAAACGGCCAGGAAAAGTACGATCGGAACCGGTACCCGCCAGACCGTCCCCACGCCGAACCAGCGGAGTTGCGGGCTGAGGCTGGAAATGGGATTGCCCCCGGTGAGCGACATGGTAAAGCCGCGCGCCGCCAGCAGCATTCCGAGCGTGGCGATGAATGCCTGGATGCGAAATCGCGCAATGATCCAGCCGTTCAGGGCGCCGCAGGCCGCGCCTCCCAGCAACGCCAGGAAAACCGCAACCGCCACGGGATACGTCCCGCTCCAAGGGGTCGCGGCGGCGGACCCAGTGGCACACGAGGCGGCCAGCATTCCGGCGAACGCCAGCACGGATCCAACCGATAGGTCGATGCCCCCCGAGACGATGACCATGGTCATGCCGACCGCAAGAATGCCGTTAATCGAGACCTGATATAGAATCAGAAGGAAATTATCGATGGTGACAAAGGCGTTCTCCGGCCATTCGCCCCGGGCCACCCGGTACTGGCAGATCGCTCCGATCAGAATACAGAGAAGAATGAAGGCGATCACAATGCCGTAATTCTTCACGCGGGCGAGCGCGCCCGTCCTGCGGGGCGGGACGGTTCCGGCGGGCGCGCGTTCCGGAGCTTCCACAGGTTCTTCCGTGTGCAAGGCTCTACCTCCTAACCTGCGACCATCATCAGCCTGTTTGGTGTGAGCGCGGCGCCTGACAAGGTTTCAACCAGGCGTCCGCGGCGAAGGATCAGAATCCGGTCGCACACTTCCATCATTTCCTCGATTTCCGAAGAGACCATCACTACCCCGCCGTTGGATTTCGTGAAGTTGGAGATCAGTGAATAGATTTCCCGCTTCGCGCCCACATCCACGCCGCGGGTAGGCTCATCGAGCAGAAGGACTTTCGGATCGGTCAAGAGACAACGGCCGAGCACGACCTTCTGCTGGTTGCCGCCGCTCAAGCGCCCGACCAACTGCCCGGGGTCGGGAGGGTCGATCCGCAGGGTCTCCATCGCCCAGCCGATGGCGGCCCGTTCCCGGCGGGCCTGGATGAGGCCCCATTTCTGGAGACGTCTGAGGATGGCGAGCGACAGATTCTCTCCCACCGTGGCCGAGGGCACCAGCCCGGCGCGCTTGCGATCTTCGCTCACATAAGCGATCCCAGCCTCCATGGCGCCGGTGACGTCGCCGCTCCGGAGCAGCCGGCCCTCCATGGTGATGGCGCCCGCATCGGCTCTCGCCAGGCCATAAATAGTCTCGAGAACCTCGGTGCGGCCCGCCCCGGTCAATCCAAAGATGCCCAGCACTTCTCCCTGATGCAGAGTGAACTCGATTTCAGCGAAATGCGGCGCGCGCGTCAGATTCCGCACTTCCAGGAGCGGGTTGCCTGGGCGAGAGTCTCTCTTCACCGCTCCGCTTCCGATCTCTGTCCCGATCATCGATTCGATCAACTGTTCCCGCGTGATCTCACGGATTTTTCCGGCGGCGACGCGGGCCCCGTCCCGCAAGACGGTGTAGGTATTGGCGACGGCGAAGATCTCGTCGATGCGGTGGGTGACGAAGATGATGCCTTTACCGCCGGCCGCCAGGGACCGAAATACCTGGAACAGGCGAAACGTGTCCTTGGCGCCGATGGCGGAGGTGGGTTCATCGAAAACCAGGATATCGGCGTTGCGGTGGGACAACGCTTTGGCGATTTCCACCAACTGCTGCAACGCCACACTCAACCTGCTCATGGTTGCCTTGGGATCGATGTCGAATCCCAGGGACGCCAGGAGTTCCTCGGCGTTACGGTTGAGCTGGCGGAAATCCACGAATCCGCGGCGGCATGGCTCGGCTCCCAGAAAGATGTTCTCCGCCACGGTCAGATTGGGGACCGCGCTGAGCTCCTGTTGCACGATGGCGATTCCCGCATCGAAGGCTTGCCTGGCGTCCGCGAAGCGCACCGGGCGGCCCTCAATGAGGATGGCGCCCTCATCCGGCCGCTGAAAGCCCATGAGGATGTTGAGAAGAGTCGACTTTCCGGCGCCGTTGCGGCCGCACAAAGCGTGAATGTCGCCGCGCGAAACCTCCAGGTTGCCGTCGACCAACGCACGCGCGCCGAGGAAGCTTTTCCTGATCCGCCGCATGGAGAGAAGTACATTCACCCAGCCGCCACCCTTTCATCCCCGATCTATGCAGGTCGCTGTACGTGAATCGCCTGGTTCTGATCCAGCCATCTCACCGACTCCTGTACGGCTTCGAGAGAACTGTAACGCGGTTCGTAGTCCAGCAGCGTGCGGGCCTTCCGGATGCTGACGTTGGGGGAATGAAGAATGTGGTCCCACGTCGCCGCCGCTTCCTTCTCCGTGACGTGCCGCCGCCATTCCTCCCAGGGCAGGTAGGTCAAACGGGGCTCACGGCCATACCAGTTGGCCATGCGCTCGGCGTACCCTCGCAAGGTCAAGGCCGCCGGAGAGACAACGTGGAAGCTTTCGCCGATGGACGCGCCCCGGCGCGCCACCGCGCGCACAAAGGCCTGCGCGACGTCGTCCGCATGGACGTGATGGACCGTCTCCATCCCCAGGTTGGGAAGGCAGACCTCCCGGCCGGAAGCCAGCGCCGAGAAGACCTCCGGGTTGAAATGTCCGGCGGGATTCAGCGGAGCCCAGCCGGGACCGACCAGGTGTCCCGGATGCAGAACCGTGGCCGGGAACTCGTGGCCTCGCGCCTGCTCCAGCAGGTAGGTTTCGATGGCCGCCTTCCGGCAGCCGTACTCGCCGAAGGGCCGCCGCGGTTCCTCCTCGGTGGTGGGGACCTGGACGCTGGGTCCGTGCACCCAGATGGTTCCGCAATGGAGAAAGTGCCGGATGCGGCCCCGCAGACCCTCCACCAATTGCCGGGCGCTTTCCGGCGTGTAGCAGATGAGGTCGATCGCGACATCCGGTTCGAGCGCAGCCACCCGTTCGCCGAAGTTCCCGCCGGCTTCTTCCGCCGCGCGATCGAGTTCCGCGAATGCCACCTGCCCCCAGGCGCCCTGGCCCTGATACGGCTGCCGTTTACGCCGGCTGACGCAGGTGACGGCATGGCCGGCCTCGACCAGCCGCGGAACCAGGTACGTCCCGATATGTCCGGTGCCACCTATGACCACAACTCGCATGACGCTCCACCGGTCAGGCGGGAAACTCCACGTCCTCGTAGAACTTGTAGGTGCCGAGGTCGGAAGGCGGAGCATAGAAGCAGACCGCTTTCAGCTCGTCGGGGCCGTTATTCTGCAGCATGTGCACGGAACCCTGCGGGAAGAGCACCACCGTCCCTTCTTTCACCTGGCCAACCACGCCATCGATCGCCACCCGGCCGGATCCGCGAACGATGTAGACCACTTCCTCGCCGTTGGGATGGGCGTGCGCGGGCTTCACCGTCTGGCCGGGTGCGATTCGAACCACACAAGCGGAACAATGCACGGCATTCAGACGGTCGGCCGTCACCAGCCAGCGGAGGTGCCGGCCCGGCAGCGCCAGTTCTTCTACGTCGCTTTCATGTACGATAGGTAAGCTCATTGGATGACCTCAATCGAATCGGCTCGCGTGGATGCGGCTCTACCGCCGCGCTCCCACGGCGCTCCGCACCTCCAGCAGGTGCCTGACGTAAGCCGCAATGCTCTCGTCCGGGCGATTCGCCCAGATGGGCGTGCAGTTCGGGTACTTCTCACAACTGCCCCAATACTTCGCGTCGGGATATCTCTCCAGCATGCCTTTGGCGCAGTCGCCGACGACGATCACATCGCCTTCCACCGGCTGGGTGTGCGAATCGAATTGCAGACCCGTGAATATGTGCAGGGGACGCTCCAGCCTGCCCAGCGTGCCATCCGCCTGCAACTGATCCAGTTGATTGCGCACGATCGCTTTACATCCCGCTTCGCACGTCGAACCCATGGTCAAGTTCACATTCGGGAATTGCCCTTGCAGGATGGTGTTCGGCCGCCGGAACCGCCGTTTCACGCGGTCGAGCGGCGCCCCGGTGAGTTCGATCTCCTCCATGCGGTTGGTGCCCAACCCCTCGGCCGCGCCCAACACCGTGGACGCCACATTCGTCCCGGGATAGTCCCAGTCCATCAACGCCTCGCAGACCGTATCCACGGCCACCGGGTCCGGACCGCCGCAGATTGTGTTGAAGTCCTTGATCAGGTCGTCGCGGTACGCGCTGAACGGTCCGTTACCCTGGCCGGCATACAGCGAGTCCATCACGAACCACTTCGGATTGGCCGCGCGGGTGAGGTTCACAATCTTCTGATGGATGTCGTCGCGATGGCAACGCGCCATCCAGTCGTAATCCGGCAGGTTGCCGAACTGCAGTTTCATGGCGCCCGTGAAGGTGGTGTGCAAGTGAAGCTTCATCTTGGGCAGACCGATATACACGTCGGCTTCGCGCACTGGGCGGGGTACCGGAAACTCGTTGAAACTGATGGGCCGGTCGATGCTGTACATATCGAAGGGAACATGGTCGAAGGGACAGAGTTCCGCGCCCGTCCGCTCCGCCACTTCGGCGATCCCGCAGACCTCCATCGCCTTCCTCGTGTCGCCGCCCATCGCGCATCGCTCGCCGAGTTGGATCCGCGCCGGCTGTTGTTCCTGCACCAGTTCGATCAGCGCCTGGAGCATCCGCGGGTCGGTGGTGAAGCCCTCATTTGCCGGAACCGGGATCACGGTGTTGATCTTGATCAGAACCTTGTCGCCCTTCTTGACGATATTCGGCATCCCGCCCATGGTCTGGTCGGCAATGTCCCGAATCATCTGTTTCACCAGATCCAATTGCTCCGCGGTGTACTCCGTCGGCTTGCCGAGATCGGCCTCCGTGTGAGCGATGGCCACCCTCGTCTTTTTTCCCATTGCGCCCATCCTTCACTCCCTTGCGTCCGAATCGTGGAACCGGGCCGGGAAGAACCGCCCCAAAAGCTTGTTGCTTAATGCGCAATCATCATTGTACGAAATTTTCCCGGGCCCGGGCCACAAAATCGACAGACGACCGCCGCGATGGTCCGTGCAGGGCGGGAAGTCCCGCTGGAACTGTGCTGGAAGCGTCCGCGGCGCGCATACCCCGCGCTTCAGGTCCTTCGCTGCGGACTCCTCAGCCGAATTGAGATTTGCTCCGCCACCGCTCGTACCTGCGCTCCGACTGCGCCGTACCGCTCCTTTGGGAAACGCAACACCGGGGCTGAGATGCCGATCGAGCCGATGATCATTCCGGTATCGGCGCGAATCGGAGCGGCAACGCACCGGATTCCTTCCTGAAACTCGCCATCGTCGGTGGCAAAACCCTGTTCCTTGAATTGAGCGCAGTCCTTCGCCAGTTGTGCGACCGTGCCGACAGTCTGCTTGGTGTAGGCGCGCAACGGTGCGGTCCCGAAAAGCGTTCGCAACTCCCGTTCATCGAAGTCGGCCAACAGGGCTTTCCCATGTGCGGTGCAATACAGGGGCACCAGCTCGCCGGTTTGACCTGAAACCGCGATCACATGATTCGTGACGGCATGGTCGATAAAAAGGGCGTGTTTGCCTTCCTGAATCGCCAGGTGCACCGTCTCGTTCGTCTGGTTCGCCAGTTGCTTCAAGTGCTCGCGAGACATCCGAATCAGCATGATGCCCCAATCGTACTGATGGGAAAGACGCCACAACGTGGGCCCCAGGATGTAATCTTTCTGGCCTGTGGGATAAGCCAGAAACCCGCGCCGTTTCAGAGTGCCGGCCAGCCTGAAAACGCTGCTGCGGTCGATGCCCAAGAGGCTCGTCAATTCACCTAACGAAACCGGATTGCTCGATTTGGCGACCGCCTCCAGGATGACCAGCCCGCGGTCGAGGCTTTGAATCGGCGGCTTTTGCTGCCCATCACCAGTGTTTGGCATGCGTAACTCTTGTATTATACACATCGCCAAGCCCGCCCGCTCCATTGTTCACCGCTTCGCGACGTTTGCGTGGCGCAGCGGCGCCGTCATATAACAAGACTTGATGGGAGTCATTCCTTGAAAATCCTTTTTGTGGTTTCCGCCGCCGCACTGGCGGCTCTGCCGTTTTTCGCGTCCTCTCAGGCCGGCCAGGCTGGGAAAGGCTACCCGGTCACGGCCGTTTCCTACCAGGACGTTCAGATCACCGACCCCTTCTGGGTCCCGCGGATGCGCGCGGTCCGAACGATCTCGGTTCCCTACCTGCTCGATCTCTCGCAAGCCAAGGGCGCGAACATGGATCTCGCGATGACTGCCAAGACCGTCGAGGCGGCCTGCTACTTCCTGGCGCAGAGGCCCGACCCGGACCTCAGAGGTCGCGTGGATACCTGGCTGGACAGAATGGTCGAACGCCTGCGCGCCGGCGAGCAGCTTCGCAGGGCCGGCGGCGGCGATCTCTTCCATGCCGCGGTGGGCTGCTATGAGGCCATCGGAAATCGCAAGCTGCTGGAGGTGGCCATCGATCGCGCCAACCAGTTGGACTCCGTTTTCGGACCGGGCAAGAGCCACACCATCGCCAACCACGAGGGTCAACTGCTGGGTCTGATGCGCTTGTACCGCGCCACGCACGAAGAGAAATACCTGAAGCTGGTCCAGTTCCTTCTCGATGAGCGCGGCAACTGGAAGGAAAGCGGGCGCGTCTCCTACGGCGAGTACGCCCAGGATCATTTGCCCGCCAAAGCCCAGACCAAAGCCGTCGGCCACTGCCTTCGCGCCACCTACCTCTACAGCTCGATGACCGACCTGGCTGCCTTCACCGGCGATCGCGAGTACGATCAAGCCGCGGACCGCATCTGGCGGGACGCCATTGCCAAACGTACGTACATCACCGGCGGCGTCGGCAGCTATGCCAACCAGGAAAACTACGCCATCGACGACTTCGACCTGCCCAACCTGGCCTGCTGGAACGAGATCTGCGCCGCCTGCGGGAACGTCTTCTGGAATCACAGGATGTTTCTGCTCCACCAGGATGCGATGTACATCGACGTGCTCGAGCGCGTGCTTTACAATGCGCTCCTGGCCGGCGTGTCGCTCCGGGGCGACCTCTTTCTATACCAGGCGCCCCTCAAGACCTATGGCAGCTTCGCCCGACAGCCGGAGTTCGGCCCGAACTGCTGCCCGACCAACATCGTTCGCACGCTGGCGGCGCTGGGGAATTTGATCTACGCCTATGACGACCGCGGCGCCTACGTCAACCTGTTCGTTGGTAGCAAGGCCCGGCTCCGGCTCAAGCAAACTGCTGTCACCGTCGAGCAGCGGACCGGCTACCCCTGGGAGGGCAGCACGAAAATCGTGGTGCATCCGGAGCGGAGCGCGCGGTTTGCGGTGTTCGTCCGTATTCCGGGATGGGCCAGGAACGAGGTGATGCCCGGCCTGCTCTACCGGTTCCTGGAACCGGCCGCGAACTTCACTCTCACGGTAAACGGCCGTGCGGCGTCGTACGCCATGGAAAAGGGCTTCGCGAAAATGGAACGGGAGTGGGCCGCCGGCGACACCATCGATCTGCGCTTTCCGATGCCGGTTCAGAAAGTGCTGGCTCGGGACGAAGTGGCGGACGACCGCGGGCGAGTGGCCCTCGAGCGCGGCCCGCTGGTCTACTGCGCCGAAGGCATGGATAACGGCGGCAGGGCATTCAACCTGGTAATCCCCGACAACGCCGATATCCGCTTCCAATACCGCCGCGACCTGCTGGGCGGCATCGGCACGCTTACCGGCAGGGTGCTGGCCCTGGGCCGCGGCCCGGACGGCGCGTCGGTCGCCAGGCGGCCACAAGAGATCGTCGCCATTCCCTATTACGCCTTCGGAAACCGTGGCACGGGGGAGATGGAGGTGTGGCTGGCCCGCCAGGAATCGAAAGCCGAGATCCCGCCGGCGCCCACCATCGCATCCACAAGTCGCGCGACGTCGTCGGTCGGGAACGGCTCGCTGTTCGATAACTATCCCGGCCATAAGCTGCCCATTTTCGCCGACCATGTCTACCCGCTATCGCAAAACGGAAGCGGCGACATTCGCGCCATTCAGGACCAGATCGAACCGGTGAATTCGGAGGATTTGTCCTCCTATTACCTCAGGCTGCGGCCGCAGAGCGGCGATCAGGCCTGGGTTCAGTACGATTTCGCGAAACCGGAAACGGTCGCCTCGGTGGAGGTTTACTGGAAGGACGACAAGCAGTATTGCCCCCTGCCCAAAACCTGGCGGCTTCTGTACAAAGACGGCGGCCAATGGAAGCCCGTGAACAATGCGGGCCCGTACGGCGTCGAAAAGGACAAGTTCAACCGCGTGGAGTTCGCGCCCGTGGCGACGTCCGCTCTGCGCATGGTCATTACGCTGCAGGGTAAGACATATACGAAGCAGCCAACGCCGGAAGCCGTCCGCCTTGGCCCGCCCGATGCCAACTACATGGCGGAAGATGTCACTTGGTATGAAGGCGGAGTCATCGAATGGCGTGTGAACCGGCCCGCTGGGATCTGATGCAAGCCGGGCTACGCCAGGACCTGCCCCTGCGCCCGCAATCTCGCTTGTAGTTTCCGGATATCCATGTCCCGCGGCTTTGCGCCGCTCGCCGCGCAGAGAGCTCCCGCGGTCCCCGCCGCATGCCCCATGGCCATACAGCCGACCATGCTGCGAACCCGCACGGCGGACGAGGCACACCCGCCCGCGACGAGCAGGTTCTCCACTTGCTTGGGCAGCATCATCCGGTAGGGAGCCTGAAAGGTTCTCCCGTACGCCTTGAGGTAAGATCCTGTCCCGAAGACAAAGATCGCATCGTCTTTCGGCTGGTAGGTGTTCTCCTCGGTAAAGGAGAATTCGCCGTCGATCGCGCGGCTGTTCCGCGACGCAGCCACGGGGCTGATATCGATGACGAAGGAGCGCTCGAAACCGGGGATGTATTTCTTCAGAAAGCCCGCCGTCTCGTAAACCCGGTTGCGGGAGGCGATTTCCACTTCGGTGACGTCCTCGAATTCCACCGCGCTGAGATGCTGAGGCGCGATTAAATGGATCAATGCCACATCGGGGCCCCACGCCCCGGCATTGAGGCCATCGTGGTTGAGGGCCATCTGGCCGCCGCCCGGCAGGGAGTAGGTGAGGCGGAAGTCGCCGTGATCCACCGCCTGGCGCAGATAGTTGCGGAAGTGGTTCAGCTTCATGTAAGTGAAGAAACCGTTCTTCTCCCAGACCTCTTTGAACCACATCTGTTGCTTTGCGAGGTCTTGGATCTCCGGATCGTCCGGGAGCAGTTGCCTCGCCCACCGTGGTCCCTCCTGTCTGAGCTGGTCCGCGCTCTTACCCATCTGGCGTTCGAGCCACCGCACGTACTCGGAAGGATCCGGATCGTTCTTGAGGCTCATGAAGCACTCGAAGACACGCTTGATGTCCACTCCGCCCAGACGCATGAGGACTGCCCAACTATTGCTTAGTCTGCTGGATCTGGACGCTGCACTGTTGCTGTCGGGATCCACTTTGGGAACGACTTTGGGCGCAATCAGGCACGGGGCGCCGGCCGACGCAGCCACATCGGCCTCGCCGCTCGAATCCACCACGACCTTCGCCCGAACGGCGAGCCGGCCCGACTTGTTCTGCACTACCACCCCCGCCACCGAAGAACCTCGCATCAGCGCGTCGCAGAAAACGGTGTGGAGCATCATCTTGACACCCGCCTCCCGAAGCATGTTCAGTTCGAGAAGGGACAGTTTCTCCGGGTCCACGGGAAGGTAGTTGGGGAACGTGCCACGGCCTGTGAGCGCCTCGTGAATGTCGGCGTAGGGCGTGCCGCCCACTTGACACAGGCGATCGAGAATCTCCAGGGTAAGCCCACCTTTGGTAGGGCGGTATTGCGGGTCGAGCAAGTTGGTATTCAACAGCGCCATGCGGCCCACGGTAGGGATTCCACCCAATGTGCCACACTGCTCGATCAGGAGAGTGGACGCGCCTGTCCGGGCTGCCGCAAGTGCCGCGACCGCCCCGGCGGTTCCGCCACCGACAACCACGACATCCACATCGCCAACGACCTTGGTCTGGCGCGCGGGCTCCGCGATGAATTCGGACGTTTGCCCGGCGCTGTCGGCGCCGCGAACTTCCGCCTGCGATGCTTCCGCCGTGCGGCTGGCAGCCCATACTCCGGATGCCAAACCAACGCCGGCCGTCTCGATAAAACTGCGCCTCGACTTCTCGTCTATTTTTCCCATTGCTGTTGCCGCGCAAAAATAACTCTTCAGCCACCGGCGTGGCGCAGAGTCTCATTCTACCCTGGCGCCCGCTCGCGAATCGCTTTCCCGGCGGCGCGAAGGTTCGGAATCCGCATCTCGTCATACTGGCGCGAGAGCATCACGCCGTCCGCGCCCGCGTCGAAAGCCCTGAGCACGCAGTGGTAGACCTTTTCCGGATCGCTGTTGAAGTGCCGGAGGTTCCACGGAATGTCCATCCCAATCCCGGAATATACCCTGGTCTTGCCCTGGACGCTGTCCACCAGGCTCTTGGTCTCGCGATAGACGTATTCCGGCGAAAAGCCGGTCTTGTCGAGCTCTTCCAGCTTCGGCTCGACCTTGGGGTCGTAGCCCTTGAATGCATAAAACAGATCGAGCGACTGCGCCGGAGACAGTTCCGCGAAGATGCTCTTCTGCAGACGCTCGATGTACCAGTGGCGCATACGGGGACCAAGGACGTCGTGGTACAGGATGGGCTTGATGAAGTCCACGTTCGTCATCTCCGGGTAACTGACGACCGAACGATTGAAGATATCGTAGGTGGAGCCGGCATGGTCCACGTGCTGGCCGACTTCGGCGTTCGGCTTCACCGCCTTGACCGCTCCGTAGATCTCTTCCATCAGTTCTTCTTTGCCCCGCCGCCAGAGGCGCTCCCAGGCCAGGATTTCGGGGTATCGAAAGAAATGATTCATGATGCCGGCCAGCACGCCGCCGGGCGGCCTTGCGCCCCCCCGGAGCTTCTGCACGAACACGTACAGTTCCTCGAAGCCCCGGCGGGCGCGTTCCACGTCGATACCCTCCTGCTTTCCGCGGGCGCGGCAATGCTCGCAGAAACAGTAAGGCACGGTGCCGTTGAACATGAGATTCGAAAGCGGGCCGACACATTCGGCGCCCCACTGCAAACCGTCCAGCTCGTAATTGTGGAAGACGTCCTCGACGGTGCCCAGCCACCACATGCGGTAATCGGGGTTGTGATAACAGGTCACCGGTCCCAGGCGGCCGTAGATATCGACGCCCAGCACCTTGACCCAGTTGGGAATCACTTCCGCGAATTCGCGGCTGAACGGGTCGAGCATGCGCGGGTAGATCTTGATGCCGCGCTTGCGACAGGGCAGGACCAGCTCGGCAAACAGATCGTGGCCGGCATATTCCAGGTCGGGGCTGGGGACGGGATGCCGCAGCACCGTGTCCCGGAAATACTCGTCGTGATGCTTTACCCAAACGAACGGCAGCTTGCGGGTGGCGGGGTCGCGCACGGGGATGCCATGATCGGGCGCCAGGCAGTCCGGCGAGCGCTTGCTGTGCAGGCCGTCGCTCGCGTAGTAGGTGTGGCTCTGGACCACCACCACGTTGATCGCGGCGCACTCCTGCATCAAGTCTAGACAACGATCGATGCCTTCGTCCAGAAGGGTGTTCGCGGCCACCTGGATCGCCACGAATCGGCTGCCGGACGCAGCCGGCGCCGGAGACGCTCCGAGCGCCGCGCTCAGCGCGGGGATGGCCGCCATCCCGCGAACAAAATCCCTGCGGGGCATTCCGGCCCGAGGTGTCGATTCCGCTTCTTTGTCTTCCACGTTTCTCCTGGCTGTCGCGACGGACACGCTATACATCATACATAGCAGACTGCGTGCCGGGATGTTATGAGATAGCCGCCTTCGTTGGCGGAGCATGATATTTCTTTCGGCGCTCGGCCAGTTCATTGGTCATCCGGATGTTCATTTCGGTGTCGATCTGGTAGAAGAACAGGCAGACAACCCCCAGCAAGAACGGAGTCGCGGAAAAGACGCTGGCCGTCATCCGGATGCCTAGCAACGCATGCGCCGCCTGAACGGAATTGGGCACATAGCCGTACAGCGAGAGCAGCCAGCCGCCAAGGCCGCCGCCGAAGCCGAGACCAATCTTCAGACCGAAGACCAGAGCGGAAAAAACAATCCCCGTGGCGCGCCGGCCCGTCTTCCATTCCGAATAGTCCGCCACGTCGGCCATCATCGTCCAGAGCAGCGGAGTCGTGGTCCCATAGGCGAGCTGGCGGAGGATCTCGAGCGCAATGGCCAAGCCCACGGCGCCGGGCGGCAGCACCAGGAACAGCGACTGGAACACCACCGTCACGAACAGGCCGACAATGTATGCCTTCCGCTTGCCGAAACGCATGGAAAGCGGTTTGCACAGAACGATGCCGGCGACGCATGCAGCCAGCCCGCAGACATTGAACAGACTGAAGAGGTCTTCCCGGCGCACGTAGTACTTGAAGTAATACACCATGACGCCGGTCCGCATGGTGTACGCGACGAAGATGAGAACGGTCAACACGAACAGCGTGATCCACGGGCCGTTCTTCGCCAGATCGGCAAAATCGCGCCGAACGTCGGATTTCTGATCGGGGTCGGGCTGGATTCGTTCCCTGATTGTGAGAAACGTGATGAAGAAGCACACCACCGCCAGGGTCGACAGAATTGCCATGGTGGACTGGTAGCCCTTGGCGTTATTCCCCTGACCGAAATACCGGACCATCGGCAGGGCCAGGCCCTGCACCACGAATGCGGCCAACATGGCGAACACGAAGCGGTATGACGAGAGGCTGGTGCGATCCGCGATGTCGCCTGTCATGACGCCGGTCAATGCCGAATACGGAAGGTTGTTGGCGGAATACACCATCATCAGAAGGATGTAGGTGACGTAGGCGTAAATGAGCTTGCCCGACGGTCCGAAGTTGGGAGTCATGAACGCGGCCATGCCCAGAAGCCCGAACGGCACGGCGGTCCAGAGAATCCACGGGCGGAATTTGCCCCACCGCGTGCGGGTGCGGTCGGCGATGATCCCCATGAGGGGATCGAAAATGGCGTCCCAAACGCGCACGGCAATAAACAAGGTGCCCGCCGCCGCCGCGGTGATACCGAACGTGTCGGTGTAGAAGCTTAACTGGAACACCACCATCGTCTGGAAGATAAAGTTGGCCCCGGTGTCCCCGAGACCATAACCGATCTTCTCTTTAATGGAAAGTTTTTCGCTGCCGTTCGCCATGGAATCCCCGTGCTTACGCTCCAGCGCGCCGAGAATGCGTACGCCGCGTCATTTGACCTCTCATTCTATAACTGGACGCTGTCCCGTGCACGCGAGAGACCGCTTCTCTTCGGCCGGGGACCCGCCTTGCCTGTAGCGCACGCACTTCAGGCGACGCTTCATCGATAACGGTACACTGTGACCCGCAGGATACCTGCGCCTGGGCCGCCGCGGAGCGTGATGTTATTGCCCTGGCCGGTGTCGTCGCCCGCCAGTGTGCGGCCGCGAACCCAACGGCCGTCGACGAACCGGCCTTCCTCGACGGTCGCCAATCCCACGATGGGCGGTCCAGGAGTATTCGGCGTCAGCGTGATATTGAGTGCGCTGCCCGCCAAATAAAACTCATCGGGTCCGGCCGCAATGAAGATGCCGTGCGGTCTCGGCGTGGCGGCCGTCTGGGGTTCAGGGGGCGCGCCGGCGGCAGGACGGCGTCCTCCCGCCGGGGACACGTTGAGCGTGTAATCGCCAAACCGCAGTCTCTGCGAAGGAGTCAGGTCTTCCAGCAGGACTCCGGCGACGCGCGACTTCGGCTGGTTCTCCAGGATCAAAGGCGCCAGTTGAGAAAGGAGGTCGTAGCTCCGGGCCAGTTCCTTGTCTTCGGCGGCATCGATGGCGAAGGGGGAGAAGCCGAAAGCGTTGTGCTGTCCGATCGCGTAGTAGACGTTGGCGGCGCCCTGCGCCTCGCCGGCCGCTTCGGGTATGAATAACGGATTGCCGGGGCGATCGTATTTGGCGCACCACTTCTTGAACTCGAAGTAGATATCGGGCGCCACGAAATCCAACTGAGGCGCGCCCGCCCTCCATATGTCGAACGAGTGCGGCAGGGGACCGCCGCTGTTGTATTGCCCGGGCGCGTAATTCGGGCGGATCAGGGCGGCGTTGGCGAACATCGGGAGAACGTACTCGGCCTTGCCCGCCTCGGCGACCTTGCCTATGTAGCGCGCGTAATGCCATGCCATGAACAAATCCTCGGTTTCCGGGCCGGCGCCGAAGACCGCTTCCCAGTTGCCCGAGGTCTTGAAGCCGCCGGACTGCCACCGGGCGCGAAGGTCGGGGTCGAGAGTCTCCCGATGCGTCCGCAGAGAGTCCATCAGTTCCGCGGGGACGGGCCGATCGAAGGCGGCATTCGCTACCGGCGAGTGGTCTCGGGCATCGGGGATGACGCCGACTTCGTTTTCGATCTGGATCATGATCACTGTGTGGAAGCCGCCGTCCACTTCGCGGATCCGGCGCATCAGGGATGCGAAAGCGCGCGCGTCCGCTTTGAGGTTTGCTTCGCTGAGGGGCGTGAGCCTTTCCGTACCGGCGCCGTTTTGAAGCTGGACGCGGGGGAAACGCTCGAAATCGCGCTTCACCCAGTCCGGCGCATAGCTGGACCAGGTATTCTTCCAACTGCCGAACCAAAGGAACACGAGGTGCAGATTCTGAGAGCGAGCGTCCCGAATCAGGCCATCCACCAGTGCGTAGTCGAACTTGCCCTCGGTGGGCTCCAGGAGTGCCCAGGAGATCGGTGCGAGCACGGTATTCAGGTGCATGGCCGAGAGCCGTGTCCAAATCGGCTTCATATACTCGAGGCTGGTGGCACTGTTGTTGAGCAACTCGCCGGCCAAGGCCAGGAAGGGCATGCCATCAACGATCAACTGCGTGACGTTGCCGCGCTTTTCCAGGTGCGGAGGAGGCGCGGAGTTCCTCGATTGTGCGCCGGCAGGGAAGACGGACAGCCAACCAGCCGCAGCGACACAAAGACACGCTCGAAGTTGCATATCAAATCGCCTTTTCAGAGGTCTAGTGATCGCAGGATAGCAGAATGACGAATGGAGCCACCCGCCGGGGTTGAACCGGCGACCTGCTGATTACGAATCAGCCGCTCTACCAACTGAGCTAGGGTGGCCTTCCGAGGTGGTTTAAAGCGCGGCGGCTGCCGCGCAGCATGCTCCTTTGCGATCATAACACATGGTGAACTGCGCCCAATTCGCTCGCCTGGCGGCGCTGGTTGCGCTGGCTGCCGCCGCCATCGCGTGCCGCTCCGTCAACACACCGGCCGGCGTCGGCCGCGACATGGCGACGTCGATCCCCGCGGACACGCTGATTCTCGCCGGCCTCAACCTCGACGAGATCCGCGCTTCCCCGCTCTATCCGAAACTGCCGCCGGCCGCGCGGGCGCTCGCCGAGCCGCTCCGCGATGCCGGGTACCTGCTCCTCGCCTCCAACGGCAAGGACCTCCTCTCCATCGCACACGGGCGCTTCCGTGAAGCGCCGCCGGGCGCTACGCTGGTCGCACCCGGCCTGGCCGTCAGCGGGTCGCCCGGTTCCGTCCGCGCCGCTGTGGCGCAGCACAAGACCGGCCGAAGTGGCGCGCCCGACCTGCTCGCCCATGCCGCGTCCCTCGCGGACGGCAGGCAGATCTGGATGGTGGCACGGGGCGGCGTCCCCCTTCCCGTGGCGGGCAACGCCGCCAATCTCAACCGGCTCCTCCGCAACACGGAGTACGCCGCCATCGCCGTCCGGCTTGGCTCCGGGATCGAGATCGAGGCCATCGCCGCCGGCCGCACCGCCGAGGCCGGACGCGAGTTCGAAGAAAACCTGCGCGCCATCCTCTCTCTCACCGCCGCAGCCAATGCGCGCCAGCCGGATCTGGTGGCGCTCATCCACTCCATTCAGATCCGCCGCGACGATCGCACCGTGCGGGCGGTTCTTTCCGGTGGTGCGGACGCGGTGGCGCGCCTGCTGGGGCTGGTTGTGCATTAGGGCAGCGTGCGCTCGTATTCGGCATTGAATTCGCAGCCGACCAACGCGATGGCGGAGATCAGGTACATCCAGACCAGCAGCGCGATGCCGGCGCCCACGGAGCCGTACATCACGTTGTAATGCGCGATGTGGCGGACGTACCAGGCGAATCCGGAAGTCGCCAGCAGCCAGAGCACCGTGGCCATGGTGGCGCCGGGCCATACGTAACGCCAGCGCTGCTTTCGGTACGGTCCGAAATAGTAGAGGACGGCGGCGACCACCACGGTGGTAACGAAGGCCACGGCGAACCGCGCCATGCGGCTCAGCCACTGCCAGGTTGGGGCGAGCGGATTCAAAATCGGATCCACCTTCAGCCAGTCGAGCACGGCCCGCTCCACCTGCTTGCCGAACACGACGAGCAGCGTCGCGCAGAGCAGCGGGGCCGCCGACAGCAGCACCAGGGCGATGGCCACGGCGTTCTGCCGCACAAAACCGCGGTTGCGCGGAACGCGATAGGCCGCCTGAAAACCTTCGATGAGGCTCTTGATGACGCCGGAGGCCGCCCACACCGAAATCACGCCCGCCACGATCAGCAGTGCGAGAGGACGCGAACCGGCGACGCGGAACTGCTCGACGACCAACTCTTCCGTGCCTGGGGGCACGATTTCGGACAGGGCTTCCTCGATGATGCGGGAGACGAACTCGGCACGCGTCTGGACCAGAATGGCGGCGGCGGAGGCGAGGACGGGAAAGAACGAGAGCAGCGCGGAATAGGCGGCGCCTTTGGCGGCGCCAAAACAGCCGTCGTCGAAAGCGGCTGTGACGCTACGCCGGAGGAGCCAGAAAAAAGTTCGCGGATTGAGCACCACAGGTCAGCCCAATCCTTCCCAGCGCGCATTCCAGGATTCCGGAAACGCGGCTAGGCGCGCCATGTGCGCAACGGCCAGCAACAGCCCGCCGTTGCCCGGGAGGTAGAGCGGCAGGTTGGCCCGCTGCCAGTTGTGGCCGTTGGGGAGCCAGGTGTTTTTGGGCGTATCCATCATAAGGGCGTCGATGGCGAGTTCGCGCTCGCCCAGGCTGGCGGCGGTCATGGCCACCATGGGGAAGTCCCAGCCCCAGGTGTCGGCCCACT
>PLMF01000035.1:43695-110588 GCA_003142355.1 Bryobacterales bacterium
GCGCGCCATACCCAGGCGCTCGCGCCAGCGCTGGGCGATGTCGAGCGCGCCGGCCCAGTATTCCAGCTCGAAGGTGGGATTCCAGGTTTCGCGCGGTGGATGGTTTTCCTGCGCGGGGATGACCGGCGGGCCGAGCACATAGCGGCCGGTCCTGGAATCGAAATACGCGTAGGACGCCATGAACTCGGCGGATTCGAAAACCATCTCGTGGTAGCGGTCCACCGTTTCGCGGTTGGGATGCGCGCGGTAGCACAGCTCGGCCATGGCGATGGGGTGCGGCTGCTGCCAGATGAGGAACGGGCCGATGTTGGACGGGCTGTCGCGGCCGTCGGGCGCGGTCATTTTCGGCCAGCGCGCGCCGGTGTATCCCTGGATGCGGGCCTTTTCCCGCGCGGAGGGCAGGATGGCGCCGTACCAGCCGAGGCTGCGCTCGAGCAGCGGCGCGCGGCCCCACGGGGCGAAGTGCGCGGCGTGCCAGTAGTGCATTTCGAGATGGAACTTGCCGTACCAACTATTGCAGGTGAGGCCGGTTTCCTGCGGCGGGAGCGAGCCGGCGCACTGAATGGCGGTCTGGTATTGCGAAAGTACGATGCGGCGCTCGAGTTCCCGGGCGCGTGGGTCGCGGCTGCCGGAAAGATCGACCGCGCCGCCGCTGGACCAAAAGCCGCTCCAGTGCTCGCGGCTGGCCGCCAGAGTTTCTTCGGCGGTGGGAAGAGTGGAAGGGCCTCGATCCGGTTTCCGAAACTCGCAGACGAAATCCAAGCGGTCCGCCGCCGGCCGCAACACAAACCGATGCGGCCCCTCGCGCTTCATTTCGCCCGCCGTCTGCCAGGCAATGCCGACGGAGTATCGATCGCCGTCGAGCTGGCGGGCGATGTCGAGGCGCTTCGAGCCGCTGGCCGTTTCCGTGCTCCGGTGCTTTTCCGGATGGCTCCAGTCGGCGGCGTTCATGGCGCCCGATCCGTACGGAAACTCGAAGCTGACCGGGACGCGGCCGCGGACCCTCACCGCCAGCAGGTCGAGGGTCGGATGGCAAGCGGTTTCGACCACCACGCGCTGGCCGTTCCACTGGAACTCGCTGCGCAGTATGCCGGTCCACAGGTCGAGCGTCTGAACGGCTGCGGCGACGTCGCCGGGCTTTTCGATCAGAAAGCCGATCTTTCCCAAGTGCAGCCGGTGCGGGTTCTCGCGCAGCCAGTTGAACAGTGGCAATTGCCCGTCCGAGCTACTGGCATACCCGACCTCGCGCCCATAGGTATCGAACATGGCCAGCCGCAAATCCGAGGGGCCTTGTCCACTCGGGTTGGGGACGGTGTGCCAGCCCCACTGCGACATTGTGCAGAGCGGCATCTGCCGGTCGTAGAGCCCCGGGAAAGTCTGCAGGCCGGTGGCGTCGGCCGTGAACGCGAACTCGCCGTTGCCCAGCGAGAGCGGAGAGCGGCCGTCGAAGCCGCGCAGCACCGGGTTGTGACGCTCCACCACCGCGCGCCGGCCGATTGCGGGGCGGGCGGTCTGCGCGCACAGGGCGGCGGGCGCCGCGCCGAGAAACTGACGCCGGGAGAATCTCACTGGCCGGCCCTGGATCTTCTCGCGCAACTCGCCGGCGGCGAGCTTCTGGAGCAACTCCGGCCGAAGCGGGGGTGTCATGGCGCCCAGTCTAACTCCCGCCGCGACACGGTGTCTATCAAGTTGACAGCGCGCCTGCCTGTTAGAACGGTCGAGCACCCCACCCGTGTGACGCATCTGGTGGGGGGGGTGTGAGATTATTATTTGCGACGTTTTAAGCTCCTCTTTTTCAACGGGTTGAGGTGGCGGAGCGAGATTTTGTGACGCATCGGAAGGCACTTTTTCGCAAGATGCGTCACACGGACGGTCAACCCCACGCGAGATGCGGAACAAAGCATCAATCGGGAGGTGTGCGGGGCGGCGGCGATCCGAAAATGCCGAACGAAGCCAATCCGCGGGGGTGGGGGGTACGGCAAGACTGCCTGGGCCACAGGTGCGGAACGAAGCCAATCCCATTTTCGAACAGTATGGCAAAGCGGGAACCCTCTCTGTTTCCAGTGTAGGACCGGAGTAGAGCGGTTTGAGCGTATGTGCATGAATCGATTGGCTGAAATAGTTGTGACCGAAAAAGGTTTACTCGGTTCGGCGGCGAGGGAAACCCCGCCAGTGTCTTTTGGGTTCCCATTACTGCTATTGTGGGAAGTCGCGGAAAGGTGCGAAAGGGAGGACATTTATGAAGCGAATTGTCTTGCTGCTCGTCAGCCTGTTTGTCGTGTTCCTGTCCACGGGCTGCGGCCCCAGCGACGTAGAGAAGCGTGCCCAGCAGGTGGCCCAGGCCAAGGACGACGCGCTGAAACTGCGCCAGCAATTGGCCCAGGCCAAGTCCGGCGCCGATGCCGAAAACGTGCTCCAGCAGATGATGAAGGTGCTGAGCGACGCCAGTCTGACCGTCGAGGCCATCCACTATACGGAAGCCGAGCTGAAGGATTACGTGAAGGCGGCCAGCGCTTTGGAAAAACCGGCTCCGCCGCCGCCCAAGAAGGCCAAGGCGGTGGTGCATCACACCAAAGCCAAACGCAAGGGGTGAACCGCTCCAACGGTTGGGTAAGGTCGACAGGGAGAGTGCAGACGCACGGGTTGGCCAGGCGGCCGCCTTAGCCCCATTTCTCACACACCGAGACCGAGGCTTTCCGCAAAGGGGCGAAAACCAGGGGACTGAAAACCAGGGGACTGACGGATGTGTCCACGCGGCGATGTGCCGACACGGTGTTTGGCGAGGGGGAGGGCGCGCCTTGGGACACATTCGTCAGTCCCCAGGTTTTCGACGCCGTGAGAAATGCGGGTTAGGGCAGAAACCGCCCCGAGCGGTAGTCCTCAATCAAGTCTTCGATCAGCCTGACGGCTTCCGGCGGGAAGCGCCACGTGCTTTCCTGCAGCAGGTCCTGGAGTTGGGGGATCACCTCGGCGTCACGGACGAATTCACTGGTGCGCGCGCGGCGCACGAACGGTTCGCACTCCGGAAAGCGCGTGAAGAACTTGTCCATTCCCTTGGTGCTGTAGTCCTGGCCGTAAATGTGAAGCGAGCCGTTCGACTCGCTGTACGGCCCCACCAGCACCTGGCGGCCGGTCTTGGCCGCCAGGCGCGCCGCCAGCCGCGCCTGCAGGTTTGTGATGCCGATCAGATTGTCGCCCCACGCCTTGAACAAGTCGCGGCTGCGCCACATGGCGTGCATGTGCAGCAGCAGCCGCCCACCCGAATCTTCGATGGCCCGCAACTGCACCTCGCCGAGGCAAGGCATGTCGGACACCATGAAAAGGTCGATCTCGGGCACGCGCGTGGTGGCCACGGCACGGCGCGTAATCGGATCGCGCGCCAGCTTGTCCAGAATCATCTCGAGCTGGTCCATGGTGCCGCCGTCCGCGCGCGGATAGGCCACCAGCCGCTGATGGTAGCAGTAGGGCCACTCGGTAGCTTCGAACTCCTCGCCGGCGCGCACCTTCCGCAGCAGCTCGCGGTAGGGGACCACGAGGTGGTCCTTGGCGCCGAGGAACTCGGCGATGTACTTGCCGCGCTCGCAATAGCTGAGCACGGGATAGCGCGGCTGTGCGAACGGGTCGCGGATGCGGATGGAGACGCGCGCGTCCTTGCCCGGCGGGTCCAGGTAGGTGCCGTCCAGGTTACGGCGGTCATACTGTGTGCGCAGGGTGCAGCCATTGAAATGCACGGCTGCCAGCGCCAGATAGTAGGCTTCGGGAATCGAGCCGGCTTCGATGTGGAAGGCGGGCAGCCGCCCGTCGGTTGCGGAAGGCAGGGTAGTCTCGCTCAAGATGGCTCCGAGGGCGCATGGTAGCATACGGGGCGCCCGCGCGGGCGAAGAAGCTATTGCTGGAAATCCAGGTTCACGGGCGCCGCGGGCGTGGTGAACATAGCGGTCACGGGCGTGTCGCTGCCGACTGCTTCGAAGGTCACGCCGCTCAACCACACCGTCCCGGTCCCATCCAGAAGGATTCCGAAGTTCACGCCCGTGGAGCCCGCCGGGATATCCAGCACCACGCTGTAGGGTGTCCAATCCGTGGTCCCCTGGACCGGCCGTCCCTGCATGTTATCGAACCCCGCCGTGAGCGAGCCGGCGTCGATCCGCATCCAGAGACCGGCCCATCCGCCGACTTGGTCGGATTTCACAAAACCGGAAAAGCGTACGCGCTTGCCCGAGTAGCCGTCCGGCAGGAAACTCTGCATCAGCGTCACGAATCCGGTGGGATTGCCGGTGGCCGATCGCAACGCGACGCTCGGTTTGCCCGAATAGGTCACCGATGCGTCCGTGGCGACGGCGTATTGTTGCGGCGTCGATCCCGCCACGAACCATCCCTGCGGAACCGCCGCCGATAAAGACAAACAAAAAACACACAAGACCAAGCTTGTCAAAAGAGTTGCGCGTCGCATGGAGATCTCCTTTCGAGGGTCCCTTCCGGCCGTTGCAGCCGGCATCCATCTCAGCCAGAATTTCCTTTTTGGCTTCCGCCAGCGACAATTATACCCCTCACCGCTTCCATTGGAGCCTCTGGCCGACATGGATCTCGGAAACGCGGCAGGCTGGGGCCAGGCTCCTCAACTCCAGGATAGGCGGCGAGGGTACCAAGGTGCTTGAACGGCGTTCGCCGAACTTTGGGCGTGGGCCGCGAATGGTGACCGCAGGCCTCCTCGAAGGGGACTTTGGGGGCCTTTGCTGGTGGGAAGGGGATTTCGCAACAGCTATCCATGTTTGACGGGTGCCAATCCGCTGGGCCCATTCTCCGAGTGCCCGACGATCCGGCCGAGGCAGCAAAGCTTGAGACTCGGGCTTGCGCTACCATCAAAGATTGACAGCACTGCTTGAGCAAGCGCTACGGCAGATTACCACAGCCGCAGGACATTCGTTTGGTGCCCGGCAGCGCATCGCAGGGGCAACGCAACAATCAACGAATTTCGCAGGTTGCAGGAGGGTCCATGAACGACCGCCTAGAGTTCGATACTGTGTGTCCAAACAACCACAACCAGACAGTTACATTCAGCCAAAAAGAATTCGAAGAATCGCTGAAGTCCGATACGCTGGTATTCCACTGTAATACATGCGACACGAACTGGCCTCCATCCAGTGAAGAAATCGCCAAGCTTCGAAAGCACTTCTCGAAGGATTCAAGCTAGGGCTCATCAGCATCCAGAGGACAGAGCGCTACTTCGCTTGCAAGCACCATCCGGCATTGGTTGTGAACCCCGTGGAGCCTCCGAGGCCTGGCGCTGGCCGACTTGACAGGACTAATCCGGCCCAACTTCCGGGTCGGCGACGATCCGTTCGGAGCAGGCCCGAGCGAACACCTCGGTGACCCTCTATCGATGTAAGAATAGTCTGAGACGTGGACTTCGCCCGATTATTGGCCGCGGGTTTGTTTGCTCACCGGAAGACTCGAAGAAGCAGGTCATTGGCGAAGCTACCTCGCGGAGTGTGTAGAGATGCCCCAGGATGACGAGGTCGGTTCGATAACCGAACCGGTGAATCTGGAAAACTGGCTGTTCTTCGGGAACGTTCACGACCTGGAGGAGTTCGACTCTCTTCAACGGGCGTACTTTGACAACACAAAAGGCACCGCAAGTATACGGCTGGTGGTACTCGAAACCTGGATTCTGATCGATTACGCTATTCGGGGGCTGCTGATCGCTGGATTTCAGATTCGTGGAATGGATCACGAGGAGCTAGACCTTCGCTATAACCTGCTTCCGCGAGGATTTCGAGAGTGCGTCAGTTTGTTGCGGAAACTCTACGCCGTGAACCGGGTACTGCCTGCCGAACCTGAACGATTCCTGACATTATCAATGCGCGCGTTCCGGTTTATCCGGGAGTTCGACCCTGGTCTGGTCGACCGCCTTCTGGCTGCGGAAAACGCTTATCTAGATGCCCGGAACCTCCCGGGGTGCAGCGCACATACCATGGTTCAGCTAGTCCGCTATCGATCCGTTTCAGACGATTGGCTCGATGTGGTGGCCCGCATAGATGGATCTTGGGAGAGCCGTGCAAACAAGCTGAATGCCGCGAGGAATTTAGCCGCTCACTGCCACGATGAGAGGAGAATCGGCTGCAAGCTTGGCTTTGACGGCTCAAATGCTCTCGTACACGCAAAGGCAGAGTGCTGGACGCTTGCTAGAGAGTTGATCGGCATCAATACTCTGGCCGCTGGAGGGCCAACTCCAGCGGAGGGAAACTGATGGGCGTCTCTTAGCCGACGGAAGGCTAACTCTGTACGACGAGCGGACCTTCCGGACGGATCACGCGCCACTCGTAGAATGTGCACGCCGTGTCCCGCTCGCTGCCTTAAATCCGGATCAACCGGAGTGCTGGGTCAAGCCGTTTCAGATCAAGGGGGTCGCTGGTGACGATCGCATAGCCCGCCGTCTGTGCACATATTACGACGTGGGCATCGGTGATGTCCGATGTACTCGTCCGCGCGAGCAGCGCGCCGACGGCTTGAGCCTGCGATCCGTCCAGCGGGATTACTTCGGTTTTGCCGAACTGGATCATCCGCCAAAGGCGTACCTGCCTGGCCGGGTTCCGAATGACCTGCGCGAGGGCAGTGGCCGGGACGATAATCCGATCCCCGTCCTCCAGAGCCGTATCGAGGATGGAGAAGACCCGGCGGTCATTTCGTTCCAGCGCAATCAACCCGCCGGCGTCGAAAACGACTCCGTTCACGCGGCCTTCCGCGGCTTGGTTCCGCGCCTTCGCGCCGAGAGCGTCTTTCTCGCCCACGCGCGTTCCTTTGGCTTGAGCGGTCCGCCCGTCTTCCTCAGCGCTTCCTCCACGATCGCGCGGAACTCGGCAGCATTCTCAAGAGATTTTTGGACGGCCTGTTGAATGAAACCAGAGACGCTTGGGGAATTCTGGGCTGCGACACGCTTCCGGATCTGCTCAAGCTGACGGTCCGGCAAGGTGATAGTGATCTTCGCAGTGGCCATACCATCCACCATACCATGAACGATTGGCAGCAAGGTCTCCATGGTCTCATGAGGGATAAGCCGGCTACGGTGAGAAGTGGTTTCCCGTCCGCATTCGCCGCTCCGGGCGTATCACGCGCCGCTCGGACAGAGGGTGGGAGAGAGGGGCGAAATCGATTCCTGGTGATAACAGCCCTTTCCACCACCGACCGGACTCGCGGTCCAGATACGGCGGTCTGGGAGATCAAGCCCGTGAAGCCCTGGTGCACTTACAGCGGCTATAGCCGCAACCACGAACTGCTCGGGGAAGGGAAGGGCATGAGCATCGCCGGGTCGTCCGATCCGGTGTTCCGCGGGGATCGCAGCCGGTACAATCCCGAGGAGCTGCTGGTCGGGGCGCTGTCGGCGTGCCACATGCTTTGGGTGCTTCACCTCTCGGCCGATGCCGGGATCGTCATCACCGAATACTCCGACGAAGCCACCGGCGAAATGATCGAGCGCGAGGATGGTTCGGGTGAGTTCACGCGGGTGGTTCTTCGGCCGCGGATGTCCATCACGGACGCGGGGCGCATGGCGGAAGCGGTGGCCATTCACCATCGGGCGCATCAAGTTTGTGCGCTGGCGCGCTCGGTGAAGTTCGCCGTGGAGTGCGAGCCGGTGGTCACGCAGGGGCGCCCCGGGGGTTAGCCGCAATACTGTTCACTTTGGCATTGAGCCCGATAGGGCGAAAAAACATGGCCCAAGGCGCCAGCCTTGGGAAAGGGATGAACGACCGGAAAGCCCCGGAACGGGGCGGAAGAACTGGGCCAGAACATCTTACGCCCTTCCAGGGCTGAGTCGTTTTGATGCGTATTCCCACGGCTTGCGCCGTGGGCTACAGTCTACCGCTCCTGCGGAGCTGGCTTAAGTGAACCGTATTGCTCACACGGGAAAAGAGGGAATCCTCGGACGGGGCGAACTGTCGATTTGATCGCCTGCGTCTAGGCGCCGGTTACCGCGTCGCGGTTGCCGCCTCCAGCGCGAGATACCGGGCGCGGTCCGCTTCGGGTTCGGGCTGGGACTTGACGTCGATGCGCATACGCTGGTAATTGTCGTCGGCGCGGTAGGCCGGCCAGTTGGGCAGGCCGGGGCCGTTCGGGTTGCCAGTCTTGATGAAATTCACGAAGTAGGCCTGCATCGTTTTGGATACTTCGTGGTCGGCGGGCTCCCAGGCGTAGCGCTTGTCGAGATCCAGGTTGCCCATGGCGTATTGGATCTCGGCGGAATGCGCCGCGCCGCGGGGGGCCGGGGGTTGCTCCGCAGGAGGGGGCTGGCCCGGCATGCCAAGGTAAGCCGGGCGTGGACGGGCGTACAGGTAGCGGTATACCGGTTTACCGCCGGTCTTCATCTGGAGTTCGGTCCACTTCCAGGTGCCGTACGAGATGAAGCGGGCGCTGGCCAAGTGCGCGGCGGCTTCGTAAACCTCATCCGTGGTGGTAGCGGCGTAGGCCTTCAGCACCGGGCCGGCCTTATCGCCGTAGAACTTGGCGATGGCGTTGGCGAGGGTTTCGGGTGTGGGGCCGCCGGCGCCGAGGACGGAGCGCGCCGGCTGCTCCTGGGTGTTCGACCCCGCCAGCAGAGGGACCTTGGCCTGCTCGCCCGCTTCGAAGGTCGCCGTCAAGGACTTCGAAAGGAAATAGCCGTCCATGGCTGTGAAGAAGCGGACGCCCTGGGCTTTGGCGGCGGCGTCCTGGATCTGCTCCGCGGTCATGGCGCGAAGGGCGGCAAGTGTGTTCGCGCCGGCGGCGGCAGCGAATTTGACGCCGTTCTGTTCGGCCTCGGCAAGAGGCTGGGGCGGCAGGCTGGAGATGGCGGCGCCGCTCTCGCCGATGGCGCCGGCGATCAGGTTCCTGGAAAGCGGCGAAGCCATGAGCGCGCTGACGGAGATCGAACCGGCCGATTCGCCGGCGATGGTGACGCGCTTGGGGTCGCCGCCGAAGGCCGCGATGTTCCGCTCGACCCACTGGAGGGCGGCCACCTGGTCCAAGAGACCGTAATTGCCGGCAGCGTGGTGCGGGGACTCCTTCGTCAGGTCGGGATGGACGAAGAAGCCGAAGATGTTGGTGCGGTAGTTGACGGAGACCGCGACCATGCCCTGGCGGGCCATGTTCTCGCCGTCGTAGCGCGGCTCCGAGCCGTCGCCGTTCTGGAAGCCGCCGCCGAAGATGTAAACGAGAACCGGGAGCTTCTCCTTGCCCGTTTTGGCGGGAGTCCAGACGTTGAGGTAGAGGCAATCTTCGCTCATGCCGTTGCCGCGGAGCCAGTAGTCGGCGCCGGGGGAGAGGCGCTGCATGCACGCCGGGCCGAACTGGCCGGCGTTGCGGACGCCAGACCAGTTCTTGACTGGCTGCGGCTCGCGCCAGCGCAGGCCGCCGACGGGCGGTTGGGCGAACGGGATGCCCTTGAAGGTGCGCACGCCGTCTTTGGGTGCGGCGGTGGATTCGAGGATGCCGTTGGCGGTCTTGACGCGGTCGCGAGCGATGGCCGGCAATACCGCGGCGATGTAAATGACGATGGCTGGGACGAGAAAGCGCATGGGAGGCCTCATCTGAGATTTTCGTTTTGAAACCAACAATTGAGTGTCGCCGATTGCGCATCCAGGGTCAACGCAAGTGGCGGTACACTGTCCGAGAGGACCTATGCATACAATCCTGCGATTTGCCTGCTTCTCCGTGCTGGCGGCCGCGCCGCTGGCGGCCGGCTCCATGCCTTCGACAAAGCCCGAAGAGGCCGGCCTCTCATCGGAGCGTCTCGGCCGGATCCACGAAACCGTCCAGCGTCACATCGACGCCGGCAACGTCACCGGCGCCGTTACGCTGGTTGCCCGCAAGGGCCGAATCGCGCACTTTGAGGCGCATGGCCTGGCGGACGTCGAATCCAAACGGCCTATGGCCAAGGACACGATTTTCCGCCTGGCTTCGATGACCAAGCCGGTTACCGCCGTAGCCGTCATGATGCTCGTCGAAGAGGGAAAGATCCGCTTGAACGACCCGGTCTCCAAGTTCGTGCCCGAGTTCAAGGATGCCAAGGTGGCCATCGGCCGCCAAGCCGGTCCGGCCATGATGGCCATGATGGCGCCGGGACAGCCCCCGCGCGACCCCGAGTACTATGTCGTGCCGGCCAACCGCGAGGTCACGATACAGGACATGCTGACGCACACTTCGGGCCTGGCCAGCGGCGGAATCGGTTCGCGGATGGTCAACAAGCTGGCCCCCCGGCAAGCGGACGACAGCCTGGCAACCTACATTCCCCGCTTGGCCACCGTCCCGCTGGACTTCCAGCCCGGCTCGCAGTGGGCCTATAGCGGCTCGGCCGGGCCGGATGTGCTGGGGCGCATCGTCGAAATCGTCAGCGGCCTCACCTACGACCAGTTCCTCAAGCAGAGGCTGTTCGACCCGCTGGGCATGAAGGATACGTTCTTCTACCCCCCCGACTCAGCCCGCCCGCGCCTGGTCACCCTCTATCAACGGACCCCAAAGGGCTTGGAGAAGAGCCCGAACCAAGATGGATTCTCGACAAAGACCTATTTCTCCGGGGGCGCCGGTCTGATGAGCACGGCGGAGGACTACCTCCAGTTTGCGCAGATGCTGACCAATGGCGGCGAACTGAACGGTAAGCGCTACCTTGGGCCGCGAACCGTCGAACTGATGTCCGCCAATCACGTCGGTGACATGTTCAGCGGGAAGCTGGGGCGTCCGGCCCAAGGCATGGGTTTCGGTTTCCTGATGGATGTGATTCTGGACAACGTGACCTCGGGCATGCGGCTGGCCAACGGCACCTTCGGCTGGGACGGCGCCTTCGGCACCATCTTCTGGGCCGACCCCAAGGACAAAATTGTCCGGGTGCTCATGATGCAAACCCAGACGCCGCAGTTGCAGCGCGATTTCGAAAACGCCGTGATGCAGGCCATCATAGACTAAACTGAGCGTCATAAGTAATTGCGCATCCGCTCCCTGAGCGGGCAGTGGGCAAGCTAAAGCATGCCCCACCAATTCCAGGATCGGGCTGTTTTGGTGGGGCATGCTTTAGCTTGCCCATTCTTTCACGGCTTCCGACGGTTGCGGCGCAAACAGTAATGTCGCCGTGTTTAGAAGCACCATGCGACCAACGCTCCGCTTGCCGGACAAGACACTCATCGAGAGGATCCTCTCCTAGACCAAAAAGAGAAAGATGCACGGCGAACCGTCGCCAGTTTCCTTGGCCATGCCGGGATTGACGAGTGCGGAGGACAACGGAGCGGCAAGCAAGCCGGTCTTCAAGAAACTTCGGCGCGCGAGATCTTTATGGAACATTACATCACTACGGTATCAGGATCACCTTCATGAGATTGGGTTCGCGGCGGTACAACCGCGCGAACCACGTCGGTCCTTCGGCCAGGGGCGCCACGGCGCTGATCAGCGGGTCCACGCGGATCGCACCTTGGGACATCAGCTCGATGCAGGCCGGGTATTCGCCGCTCGAAGCGCAGGACCCCTGAAGCCGCAGTTGTCCCGTGACCACGGTCTGCAAGGGGAATTCGACCGTGGGCTCGAGGTTCCCGACCAGGGTCGCCGCGCCGCCCTTGCGCACGCAGGCGATGGCGGTTCGAACCGGCTGGCCCGCGCCCACGCATTCGACGGCCACGTCCGCGCCGCGGCCTTCGGTCATTTGGCGAATGGCCGCCACGGCGTCTTCCGCTCCCGGATTGAGGGCAGCCGCGGCTCCAAGCTGCCGCGCCAGCTCGAGGCGCGCCGGGTCGGGATCGACCGCGATCACGCGCGCGCAGCCGGCACAGCGCAACGCCTGGATCGCCAGAAGGCCGATCATCCCGCTGCCCACCACCACCGCCGTGTCCCCCGGATCCACTGGCGTAAGGCTCACGGCATGCACCGCCACGGAGACGGCTTCGATCATGGCGGCATGCTCGAAGCTGAGGTTGTCGGGAAGCCGGTACACAATGCGGCTGGGGACCACCACGTATTCGGCGAAAGCGCCATGGCGGCGGTAGGAGCCGGGCGAGACACCCAGAACCTGCCGGTTGTCGCACAGGTTGACGTCGCCGCGAGTGCAATAGAAGCATTGGCCGCAATAGATGGTGGAATCGAAAGTGACGCGATCCCCGACGCGCAGGTTGTGGACGCCGGCGCCGGTCTGGGCGATTTCGCCGGCCGCTTCATGTCCCATCACCAGAGGCGGGACGCGCCGCCCAGTGGAGCCATCGAAGCCGTGCACGTCGCTGCCGCAGATGCCGCAGGCCCGCACTCGAACCAGCACGTCTTCCGGGCCGGCCTCCGGCGCCGGCATCCGGACCAATTCCAGATTCATGTAGTCTTTCAGCAGAAGTGCATTCATATAGACAGGTTATACTATGGCGTTGGAGCGCTACCTGGGTATCGCTTCATGCAACACGGCGGCCGGGTCCCAGCCGTCGGCGCCCGCCAGGAAGCGCTTGGTCTCGAAGCGGGCGGCCTCCGCGGCAGCCGGTAGTTTCGTGTGCGGGTCGCGCTGGCCCGCGTGCGCACCGGGGCCGGATGAGTTGTACTCGGCGTAGAAGGCGGTCTCGATGGAGTGAGTCTCTCCGGGGTGCCACTCCCGCCAGCCGGGGGCCTGGATGTGTCCGCCCATTTCCGTATTCAGGAACACCACGGTGGCGTACGGGCGCCACGGACGTCCCAGCCACACGTTGTCCACGCCCGCCGCCGCGGTCAACTGGCAGTGGTTGAAGACGAAGCCGCTGTCCTGGTCCGGATAGTGCTTGCCCTGCGCGGTGACATAACCGATGGAGTGCGCGGTGCTGTGGATTTCGCAGTTTTCGAAGACGGTCTTCCCGTCTCCGAAGATGAAGTCGACGTTGCCCTCGATGTAGGAATCGGAAAAATACTGCCGGGCGGGCGTGCAGGGCTGCCCATCCGGAGGCGTGCAGCTCTTGCTGGCCGCATAGAGCGTGTCCTGGTTCCCCAGAAAACGCATGTTGCGGAAGACCGCGCGGTCGCCGGTGACCAGAAGAGCCAGGGCTTGCGAACCCTGCGGCTGCTGCGGATGGGTGGCGTTGAAGTCGTTGGCGAAGGTCAGGTTTTCGGCGCTGAAGTTGTCGGCGCGCACTTCCACGGTGGCGGAGTTGAACGTGCCCCCAGCCGTGCCGGCGCTCTTATCGAACACGATGACGGTCTTCTTCGGGTCCGGGTAGGGACTGCGCAGCCGGATGTTCGGCTTGATGATTTTCAAGGTTTCGCGATAGACTCCGGGAGCGATTGAGATCACGCCGCCCTCGCCCGGCGCAACGTCGATGGCGCGCTGGATGGAGTAGTAGTCGCCGGTGCCGGACGCCGCCACGTAGAAAGTCTTGTCCTCCGGCATGACGGCGACGGCGGCCTCGGGCGCACTGGGGACGGCCGGAAATGGAACGAAGCGTCCCTGGCAACCGGCCGCCGAATCCGCCGCCACGACGCCACGGATCTCCGCGTTTTCCACCTTGACCTCGGCCGGCCGCAGCCCGTCCACCGTCACGTTGTCGAGAGTCATCCCCATTTTGTGCTCCGCATCCAGGCCCAGCAACGTCACCCAGCCGGCGGTCACGCTATGCACGTCCTTCAACCGAATGTCACGGTACACCGGCAGCCGGTTCCCGGGAGCAGTGGTGTACAGGGAAGTCACCGTGATGGGATTGGCGACGCCGCGCATGCATACGTTTTCGTAAGAGACGTCCTGAACCAGGCCGCCGCGGCTGCGGTCGGACTTGATGCGAATCCCATTATCCGTGCCGTCGAGCGTCAGGTCGGACACGCGGATGTTGCCGACACCGCCGCTGGTGCCGCTGCCGATGGACATGCCGTGTCCCGAGTAGAAATGGTTGTGGGCGATGGTCATGTGGGCGGCCGGAGTAAGGCCGGTCTTGATGGCGACGTTGTCGTCTCCGGTGGCAATGTCGCAGTAGACGATGGTCACGTTGGTGGAAGAGGACGGGTCGATGCCGTCGGTGTTGCGCGCGGTCTTGGGCGTGTGGATTTTGACGCCCCAGGCGGTGAAGCCGTTGGTCTGGTTGACGCCCACGTGAAAGTTGGGTGAGTTACGGAGGGTGATGCGGTAGAGCGTAAAGTCATCCGACTGCGTCACGGCCAGCATTCGCGGGACGGTCTGCCGCTGGTCCAGGACCTTGGCGGTATGCGCCAGTTCCCACCACGTAACATCCTGTCCGAGCAGCTTGGCGCCGCCGCGGCCGTCGATGGCTCCGTCGCCCATGATGCCGCTCCCCGGGGCGCGATCGGCGGTGATCATCGGCTTGCAACCGCCGGCGCCGGTGGTCACGATGCCGCACCCTCCAGGCGCCAGGTCCTAATCGCGCGGGTTTCGGGAGGCGAACAGCGCGGCGCCGCCATCGACCAGGAGCGTCACCCCCGGCTTGAGCTGGAGCGGCCCGGCCAGGAAGATGTTGCTGGGGCCGGATGGCTTCAACTCGACGGCCTTCCCCCGCTCGCAACGATCGATGGCGTCTTGAATTCGCGCGGTATCCGGCGTCCTTTCGCTGGAGTCGGGCAAGACTCCGTTCTCCGCGGAAAGCCGCGCGGTCAAAACCACGCACGCTTGTGGGAAGCGGGGCTCGGCGACGTTGCGGGTATCCTGCGCGCGCAACGCGGGAATCACGGCCAGGGCCATTACGGCAGGCAGATAAAGGAAATCGTGATGTGACATAGACCCTACCAGGGTATTCCAAGTCTTGGCGCCGGCGGCCTGCCATAATGAGAAACGTGCGAGTTTCGGCGCTCATTGCCCTTTTGGCGAATGCCGCGGCGATGTCCGCGCAGAATGCCGGCGGCCGGCCCATCCACAACCAAGCGGAGCGGCTCGCCAGGTGGAAGGCCGTCGAGATGCCGTACCATTCCTCCGGCCTTTCCGCGCGCGAGCGGCAGATGGTGGAGAGGCTGGTGGAGGCCTGCCGGCTGCTCGACGGCGTTTTCTGGCGGCAGAGCGATGTGGGAGGACTGGCGCTCTACCAGGGCACTCGAGACCCAACGCTGAAGGGCCTGTTCGGCATCATGGGCAGCCGCTGGGACCTGGCGGATCAGAACCGGCCGTTCCTAGGGGAAGCCCCGATGCCGCCGGGGCACGCGCTGTATCCGGACGGCCTCACGCGCGCCCGCCTGGAGCAGTATCTCCAGAAGCATCCCGAAGACCGGGCCGCCATCTACAACCCGTACACGGTGGTCAAATGGCACGGCGACCGCCTCGTCGCGGTGCCGTACCACGAGGAGTACAAGCAGTTCCTGGAGCCGATGGCGAAGGCGCTCGGCGATGCCGCCGCCCTCAGCGGAGACGCCGCCTTCGCCGGCTTCCTGCGGATGCGCGCCGGCGCGCTGCTCAGCGACGACTATTATCAGAGCGACCTTGCCTGGGTGGACCTCAAAGACCCCAGGTTCGACGTCATCTTCGCGCCTTACGAAACCTACCTGGACGACTTGCTGGGCGTGAAAACCTCCTACGGCGCCTCCATTCTGATCCGCAACGAAGCGGAGAGCCGCAAGCTGGCCATGTACCAGAAGTACGTGCCGGACATTCAGGATGCGCTGCCGATCGAGGGGGCCGACCGTCCCTCGAAGCGCGGCGGCGCCACCCCGATGGAAGTGATGGACGCGCCCTACCGCGCGGGCGATTTGCGCTACGGCTACCAGGCCGTGGCCGACAACCTGCCCAACGATCCGCGTGTNNGCGAATATCATCCTGCCCATCGCGAAGAAGATGATCGAGCCGGGCCAGGCCGCAAAGGTTTCGGCCGAGGGATACCTGACGGGTACGATTCTGCATGAGATCGCGCACGGCCTGGGGCCGTCGTTTGCCCGCAAAGACGGCAAGCAGGTGGACATCCGCGAAGCCCTTGGCCCGGTGTCTTCGGGACTCGAGGAGGCCAAAGCGGACGCCGTGGGAATGTTCGGCCTGGCGTGGCTGGCGGACCATGGCGCGCTGCCCAAAGACCGGCTCGAGGAATACTACGCCTCCTTCGTGGCGGATTTTTTCCGCGCGCTGCGGTTCGGGACGGGCGAAGCGCACGGCAGGGCGGAGATGATGGAGTTCAACTACCTGTTGGAGCGGCGGGCGCTGAGGCGCGCGGACGGGCGGTACGCCATCGACTACGCGCGCATGCCCGCGGCGCTGACGCAGCTTTCCAGGGAACTGCTCGAGATGGAAGCCACCGGCGACCGCGCCCGCGCGGAAGCCTGGTTCGCCAGGTACGACAAGATGCCGGCGGAGTTGAAGAGCGCGCTGGCCGCGACGGCGGACATCCCCGTCGACATTCGACCCATCTTCTCTTTTCCGGAAAAATGAGGGACTTATGATCAGACTTCTTCTGGCGGCCACCGTGGCGTTGTTCCCGGCTGGCGCCGCGGACATGTTCGTCTTCTTCGGCACCCACACCGCCGGCCCCGGCCACGGCTTCTCTATGTCGCGCTTCAACACCGATAGCGGTGTTCTGACGAAGTCCGTGTATCTCATGGACGCGCCGGCTCCCGCGTTCTTCTTTATCCACCCGGACGGCAAGCATCTCTATACCGTCAATTCACCCGGTTTCGTGAGCGCGTATGAGGTCGATCCGGCCACCGCGCGCCTCACCCTTATGAACCAGCAGCCGTGCCCTGGCGACCCGAGTTATATCAGCCTCGACAAGACGCGCCGCTATATATTCGTCGCCAACTACGAGGGCGGCAATTTCGCGGTCTACGCGCTGAAGCCCGATTTCAGCATCGGCGAGCGGACGGCGCTGGTCGAGCACACCGGCAGCAGCGTCAACCCGCAGCGTCAGAAGCACGCATATCCGCACTCGATTCGGATCGATCCCACCAATCGCTTTGTGCTGGTGCCCGATCTCGGTCTCGATAAGCTGTTCGTTTACCGCTTCAACGAAAAGGATGGCACGGTGGCGCCCAACGACCCGCCTTTTGCGAAGGTCGCGCCCGGTTCCGGCCCGCGCCACATGGTGTTTCATCCCAACGGCCGGTGGGTCTACCTGCTCAATGAGATGGGGAGCACGGTCATTCTCTTCGACTGGGACTCCGCCCGCGGCGCCCTGACCGAGCTCGAGACCGTCTCGACTTTGCCCGCGGACTTCAAAGAAACCAACAACTGCGCGGAGATCGACGTGCATCCCAACGGCAAGTTTCTGTACGCCTCGAACCGGGGACACGACAGCCTGGCGGTGTTTGCCATCGATGCCCGGACGGGCCGCCTGACATTGGTGGAGCGCGTTCCCACACAAGGCAAGCTGCCGCGGAACTTCGCCTTCGACCCCACGGCGCACTGGCTCGTGGTCACCAACCATGGCAGTGACAACGCCATGGTCTTCCGCGTTGACGAGAGCACCGGCAAGCTGACGCCGAAGGGTGAGCCGGTTTGGGTGCCCTCTCCGTTCTGCGAGCGATTCCTGCCGGTTGCCGGCGGTGGGGGCCGGTGAGGGAGGTTGTATGATGCACGACTTTCTGACGGGTAGTGGCCGGCGACTTCTCTTTGCGTTTTTGCTGGCCGGGTGTCTCGCGGGCCAGCCGGCTTCGAAATGGCCGGCCGACGCCGCCGGTTTCCGCATTCACATGATCGGGAACGGGCACATCGATCCGGTCTGGCTCTGGCCATGGCCGGAAGGCGTGTCGGTGGTGCAGAGCACCTTCCGCTCTTCGCTGGACCGGATGAAGGAGAACCCCGGCTTCAAGTTCACCGCCAGCTCCGCGCAGTTCTACGAATGGGTGGCAGCCAACGATCCCGCCATGATGGCGGAGATTCGCCAGCGCGTCGAGGAGGGCCGGTGGGGCCTGGTGGGTGGCTGGTGGGTGGAGCCGGACGTCAACTTGCCCAGCGGTGAAGCGTTGATCCGGCAAGGCCTGTACGGGCAATCGACTTTTCAACGGCTCTTCGGCCGGATTGCGCGGGTTGGATTCAACCCCGATTCGTTTGGACATCCGGGGACGCTGCCGCAGATTCTGAAGCTCCAAGGCATGGATTCCTATGTATTCATGCGGCCGGCTCCGAATGAGAAAGAACTGCCCGCCGACGTTTTCTGGTGGCAGGGACCGGACGGCACTAAGACCCTGACCTACCGGATCCCGTTCTCCTATGCCGAGGCTGGCTCGGTGGAACCGCGCCTTCGCCGGATGATCGCGGAACTGAAGGAGCCGACCCATACCCTGATGTCGTTTTACGGGGCCGGCGACCACGGCGGGGGCGGCACCAAGGAGAACCTCCGATTCATCGATGAATTGAAGCAGCAGGCGGGCGCTCCCACGCTGCTCTACAGTACGCCGGAGCAGTACTTCAGGGAGATCCGTGCGGAGGCGGCGGCGTTTCCCGCGGTGGAAGGCGACCTGCAACATCATTCGGTGGGTTGCTACACCGCCGAATCGCAAATCAAGAAACTGAACCGGGCAGCGGAACTGGCGCTGGTCACGGCCGAGAAGGTGGCCGCGGTAGGCTCGGTGGCGTGGGGTGCAACCTATCCGAAACCGGAGCTTACGGCCGCCTGGAAGCGCGTGCTGTTTCTGCAATTCCACGACAGCCTGGCCGGCACCTCCCTGCCGGTGCATTACCAGACCACCGTGCCGGAAGGCTACGGGCATGCTCTCGACGCCGCCAGCCAGGCAATGTACCTGGCGGCGCAGAAGCTGGCATGGCAGGTCCCGGCCGAGGACCCGGGCTCGCAGTACCTCCTGGTGTTCAATCCGCACGCCTGGGAGACCACGCCCGCGGTCGAGTACGATATCGGCATCGCGCCGGACGTTTCGGTGGTGGTGGAAGACGAGAAGGGCCAGCCGATCTCGAGCCAATCGAATCCGCCATCGAGCGAGGTCAACGGGCGGCAGACGCTGCTGGCGCGAATGGCGCTGCCGGCCTTCGGTTATCGCCAGATCCGCATCCGCAGAGCTCAGCCGGCGGCTCCGGCCGCAGCGGTTCACGCCCAAGGGCGCACGCTTGAGAACGAGCATCTGGCCGTGACCTTCGGGCCGGACGGCGGCCTTGGCATCTTCGATAAAGACGCCCGAGCGGCGGTGTTCGCCGGCGGCGCCACGGGGGCACGGGCGCTGGTGATGGATGACCCCAGCGACACCTGGAGCCACAACGTGAAGGCCTACTCCGAGCAGATCGGCTCTTTCGGTAATGCCACGGTGAAGGTGATCGAGAACGGGCCCTTGCGGGCCAGAGTGCGCGTCCGAACCACCTACGGCGCATCGGCGCTGACCATAGACTGGCTGCTCTATGCGGGGGTCCGGTCGCTCGAAGCGCGAGTGGCTCTCGACTGGCGCGAGCACCAAAAAATCCTGAAACTCTCGTTCCCGGTGGACGCCGGCGCGCCGGTTCCGACCTACGAAGTGCCCTACGGGCACCTGGCTCGCAGCGCCAACGGCGATGAAGATCCGGGCCAGCGCTGGATCGACCTCACTGGCACGCGGGCAGGCAACCCTTACGGGCTGACGGTGGTCAACGACGCCAAGTACGGGTACAGCGTGGCCGGCAGCGACATGCGAATCTCGGTTGTGCGCGGCGCCCCTTATGCGCACCACATTCCCCATGTTCTGGCTCCCGATGTCGAGCCGCTGTGGCAGGACCAGGGCATGCAGACGTTCCGGATGCTGCTGGTGCCGCACAAAGGGAACTGGCGGGATGCCGGCGCGCCGCGCATCGCGGAAGAGTTCACCGTGCCGCCGGCAGTCGTCTACCAGGGAATCCATTCCGGCACGCGGCCGCAGGCGGATTCGTTTCTGGCCGTCGATAGTCCGGACGTCATCGTGGCCGCGATCAAGCAGGCGGAGGCGGGGGACGACCTGATCATCCGCTCGGTGGAGACCGCCGGACGAGCGACCAAGGCATCGATCGACCTGCGATTCGCCAAGCGGAAATGGTCGGGCAGCTTCCGACCTTCCGAAATCAAAACCTTGCGTCTGAACCCTCGCACCGGAGAAATCCGCGAGGTGAACGCGTTGGAACAGGAGGCACGATGAGCGGCGGCTTGTGGGCGGGTGTGGATATCGGTGGGACGAAGACCGCTGTTGTACTTTCGTCGGAGCCACCGTCGGTTCTCTGCCGGACCGAGTTCCCGACGCTCCCCGAGGAGGGTCCCGAGCGCGCGCTGAGCTCCATCCTGCGGGCAATCCACCAATCGATGTCCGAGCACGGCTTGGATCGCGGCGGGTTGACCGGCATTGGCGTAAGCTGCGGAGGGCCGCTCAATTCCACCACCGGCCGGATTCAGGCTCCGCCGAATCTTTCCACGTGGGTGGACGTGCCGGTTACGTCCATCATGGAGAAGGAATTCGGCGTGCCGTGCCGGCTGGAAAACGACGCCAACGCGGGCGCCGTGGCGGAGCACAAATTCGGCGCGGGGAAGGGAACGCGCAACATGGTGTTCCTCACGATGGGGACGGGCCTGGGAGCGGGCATTATCGTGGACGGGCGCCTCTACCGGGGAACCAACGATGCCGCCGGCGAGATTGGCCACGTGCGGCTCACCCGAACAGGGCCGGTCGGATATCACAAGGCCGGCTCGGTGGAGGGATGGGCCAGTGGCGGCGGCCTGGCGCGAGTAGCCACGGCCGCGGTTGCCTCAGCCGCGAGGCGGGGCGAAAAGACCCTGCTGGCCGGATGCCTCGCGCGGAACCAGACGCTGACCGCGCGGGACGTCGCCGAGGCTGCGCGCGCTGGCGATGCGCTGGCGAAGCGGCTCATCCGCGGGACGGGACGCAGGCTGGGCGAGGCACTCGCCATCCTGGTCGACATTCTCAATCCCGAACGAATCGTCATCGGCGGCCTGGCCATGCGGTTGGGCGACGATCTCCTCACGCCCGCGCGGGCCGTTTTGAACAGAGAGGCGCTAAGCTCCTCGGCGTCGGTCTGCTCCATCGTGCCGGCCGCGTTGGGCGAGCAGATCGGCGATCTCGCGGCATTGTGTGTGGCGATAGGGGTGGAATGACATGGCGCGCGTTGTTCCGTGGTTGATCCCGCTCTTGCTGGCGGCGGCTCCGGTAAAGGCGTTCGTCCGGACCACCATTCCTTTCGACTCCGATTGGCGCTTTCTCAAAGGCGATGCAGCAGGCGCCGAAAAACCCGAGTTCGCGGACTCCCAGTGGCGCGCCTTGAACGTGCCTCACGACTGGAGCATCGAAGGTCTGTTCGACGAGAAGAATCCCACCGGGGGCGCGGGCGGCTTTCTTCCGGCCGGCATCGGCTGGTACCGGAAACATTTCACGCTTTCCGCGGATTACGCCCAGCGGCGCGTCTTCGTCGAGTTTGACGGCGTCATGGCCAACAGCGAGGTCTGGATCAACGGTTTCCGGCTCGGAAAACGGCCCTATGGCTACGTCAGCTTCCGTTACGAGTTGACCGGACATGTGACCTTCGGTGCGAAGAACCCCAACGTGCTGGCGGTGCGCGCCGACAACTCCGGCCAACCGGCATCGCGCTGGTATGCCGGCGCGGGCATTTACCGGCACGTTCGCCTGCTGGTTACCGACCCCGTCCACCTGGATCAATGGGCCACCTTCGTAACTACTCCCCACGTCGCCGCCGGCGAAGCCACGGTGCGCGTCCAAACCAGCGTCGTGAACCAGTCGGGTGCGGCGCGCACGGTAACGCTCGAGGTCGCTATCCTCGGTCCCGACGGCAAGACCGTCAAAATCGCCGAGACCGCGCCGCAAGCGGTCGCCGCCGGGAAATCGGCGGACTTCGAGCAGGAGATCGCCGTCCAGTCCCCCGATATCTGGAACCTCGAACACCCGGTGCTCTACCGCGCTGTGGCGAGCGTTCGCGCCGGAAAGACCACTCTCGATGACGAAGCGGTCCCTTTCGGCATTCGCGAGTTTCACTTCGATGCCGCCACCGGCTTCTGGCTGAACGGCAGGAATTTCAAGCTCAAGGGCGTCTGCCTGCACCATGACGGCGGTGCGGTGGGCGCGGCGGTCCCGCTGCGCGTTTGGGAGCGCCGTCTGGAACAGTTGAAGAAGCTGGGGGTGAATGCCATCCGTACCGCCCATAACCCGCCCGCACCGGAGTTTCTGGATCTCTGCGACCGCATGGGCTTTCTGGTGATGGACGAGATGTTCGACTGCTGGACGGTGGCGAAGAATCCGTACGACTACCATCTCTACTTCCGCGACTGGTCGCTGACCGACACCCGCGACACCGTCCTGCGCGACCGCAACCACCCCAGCATCGTGGTCTACAGCGCGGGCAACGAGATTCGCGATACGCCCAACGCGGAACTCGCCAACGGCATTCTCAAAGGACTGGTGGACGCGTTTCACAAGGCGGACCCCACACGCCCGGTGAGCCAGGCGCTCTTCCGGCCCAACGTCAGCCACGATTATGAAAACGGCCTGGCCGACCTGCTGGATGTGATCGGCCAGAACTATCGGGAGAACGAGATCCTCGCCGCGCACGCGGCCAAGCCCACGCGCAAGATTCTCGGCACGGAGAATCAGCACGGTCGCGAGGTCTGGCTGGCCCTGCGCGACAACGCGCCCTATTCCGGCCAGTTCCTGTGGAGCGGCATCGATTACATTGGCGAATCGCGCCTCTGGCCGGGTGTCATCGCCGGTTCCGGCCTGTTGGACCACACCGGCGCCGTCAAACCGGTGGGGTATGAACGGCAGAGCTGGTGGTCGGACCAGCCCATGGTTCACATGGTCCGGCGGGTGGCGGCCCACGAGGAGAGCGTCGAGGTGTACAGCAACTGCGAAGAGGTGGAGCTGGAACTCAACGGCAAATCGCTGGGATCGAAGCCGCACCCGGCCGATGACGCCCCTCGTGTCTGGAATGTGCCCTTCGAGGCGGGCGTTATCCGAGCCATTGGCAAGAACAAGGGGCGGATTGTCGCCACGCATGAGCTTCGCACCGCGGGCAAGCCCGCCAGGATTATGCTGGCCGCCGATCGCGACAAGCTCGCTCCCGATTGGGACGATGTCGTGTATGTCACCGCCAGCGTGGTGGATGACAACGGCGTGCTGGTACCCGGCGCGGACCAACTGGTCACCTTCCGGACGGCGGGTCCGGGCGTCATCGCCGCCGTGGACAGCGCGGACAACGCCAGCCACGAACCCTTCCAGGCATCCGAGCGCCATGCTTTCCAGGGCCAGTGCCTCGCCATTGTCAAGGCCAGCGGCGCGGGACGGATCGCGGTGACCGCTTCCTCACCGGGCCTGGCCTCTGCCACAGTCAATATCGGAGCCGGAGAGTTTCGCGTCGGCGATTACGGAGCCAAAGCAGACGGCAAGACGGTCGATACAGCGGCTATTCAGAAGGCCATCGATGCAGCGGCGAAGTCCGGCGGCACCGTCGTATTCGCGCCGGGAGTATACCTGAGCGGATCGTTGTTCCTGAAGTCAGGCACCGAGCTGCGCGTCGACGCGGGCGTTGAGATCCGCGGCGTACAGGATCTCGCCGCCTACCCGGTCATGCAAACGCGCGTCGCCGGGGTCGAGATGAAGTGGCCGGCGGCCCTGATCAACGTGTATGAGCAATCGCACGTGAAGATCTCCGGCAAGGGCGTGATCGACGGCGACGGCAAAATCTGGTGGGACAAGTACTGGGCGCTCCGCAAGGAGTATGAGCCTAAGGGCCTGCGGTGGGCGTCGGATTACGACTGCCAGCGGCCCCGCCTCATCGTGATTTACAAATCCTCGGATGTGGAACTCCAGGGCCTGGAGCTGAGGCGCTCCGGTTTCTGGACGGTGCATATCTGCTACTCGCAACGGGTGCACGTGGATGGGACCACCATCCGCAACAACATCGGCGGCAAAGGTCCCAGCACCGACGGCATCGATATCGACTCCTCTTCGAACGTGCTGGTGGAACGCTGCGACATCGAGGGCAACGACGACGACATCTGCCTCAAGGCCGGCCGGGACGCCGACGGTCTGCGCGTCAACCGTCCCACGGAGAAGATCGTAATCCGCGACTGCACCGTTCGCGGAGGCGCCGCCGGAGTCACCATCGGCAGCGAAACCTCGGGCGGAATTCGCGACTTGGAAGTGTACCGCATACATGTACTGCGGCCGGTGCCGAACGGGATTCTCTTCAAGTCGGCCAGCACGCGCGGCGGCACCATCGAGAACATCGTTATCCACGACATGGACATGGAGGGCGTGTCCACGCCGATCAGCATTACTTTGAACTGGAACCCGAGTTACAGCTACGCCAAGATGCCGGAGGGAATCACGAACCCGCCGGACTACTGGAAGGTGCTGACCGAGGTGGTGTCACCCGAGAAGGGTCTGCCGCATTTCCGCAACGTCAAGATTTCCGACATCAAAGCGGTGGATGCGCAGCGGGCTTTTTCCGTGGGTTCCTACCAGGACTCGCCGCTGGAGAATTTCGAGTTCAAGAACCTGGAAATCGACGCGAAGTCGGCCGGCAGCATTCAATACGCCGACCACTGGACCTTCGTCAACACGCACATCAAGACCGCCGACGGCAGCGTAGTCACGCTGAAAGACTGCCGCCACGTCACCGGCATGTAGAAAAGGGGTCAGACGCATTTTCCGGAGAACTTTCCGGGGCGGTTCCTACCTCTCTTACATCATGCCCCGCCGCCCGCGCATCATCGTTCCAGGCGTCGCCCATCACGTTACCCAGCGCGGAAACAACTGCCAGCAGGTCTTCCACTCCTCCGGACAACGCCGTCTCTATCTCGACCTTCTGGGCCGGCATGCCACGCGTTACAGTGTCCGAATTCTCGGCTACTGCCTCATGACCAACCACGTCCACCTCATAGCCATTCCGGAGCGCGAGAACTCGCTGTCGCGCGCCTTGGCCCGCACCCACTCCGAGTACGCCCTGGCGCTGAACCATGCCCAAGGTTGGAGTGGCCACATCTGGCAGAACCGTTTCTTCTCCTGCCTGCTGGACGGATCACACCTGCTGCGTGCCCTGCGCTATGTCGAGTTGAACCCCGTGCGGGCCGAACTGACCTCGGCGCCTTGGGACTGGCCGTGGTCGAGCGCCCACGCGCACACCCAGGATCACGTCCTGGATCCGGTTCTAGACTGCCGATGGGCGGAGTATTTCGGAGCGTGGAACTACGGCGAGTGGCGGGAGATTCTGTCGGCGGGGATGTCTGGTGGGGAATGCGACACGGTTCGCCACGCTACGCACACAGGCGAACCGCTGGGATCGCGGGAGTTCATCACCACGCTGGAGCAACAGGCCGGACGCCGGCTGCGCGTTCGGGCTCGCGGGCGGCCGCCAAAGCTACCAGAGGCTGCGGACCCGGCCGGCCTGCAAGGGAGTCTGTTTGCCGGTTGAGACGGAAAATGCGTCTGACCCCTTTTAATGAGCGAATAGGCGGCTCCTAGCGAACTGCGATGTCGGCGTCCCGCTCGGGATGCGCGGCCTCGCCGGCGAAGCCCGTGAGTTCCAAGCCGGTCACGGCTTCGGCTTCCAGGGCGTGCGTAAAGTAGTCCGGGCGCTTGTCCCCCCACTTGACGCTGCAGTGTTTCAGGACCACGTTGTCCGCGTAGCGGATGCTGAAGCCGGGGTTGCCGTGCGGCTCAATGCCCGGATAGGCCGTCGTGGGGCGGTTGTCGAATAGGCCGCCGGGGTACTCGGTCCAGCGGTCGAGCGTGACGGCGACGTTCTCCAACGTGACGCCGCGAATGCGGCTCTCCTTGGCGCCCTGGACGCGTACGCTGTTCTCGGCGCGGCCGCTCACGTTCCGGATGCGCACGTCGTGGATGGTTCCCATCTTGCTCTGAGGGCCGCGCGGAATGGCCGTTAGTGAGATGGCCTCGCCACGGCCCCACCACGGGTCGGAATGGTAGCGCGAGACGAACTTGATGTCGCGGAAATCGATGTTGTACACGCTGCCTTCGTCGCGGGCCTGGATGCACAGACCGCGCGAGCTGGAGCGGATCTCGCAGCGCTCGAAGCGGATGTCGTGGATGTCCTGAGTGGTCTCGGTTCCGATCTTCACGCCGGCGTCCTGCGTCTGGATGACGCAGTCGTGGACCGTGATGTTGGCCGAGGGTCCGTAGCCGGCGCCTTGCCGCGTGGCCTTGATCACGATGGCGTCGTCGCCGCAAACGATGTTGCAGTTGCGGATCTCCACGTCGCGGCAATGGTCGGGATCGATGCCGTCGCAGTTGGGCACGTCCAGCAGGTTGCGGATCTTCAGATTGTCCACCAGGACGTGCTCGCAGCCGATCATGTGCAGCCCCCATTCGGGCGCCTCGCTGAAAGTAATATCGTGGACCTCGAGGCCCTGGCAGGCGGTCAGCACGAACATTTTCGGCCGGAAGCCGGCAGGCAGCCACCACTCGTTGGGCTGGTCGTAGCGGGTCATGAACTCGCGCGCCCGGCCGTTGATGTTGCCGGTGCCGGTGATGCGCAGGCCGTCGGCACGGGTGGCGGTGATGACGCCGCCGCCGGTGTAGTGCTGCGGGTTGGTGCTCACCACCAGCTCGGCGTCGTCGGCCAGGTGGAAATCGATGCCGCCCTTGAGGACCAGCGTGCCGATGAGATATTTCTTGCCGCCGCGGATGAGCACCTGCGCGCCTCCGCCCGCCGCGGCAGCCTGGTCGATGGCGCGCTGGATGGCGGCGGTATCGAGGGTGCTTCCGTCGCCCACGGCGCCGTAGTCCCGGACATCGAAGATGCGGACATTCTGTGCCGATGACAGGGCGGAGCCGAAAGCTGTCACGGCGGCGAGACGCAGGGCCTCACGACGGCTCGGATAGCGGTCCTTCATTCGTTCCTCCTTCCCTCAGTGTCGCCTGTTTGCCACTGCATTGCGGCCTCGCGACGCCGCGCGATACAATCGTCACACCTTGCAAGTGAATTCCGATCTGAAAGCATGGCAACGGAGCGCGATCCGGAATACCATGGCCAACTACCGTCGCGCGCAGGAAAACTATTACGTGGGCGGGAAGCCCCTGGTCGAATTGGACGACGGGTATACGGCTTTCTCCCTGCTCACCCCGCCGCTCGGCTCTCCCGCGGCCAGGCGCCGGGTCAAGCTCATCATGGAGAACATGCTGCGGGGCAATGGGGCTGCCGCCGGCCCCGCCAGTTTCGCCTCGGCCGGACGAACTCCGCATGTCATAACCATGGCGGTCACCTACAACTGCCAGTGCGACTGCCTGCATTGCTCGGCGGCCGATTACCAGGAGAAAACCCGGCGCGAGAAAAGCGCCCTCACCTTCGAGGAACTGAAGAGCGTCATCGACCAGACCCTCGATCTCGGCACGACGTGCGTGGTCCTCACCGGCGGCGAACCTTTGCTGTACGAGAGAATCTACGATCTGATCGCCGCGGTAGACAAGCACCGCAGCGTCTGCACCATCTTTACCAACGGCGAATTCCTGCGCGAGCATACCGTCGCCAGGCTCAAACAGGCGGGAGTTTACGGTGTGTTCGTCAGCCTGGACCACTTCGACGCCGAGCGGCACAACGGCCACCGCCGGCGCCCTGGTCTGGCCGAGAAGGCATACCGCGGGTTGAGACTGTGTCAGGATGCCGGCATCCTCACCGGCGTGTCCACCTACGCCACCAAGGAGAACATCGGGAACGGCGAACTCGACGCCATGATGGACCTCGCCCGTTCCCTCGATGTCCTCGAGGTCTTTCTGTTCGACGTCATCCCCACCGGGCGCCTCTCGGCGCGGCACGACTGCATGCTCAGCGATGAAGACGCCCGGCACATCGTCGAGTTCCGCGCGAAGTATACCGAAAAGCGCGACTACCCGCGGATTATCCACCAAACCATGTTTTCGAGCATCGCCTATCCCTGCGTGGCCGAAGGCTGCCCTGCGGGCATGGTGCAAGTCCATCTGCGCGCTAATGGTGACGTCTGTCCCTGCGATTTCACGCCCTACTCGTTCGGGAATATCCGGAAGCAGTCGCTGAAGGAGATTTGGGAGTCGATGTCCGCGCATCCGCTCTACGCCGAACCTTCGGCGCGTTGCCGCCTGTCGCAGCCCGGCTTCTGGGTCAAGTTGGCGGAACTTTAGAAAATGCGTCTGACCCCTTTTACATCTGGTCGCCGCACAACTCGAGCACTTCGATGGCCTCCAGACAGCCTTGCGCGGTGCTGTTGGTGGATAGGCCGGGGACCTCGTCGATGGGGTTCAGAACTTCCGGACCCTTGAAACTGGTGGTGGCGAACCTTGCCGCGCGCGCGAAGCTCCAGGCCTTCTTGGCGAAGGCCGGGTTCTTCGTCTCCATGTAGGCGTAGGCCGCCAGGCGGCCGCGCGTATACTGGCCGTCGGCGCCCTCGTTCCCCGTGGTCATATCCTTGGCCACTACCGCCTTGGGCGCACCGGACAGCCGGCAGTATTGGTTCCACGCCTTCTTCCAGCCGGCGTGGTCGAGCAGCGTATTCAACTCGAACACCACTTCCGCGCCGCCCTGGATGGTGGTCAGGTTGTAGGTTCCGAAACCGTCCTCCACCAGCGGATAGAGTTTACCGGTGGCGGGATCGTAGCCGTACAGGTTGTTCGGACCGGTCATGAACCAGTAAGGCATCCTGGCGATGGAATCCATGCCGGCGATGATCTTGTCGCGGTACTTGGTCTCGCCGGTGCGCTCCCACTCGGTCATCCAGTTGCCGATAAACGACAGCCAGTCCGGCCCGCCGCGCACGCGTCCCGGATACGGAATCGGACCGGTGCGCGGAGAGGCCAGGCGCATGGGATCGATTTCAATGGTCTTCGAGTCCGCATCCACCACCTCGCGCATCACGTCGCCGGTGCGCTCATCAGTGGTGAGGTAGTAGTAATGCCGCCGGAACGCCGCCTGGCTGATGCGCGGTTCCTTGGCGCCGCAGCCCCAGTGGCGCACGTTGTGGCGCGAACCCAGCGGGGCGAATCGTCCCAGGTGATAGGTATCGACCTCCGTGGTGTGGCGCGTCATGGCCTCGGCCATGCGGAAGATGTCGGCCCGCCCGCTGCGCAGAAAACTGTTCCACAGCCAGATATCGGTGCCGAGCTCGGTGTTGTCCCAGGCGTAACCGCCCACGTCGTAACGCCACATGTGGCGCTGCGCGTCATGCTGGTGCATCACGTCGCCGAAGTCCCAGAAGCCGTACCAGTGCCGCTGCTCCACCTCTCTGTGGTACAGCGCGAAGGCGGCGTCGAGCTGGTCTTCGATCTGCCGTTTGGCGGGCGTGGAACGGTCCGGCAGGCTCCAGATGCCCAGGACTTTCGCGGCGTGGAAATACTGCGGCGTGGTCACCAGCAGGGGCGGCTCCACGGCAAGTTGAGCCTGCCGCACCATGTCTTCCTTGGCCGGGACGGCGGCGCTGGGGAAGAGCGTCATCTCGCTCGAGCGCGCCACGCCGTGCGGAGTGCTGAAGCCCGGCTGCACGTCTTCGTAGCTGGAATCGAGGCCGTGGGCCTTGGTGTCGTAGTGGCGCAGGTCCATGGCGGCGGCGTCGGGCGACCACAGCCAGACGTAGAGATCGGCCGCGTCAGTGGCGGCTTTCTGAACTTCGAGCGACGCCGGGTAGGACTGCCAGAAGTTCTTCACGCCGACCGCCAGGCCGCCCGAGACGTCGCCGATGAAGACCAGGCCGGAGGCGCGCCGTCCGGCGGCGGCAGCCAGCCAGCAGCTTTGCGGATTGGTGCGCTTGTGGATGGTGAAGCCGTCGGCCGTGGGTTGCACCAGCTTGTAGGCGTCCCACACGGCCCAGTCGGCGAGCAGCTTCTGCCCGCGCGGGTCGAAGGCTTCTTTGTTGGGGATGCGCGTGCCCGCCAGTTGGTCGGGGTAGGCGTTGCCGCGGCCGCCGGGCAGCATGAGCGGGCGCGCGCTGGCGGGCTCGATCGGCTCGGCCCACAAGCCGTCGCCCTCGCCCGAAAAACGGACGTGGCGATTGTGGACCTGCTCGCGCATCGGCACCGAGAAGGCCACGCCGAGGCCGCGGATGAAATCCTTCCGATCGTCGCCATCGAAGACGATGGTGTGCACCAGGCGCACTTGCGCCATCCCGGCGTAGAAATACAGGCGCACGATGAAGGGAAGCCACTCGCGCCCGCCGGTGTCGGCCTGGTGGAAACCTTCGATCTTGACCACGGCGCGCACCGGGCCAGTCTGTTCCACCGTGACTTTGCGGATGCTGCTGGTGAAACCCGAGCGGTCGTCGAGCGTGCAGACCAGGCGGCCATGGCGCGCCACCACGCGGCCCTCCATGGTCATCGAGTCGATCAGGAACGCGCCCTGCTTGGGGATGCGGCACTGGAGCCGGCCCGTGTCGATGTCGATGGCCGAACCGCTTTCGGCGACCTTCACCGGCGAAGCGGGAGCGGCCGCCGCGCCCGGCGCCAGTTTGAACGCGCCCGAAGCGCCCGGGCCGGCCACGGTGGCGAAGCCGGTCCACTTCATCGAGCCGTCGGGCCAATACGCGAGCGGCCAATTCTGCAAGGGCAGGGCTTGGCCTTCGGCAGTGGTCAGAGTGAAGGTCTGGTCCCGACGCACCGTGCCGCGCGGCCAGGGGACTCCCCAACTGACACCGCAGTGGATTGGCGGAGGGCTTCCGCCCAGCCAGCCGGCCATCACCGCTTCATTGGGCGCAGCTTGCGCGGCCGTGGAAACGGTGCTCGCCATAATTCCGAGCGCACTACGCCGTGTCATCTTCATGGTGGTCACTTCGCGATCAGCCGCACCGGGCCCAGCAGACCCGAAGGCAGCGGCTGTAAGTTGGCGGTGTCCTGGTCCTGGAAACGCTCGCCGTACTTGGCGTTGAGCGCCTTGTAATCCCACAGCGGCCCTTTGGCCATCTCGTTGATGGCCAGGTTGGCCACTACCACGCGGATGGTGTTCTCGCCCGCGTGCAGCAGGCCGCTGACCTCCACCTCGTAGGGGGCGCACCACACCGAGCCGGCCGGTTTGCCGTTCACGGTAACCACGGCGGCTTCGCGCACCGGACCTTCCAGCATGGCCCGCATGCCGGCGCCCGCTCGCCGTTCCTGCACGGCGACGGGCGTCCCTTCGCCGAAGTTCAGGTAGAGCGGGTGGCGGGAACCGGCCATCGCCTGGTCGATGGTTACGGTCTTTTCGTAGGTGGCGCGGCCGGAAAAATACTTCCTCGCCGCGTCCTCGGTCCAGGAGCGCAGTGCGGCCATCGGCACCGCCTCCGAGGATCCCGCGAACGTGACTTTCCAACCCGAGCTGAGGTCCACCGGCGCCGGCGCGGGGCCAGCGGGCGCGGGACGGGGTTCGACGTGCTGTTTCGAGAACACCACCACCCGGGATTCGTAAGGCGCCAGATCGAGGTCGATGCGGTTCGTGCCGGCGCCGGTCACCTTGCCCGTGAACGGGTCCCACCAGGCCGCTTCGAGCCCAGTGACGCGGAACGTGGCCTGGCTGTGGACCGGGTGGTTGCTGGTGTTAGCCAGGAAGTAGATGTCGCCGAACGCGAGGCTGCGGTGAATGAAACCGATCTCCGGTGCGGCGGCGACGTCGGCGGCCAATGCCGCATGAAGCTGCGCGCCGAGTTTGGTTTCGTCGGTCACCAACTGCCCGCGAGCGCCGGGGGCTTCGAAAAGCGCGCGCGACAACTCGCGAATCTTAGCCGTCTGGCTTTCGGCATCGGTCAACCCCGGCGCCAGCGAGGGCGTACGGCGCGTGGCCACCAGCGTTCCGCCCTTGCGTACGAACTCATCGAGTTTCTGGAGCGTGGCCAGGGGAATCCGCTCCACGCCCGGTAGAACCAGGATGCGGTAGGGCACGCCCGCGTGCGCAATGGCGCCGTCGTCGATGTAATCGAAGTTGTACCCCGCGTCCAGGATTTGCGGAATCACGTTTTGCCCGAGCAGCCCATCCATGGCCTGGTTGACGGAATCCCGACCCAGCGCAAAGCCGGCGTAGGCGTCGTCGGTGGGCAGATACAGCGCCACATCGTTGGCCGGCTGTCCCTGCCGCAGCAGGTAACTCACGCGCTGCAGGTAAGCCGTGATGTCCGGCATGACCAGCCACCACGGATTGTGATTGTTGAACACCGCCGCCGCGTAGAAGTGCCATCCCGGCTCGCCCGCTTCCGGCGGCGAGTAGGGAAAGCCGTGTCCGATAAGCTGGTTCACGCCTTGCAGGAAATGCAGGTCGGCCTCGGCCTTCATATCCAGCGGCGTGGCGCGAAATACGGGCGAATGGAGCCAGGTCCAGGTTTCCGAAGAGGTGACCGGACGGCCGTAGAGGTGGCTCGCCGAGGCCGCCCAACGCGTCGCGGTGAAGCGCCGCCACTGCGACCCTTCGCCTTCGGGCAGATCCACCAGGGCATAACTCGAAAGCGCCACCGGCGGTATCCCGTAGGTCTGCGAACGGAATCGCGTCCCATGCTGTTTCGCCCATGCGGTCACCGGCGTGAGGTAGTTTTCGTTGGCGAGTTCGGTGAGGGTCTGGCCCCAATCGTGGCGAATGGCCTTGGTCTTGTCGCCGGCGTCGCCCGCCAGAGCGGGCAGATATGGCGTCAGATCGTATCCGCGGCGCTTCTGAAATTCCTGCAAAAAGTCGCCCGTCCAGTCCGCGTTGTAGACTTCCAGGCTGTCGCTGAATATGGCATACGGTGGATTCTTGGCCACCGCCTTCAACAGTGGTTCGCCGACCAGCTCGAGATGCGTATCGATGGCCGCTCGCTGGTAGTGATCGAGCACCCAGCCCTCGGCGCCCACGGCCGGACGTTTCACCGTCTGGCGCGTCCGGCTGGTGATGAAGAACAGCACCACGCGCCCCTCGCTGGCCTCGGCCGGCACGCGCACGGCGCCGTTGTCCATCTCCGTGAGGCGGCGAATGCCCTCGGCCGCAAACTGCCGCCGGTCTCCGCGCGCCAGAAATGCGGCGATGAACTTCTCTCCTTCCGCGACCTTCGGCAGCGGCACCGTCGCGGCATTCGCGGGGACGGGCACGCGATCCACCCGCAGCCGCGCCGCCGCCTGGGTGACGGGGACGTGCGGGCCGCCGAATGGCCAGCCGCTCCCCAAAGTCAGGTCGAAGCGCAGCCCGAGCGCGTGCGCCTTCTCCGCCGTGAAGCTCAGGTCGTCGAGGAATTCGTCGGACAGATACGGAAAGTTGCGCAGACCGCGCTGGGGATCGTCGAGAGTCAGCGGATAAGTCGGTTGCACCTCGAATCCGCCGATGCCGCCTTCCTTCATGGAAATCATCTCGCGCTCCAGTTCCGGCTTGGTCACCGAAGGACCGTACCACCACCAGCGCACCATCATGCGGGCATCGTCGGGCGGCCGCTCGAACCCGCGCCGCAGATCCGCCACGGTCGCCGGCGCGACCGGGCCCATAGGGCGCCCCGCTAGCAGGCAAGCCGCGGCGATGAGGCCCAGGACACCACACCTGAACACGTTAAGACGCATACCTATCATGCTATCCGATTCGCCACGGCCCGCAGCGTTTCGAACCGCGAAACAGCGCCGATTTGACTGAGCGCGCGCGTGCGGCGATTATATAGCTTATGCCACGTTACTGCTACAGACTGCGCATCAAACCGGACTGTATCGAAGAGTATGAGCTCGAGCACACGCGGGTATGGCCAGAGCTTCTGGCCAAGTTGAAGGAAGTCGGCTTCTCCGACTATTCCATTTTCCGCCGCGGACAGGACCTGATGCTGGTCTTCCGCTTGGACGACTTCGACAAGGCGATGGACGAGATGGGCCGCGACCCGGTGAATCAGCGCTGGCAGGCCTTCATGGGCAGGCTTTTCGAACCGGTGCCCGACATACAGCCCGGTGAGCGCTTCTCCATGTGGAAGGAAGTCTTCTACCTCGAGTAGGTGGGGCAGGCGGTTCCGCCTGCCAATGGCCGTGGTTTCTACGCCGGCGCCGCCAGCAGGATGTCGTTGGGGTAGAAGTGGTCGACGTTCTCGGGCGTGATGACCTGGTGCGTGGTGAAGACCGCCGGCGGCGCCGCCTTCCGGGCCAGGATGTCCAGCGCCAAGCGCAGAAGACCGTCGCCGTACTTCTCCGGGAAATACGCCACTGAGGCGATCAGCCTGGTGGTCGCCACGCGCAGTTCGGCGCGGGCCTCCGGTTCGGCGTTCTGCCCCACGATGACGCACTCCGGGGCGCGGCCGGCCTCCTCGAACGCGCGCAGGGCGCCCAGTGCGCTCGGATCGTTCGCGGCGCCCACCAGGATGCGCTTCGACTTGGATTCCCGCAGGTATTTGCGCACGCGTTCGAGAGAGGTTTGAAACTGCCCGTCGCCGTCGATCGAAACCGTCCGGCACGCCGCCGGCAGGCGGATCACCTCGCTGACGCCCGCGGCCAAGCCGCGCATGCGTGCTTTGGGCAGCGAGCCCGCCCGCAGCAGCTCGATCAGGAGGATTTCTTCCACCTCTCCGTTCCAGTGTTTCTTGGCCCACCGGCCCATGTAATGCCCCGCCATCAGGCCCGCCTGGTAATTGTTGGCGCCGAAGTAGGTCGCGCCCGGGTGCGGAATATCGATCGCAATGAAGGGGATGTTGGCCTCCAGGTACTTCGAGGCGATGGCCGGCGCAATCAGCTCATCGGTCTGGAACTCGATCACCAGGTCCACCTGTTCGCGGACCAGGTAATCGGCGCTGCGCAGAGCGATCTTGGGCTGATAGCGGTTGTCCACCACGATCAGCTCGATGTGCTCCCGCTCGGCCGCCCGCGCCAGGCTGAGCCCTACCTCGCGGTCGAATGAGCTGTCCTGGCCCTGCGCCGCATACCCGATCCGGTACAGCCGCCGCCGGCGCACCTCCGATGCCAGGCGGTAATGGTTCTCGCCAACCTTGTCCAGGAAGCCGCATTGGTGCAAGGTGTAAAGCAGCCGGAAGCACATCCCTTTGCTATATCCGGTCCGGATGACCACGTCCCGCAGGCGCAGCACGTCTCCCGCCGATTGGAACGCTTCGATCACGCGGGTGGCGTGGACCAGAGATTTTACGACGTACCGGCCGTGGTTGGAAGTCTTCACTTGGACCCCTCGCCGACAGTTTTATCAGTTTTGATATGTGAAACACAAGCGCCGCCGACGCCGGGCGGGCGGCGGTACAATAATCAAGCGCATCATGACACCTAATCCTGTTTTTGGCGTGGTTTTTTGCTGGCTGGGCGGCTTGGCCGCCGGCAGTTTCTACGTCCCGTTTCGCGGCGTGAAGCGCTGGTCATGGGAGACCTTTTGGCTGGTCGGCGGCCTGTTCAGTTGGATTATCGCCCCTTGGGCGTTGGCTCTGTTCATGACCAACGACCTGGGCGCCGTGCTCCGCGAGACCTCCAGTTCGACCATCTTCTGGTGCATCTTCTGGGGCATGATGTGGGGCTTCGGAGGCCTGACCTTCGGGCTGACCATGCGCTACCTCGGCATGTCACTGGGGATGGCCATCGTGATGGGCATCTGCGCGGTGGTCGGAACTTTGGTGCCGCCCATCTACGGCGGCAAGTTTCTCGACCTGGCGCACACCACCTCCGGCCAGGTCACCCTGTTGGGCATCGCCGTCTGTCTGGCCGGCATCGCTTTCGTGGGCCGGGCCGGCAGGTCCAAAGAGAACGAAATGTCCGCGGAGCAGAAGCAGGCTTCCATCAAGGAGTTCAATCTCAAAAAGGGAGTCCTGGTGGCCATCTTCTCCGGCGTCATGAGCGCCTGTTTCTCGTTTGGCCTCACGGCCGGCGACCCCATAGGCGAGCTGACTAAGAAGCATGGAACCTCGACGCTTTGGCAGGGCCTTCCGGCGCTGGCAGTCGTGCTGGTGGGCGGCTTCCTCACGAATTTCGTGTGGTGCGTGGGGCTCAACATCAAGAACCGGACCGGTCATGAGTATTTCAGCGCCGGCAAGGAATCTGCGCGAGTTCCCATGCTGGCCAATTACCTTCTCTGCGCCCTGGCCGGAACCACCTGGTATTTCCAGTTCTTCTTCTACACCATGGGCCAGACGCAGATGGGCTCCTACAAGTTCTCCTGCTGGACCCTGCAAATGGCCAGCATCATCATCTTCAGCAGCCTGTGGGGAATCGGGTTGCGCGAGTGGAAAGGCACCAGCCGCCGCACGCAGGTACTGCTGACGGCGGGCATCCTGGTGTTGGTGATCTCGACGACAATCGTCGGCTACGGCAGCTACCTGGCAGCCCTGCCGCAAGCTACCCAGGCGTTGTCGGGGCGCTGAGGGCCCATCCACGGTTCTCTCTCAGTTCTTCACCGTGAGATAGCCGCCGGCCGGCGTAGTGGAGCTTCCCAGGCTTAAGGTCACCGGATAATCGCCGTCGGCCAGGGCCGGNNGGGCCAAACGAAGTGCCGTAGATGGTCAGGATCTCGCCGGGCTTGGCGGGGGTGAACGTCAGTCCCGAAATCAGCCCCGTGGCGCCGATGTCGGCCAGGGTGATCGCATCCACGGCGCACACCGGGTTGCGGCCGTCGGCGTTGTTCAGCCAGTAGAGCAGCTCCGGCGTGGCTGCTTTCGTGACGACTTTTTGAGGGGCGCTCTGCTGTGCGTTGGCGGCGCCGCAATTGGTGGTCACCTGAACGTCGACCGTGCTATCGACCGGGACCGCGGGAACCTGGATGTTGATTTGGCCCGGTCCCACGTAGGTAAGGAAGGCGGGCAATCCGCCCACCTGGACGCAAACACCGGCGAGCTGCGTCGGTAGATTTCCGTTCACCAGGTCGCCGCCATATACCTGTCGCGAGGTTCCGGCCGGAGCGAAATTCGAGCCGTAGATCGACGCCAGACCGCCGGGCGAGATCTGCGCCACGGGCGGAACGCTGCCGCCGGCTCCGGCGATGCCGCCGCTCGAAATCGCAGGCAGCGGCGCCGTGGCCGTGAGGTTGAACTGGACCGGCGGTACTCCGGCCACCGATGCGGTCACCACGACCGCGCCGGGGGTGTTGCCCAAGGTGATGCCGACACCGGCGGCGCCGGTGGCGTCCGTGTTGGTGGTGGAAGCCGTAAGAGTGGCGGCGCCCGATGTGACGGCAAACGCCACCGGTACGCCCGCTACGGGGATCTGAGCCCGAAAACCGACGTTCACCACGAGGGCGTTCAAGGTAGTCCCTACCGTTCCCGTCTGCTTGTCGCCGGCCGCAATGGCCATGCCCGCCGGGGAGTCCAACGTCAGCTTTCGGATGCGGTTATTGCCAGTATCGGCGACATAGACGTCGCCGCTCGAGTCCACCCAAAGCCCACTCGGGCTATTCACGGACGCGGAAAGGGCAAGTCCCCCGTCTCCCGCAAATGCCCAGCGATTGTTGCCGGCGATAACTGTGATGGCGCTGCCGGATACCTGCGCGATAAAGGAAAGGTTGGGCGCCGAGATGTACAGGTTGCCCGAGGAATCCAGGGCGATTCCGCCCGGTTGCCCAATATAGGTGTGGGTGGCATCCGGTGCGGTTCCGCAGCAGGTCCGGATGCCCGCGACCGTGGTGATGATCCCGCCCTCAACCTTGCGGACCTCGTTGTTCAATGCATCGGCAATGTAGAGCTTGTTGCCCGATCCATCCAATGCCAGGTGCGTCGGGAGCGCCAGTTGAGCCGCCGTGGCCAACCCTCCGTCTCCGAGGTACCCCTGCGTTCCCACGCCCGCGACCAGGCTGATCGTTCCATCGGCAGCGACTTTGTGCACGCGGAAGCTGTACGCATCGGAAACATAAAGATTCCCCGTGCCATCGACTGCCAGGCCGAAGGGATATCGGAACTGCGCCGCCGCGGCTTTACTTCCGTTGTAGGAATCCCCATATTTTCCGGTGCCCGCATAAGTGGTGATCTGGCCCCCGCTGTCGATTCGTCTGACGACGTAGTTGCCACCGTCCGCGATGTAAAGGTTCCGGTTCGAATCCAATGCCAGGGCTTGTGGATAACAGAGCATGGCGGACACGGCCGGGTTTTGGTCGCCCGTGTAGCCGCACGTCCCGCTGCCAGCAATGGTGGTGATTTTGCCGCTGGCGTCCACCTTGCGGATGGCATGATTGTATGTATCGGATATATAGAGATTCCCTTCCACGTCCTTGATCGCATGCTGGGGTTGATGCAAAAGAGCGATTGTGGCCTGGCCCAGGTTGCCGGCATAGTGTGTTGCGCCCGCGAACGTGGCGATCCGGCCCGACGTATCCACCATTCGAATGCGACAGTTGATTTGGTCGGAGATGTATACTCTCCCGGTTGCATCGACCGCGACGCCAGTCGGATTATTCAGCGATGCGGAGGTTGCCAGGCCTCCATCGCCGCCGAACCCGGCAGTGCCTGTACCAGCAACCGTTGTCACCGTGCCATCGGTTGCGCTGATCATGCGGACTCGCGAGGAGGTGGCATCCGTGAAATATAGATTGCCAGGGCGGTCCACTCCCAGCGAAGTGCTGATGGGGATATACGCGGTTGTTGCCTGAATGCCGTCCGCGGTGGACGAGCCTGATCCGCCGGTGCCGGCGAAGGTGGTGATAATCCCGGTCCCGGCCGCTATCTTTCGAATGCGGTACTCCTCGGCGACATAGATGTTTCCTGAGCCGTCAACGGCAACGGAACTGGGGTAGTTCAACTGAGCCGAACTCGCTGGGCGGCTATCCCCGGTTGTGGCACACGTGCTGTTCCCGGCAATCGTCTGGATCTTCCCGTCGGGGGTGATTTCGCGGACCCGACAGTTGTAGGTATCCGCAATATAGATGTTCTGTGAGCCGTCCAGCGCCAAGCCTGAAGGGGAAGCAAGCTTGGCCGCCGTCGCGAGCCCACCGCCGTCGTCGTATCCAAAAGTTCCTCCGGCGATGGTTGTCATCTTCCCGGCGGGAGAGACCATGTAGACGGCGGAGCCAGAAATGAAATAGACGTTGCCGGCTCCATCCACTTGCACGGATGCCGCATTAACGCCGGGAACGAACGCGTTGATCTTGCCGTCCGCGGTCACTTTTCGGATCTCAGGGCCGTTTTGATCCGCAATGTACACATTGCTGTTTGCATCCACTGCCACGGCCGTCGGGAATTCCAGCAATGCCGACTTTGCCGGGCCGCCATCNNGCCGGCAGCTACCACAACCAAGAGCAACAGGAGCGGGGTTCGCTTCGACACGTTTTCACCTCTGAACTTTTACCTGGGATTTCAAATTGGAGACCCTATTATGAACCCATTGGTCCGTCGAGACAAGTGCCTCTTCCCGGACTTTCCCGCCCCGCCTTAGCCGTCTGGGGCGCGGTCCTTTACAATGGTTCTGAATGCCTGAATTCGACGTGGTGGGCGTGGGCCTCAACGCCACCGATACACTTCTGATCGTGCCGCACTTCCCGGCGTACGCCGGGAAGGTGCCATTCCAGGAAGAGGTCGTCTGCCCGGGCGGGCAGGTGGCCAGCGCGCTGGTGGCGTGCGCGCGGCTGGGTCTTCGCACCAAGTACATTGGCACGGTCGGGGACGACGATCGCGGGCGCATCCAGATGGATAGCCTGCGCGAGGCGGGCATCGATATCGAGCACGTGCAGCTTCGCGGGAACTGCGCCAACCAGTCGGCGTACATCGTCATCGACCGCAGCACCGGCGAGCGCACGGTGCTGTGGCGGCGCGACGATGGTCTGCGCATCGACCCCGAACAGATTCTGCCGGAACAGATCGCCTGCGCGCGCCTGCTGCATATCGACGGGCACGACACGCCGGCGGTGGCGCGGGCGGCGGCCATCGCGCGGAGCCACGGGATTCCCGTGACCGTGGACGTGGATACCATCTATCACGGTTTCGACCGCGTGCTGCCGCACGTCGATTACCTGGTGGCCAGCTCCGAGTTTCCCGCGGCCTGGACCGGCCAGAACGATCCCTTCAAGGCGCTGGAACTCATGCAGAGCGAATACGGAATGAAGGTGGCGGCCATGACGCTGGGGGCGCACGGCGCGCTGGCGCGCCAGGACGGGAAGTTCTTCTACTCGCCCGCTTTCGTGGTGAATTGCGTGGATACCACGGGCGCGGGCGACGTGTTCCACGGGGCGTTCTGCTATGCTGTCTTGCAGGAAATGCCGATGCGCGATGCCCTGGAGTTTTCCAACGCCATGGCGGCCCTGAATTGCACGGCGCTCGGCGCGCGCGGCGGAATCCGCGGTCTGGAACAGATTCGCGGCCTGATGGCGCGGGCCGAGAGGCGCGTGCACGCCGAATTCGCCGCCCGCGCGGCCGCTCTCACCGGCGCATGATATTTCCCATCAAAGTCACGCAGCCGAGCTATTCGAAGCCAACGGTCACGGTGCTGCTGATCGTGGCCAACGTGCTCGTCTTTCTGCACGAGTTCTGGCTGCAGATGGTGGACCCCTATTCGCTCCACGATTTCATGACGCTCTACAGCCTGAGGCCCGCCTACTTTCATTTCTCCAATATCTTCACCTCGATGTTTGTGCACGCCAACTGGATCCATGTGATTGGAAACATGCTGTTCCTGTGGGTATTCGGGGACAACGTGGAGGACATTCTGGGCCACGGCAAGTACCTGCTGTTCTACCTGTTGTGCGGTCTGGCCGCAGCCATCGCGCAGATGGCCATCGACCCGTTCTCGCGCGTGCCCATGGTGGGCGCCAGCGGGGCCATCGCCGGTGTCATGGGCGCCTACCTGGTGAAGTTTGCGCACTCCCGCGTAGTGATGCTGTTCTGGTTCTTCTTCTTTTTCACCTTCGATATGCCGGCTTGGTTCATGCTCATCTACTGGTTCGTACTCCAGTTCTTTGGCGGGGTGGGAAGCATTAGCGGGGCGTCCCAGGGCGGCACCGCGTTCTTCGCGCACATAGGTGGGTTTGTGGCTGGCATTGTCCTGATTCACATGATGGGCGCGCGCCAGCCGTACTGGCGCCGCCGCGACTTGCGTTGGTAGATGCCCGGAGCCGCCCAGGGCCACGTTATGATGAAGATTCATGCCCCAAATCCTTGACGGAAATCGCGTTCGCGACGAGATCATGAACGAGCTGAAGCCGCGCGTCGCGGCGTTCGCCGCGCAGGGGCGTCCGCCCGGACTGGCGGTGGTGCTGGCGGGGCACGACCCGGGTTCCGAGATCTACGTTCGCAACAAGGTCAGAGCCTGCCAGGAGCTGGGCGTCCGGTCGGAGACTCTCACGCCGCCGGATTCCGTCTCGACCGAGGAATTGCTGGGCATGGTCGCGGAGTTGAACGCCCGGCCCGAGGTCGACGGCATCCTGGTGCAACTTCCGCTGCCGGCGCGGGTGGACGCCAAGCGCGTGGCGGCGGCCATCGCCCCGGCCAAGGACGTCGATGGCTTGCACCCCTGCAATATCGGCAACCTGGTGGTGGGGTCGCCGGGGCTGCGCGCCTGCACGCCCGCGGGCATCCTCGAACTGCTCAGGCGGTACGGCGTTCCCATCGCCGGCAAGCGCGCGGTGGTGGTGGGCCGCAGCGATATCGTGGGCAAGCCGGTGGCTTTTCTGCTGCTCCACCAGCACGCCACCGTAACCATCTGCCATTCCAAAACGGCCGATCTCGCCGCCGTCTGCCGCCAGGCCGATATTCTGGTGGCGGCCATCGGGCGCCCGGCCATGATCACCGGCGAGTATCTGGCGCCCGGCGTAACGGTGATCGACGTGGGCATGAACCGCATCGACGACCGGGGCGAGGTGGCGCGCATTTTTCGCAACTCCCCGCGCAAGCTGGCGGCGTTCGACAAGAAGGGAAGCGTCCTGGTGGGCGACGTGGATCCGTTCGACGTGGCTGAAAAGGCGGCCGCGTACTCGCCGGTTCCGGGAGGCGTCGGGCTCCTGACCATTGCCATGCTCATGGCCAACACCGTGGCATCGGCGGAACGCCGGGCCGGCGCATGTTGAAGGTCGGCCTCACAGGCGGCCTCGCCAGCGGGAAGACCTTTGTGGGTGAAGTGTTGGCGGGCAGCGGCTGTATGGTCATTCAGGCCGACGACCTGGGCCATGAGGTGCTGGCGCCCGGCGGAGAAGCCTACGACGCCGTGGTACGGGAATTCGGCCGTGAGATTCTGACGAGCGACAGCCTCATCGACCGCCAACAGCTCGCCTCGCTGGTGTTCGGCTCGCCCGAACGGCTGGCCCGGCTCAATGGGCTGGTGCATCCGGCGGTGGTGCGCCGCGAGGAGCAATCGATCGCCGCATTCGCCGCGCGCGAACCGCGGGGCATCGCGGTGGTGGAGGCGGCCATCCTCATCGAGACGGGCAGCTACAAGCGTTTCGACCGCATCATCCTGGTGTGGTGCGCCGAAGAGCAGCAGGTGGAGCGCGCATTGCGGCGCGACGGCGCGGTGGAGGCCGACGTGCGCGCGCGGATCAGCCGGCAAATGCCGCTGGATGAGAAACGGAAGTTTGCCGATTTCGTCATAGATACATCCGGGCGGAAAGAGGACACCTTGCGGCAGGCCCGGGCCGTCTACGAAGCATTACGGAGAATCGAAACATGAAAGTTCTGCGACCATTTCTCTGGGCCATCGTCCTGGCAGCCGGATTTTTGTACCTCACTTCGGCGGCGCATTGGGATGTGGGGCGCCTATTGCGGCCGGCGCGTTCCGTAGGGCGCCTATGGAGCGAGCCCGCCTCCGCCGAAACGGCCGGATTTTCGGCCGACGAGCAGAACAACATTGGAATCTATAAGAATGCCCGCGACGCCACGGTGAATATCACATCGGTGGTGTATCGCGAGGACTGGTTTTTCCGGGTCATTCCCGCGGAAGGGACCGGCTCGGGTTTTATTATTAAACCCACCGGCGAAATCCTCACCAATAACCACGTGGTGAGCGGCACCGCGGAGCTGACCGTCACGCTGGCGGACAAGAAAGTCTACAAGGCGAAAATCCTGGGAACGGACCCACGCAACGACCTGGCGCTGATCCGGATCGACACCGGCCGCAAGCTGCCGTCACTGCCGCTGGGCAACTCCGACAGCCTGGTGGTGGGGCAAAAGGTGCTCGCCATCGGCAACCCGTTCCGATTTGAAGGCACGCTCACCACGGGGGTGGTGAGCTCGCTCGGCCGCACCATCGACACCGAAGAGAACCGGCGTCTGGAAGGCATGATCCAGACCGACGCGGCCATCAATCCNNGGCAACAGCGGGGGTCCGCTGCTGGATTCGCACGGCAACGTGATCGGAATCAACACCGCCATCTACGGCCAGCAGGGCAGCATCGGGATCGGCTTCGCCATGCCTATCAACCGCGCCAAATCGATGCTGGAGGAATTTCAGCAGCACGGCAACATTTCACGCCCCACGCTCGGCATCCGGACGGTGTACGTGGCTGGCGATCTGGCCGGCATGCTCGACCTGCCGTCGCAGGGCGGCCTGTTGATTCAGAGCGTGGAGCGTGGATCGGCCGCCGAAGGGGCGGGTTTGCGCGGCCCCTCGAGGATGGTCATCGTGGGCGGTTTCCAATTGGGCATCGGCGGCGACTTGATCCTGGCGGCGGACGGGGAGAACATCGAAGACAACAATACACTGCCGCGCTTATTGAACCGCAAACGCGGCGGCGACATGCTCCAGTTGACGATTTACCGGAACGGTCAAACCCAGAAGGTGCAAGTCAAGTTGGGCGAAGCTCCCCAACAACTATAGGCGGCCGGCCGCTATGCGACCGCGGCGCCTTTGGGAGCGGCGCTGTCGGCGGCCACTCTATTCTTGCTTCCCGGCGGCCGGCCGCGGCGTTTCGCGGTCATCTCCGACATCCAGGAAGGTGGTCTCCCACGGCCCCGGCCGCGACCACGGGCCAACCGCTCCAGGCTCAGAATCGCTTCTTCGATCTGTTCGCGCTCTCCCTTTAATTCGGCGAGAATTTTCGTGACATCCATTTGACTGGCCCTCCCGTGCGGCCTCGGCTGAGGTTGCCGCCGCAGCCGAAATCTCAATTAATCCTGTTTGATAACTTTAGTATACACTCGATTATTATACCAATCAGCTATTTATTTTCAAGACAAGGCGGGGGATTTAGCGACCAATCGTAAACAATTGTACCGGCTGTGCGGTCTAGTACCGCGACCGCCAGCTAAGCTTTCAGCGATCGGCGGTCAGCTTGCAGCACCGCCGGCGCGGGGCGGCGAAGGGACGTCCTGGCGGCGTTTCTTCCAGTAAAAATAGAAAGGCAGTCCGAGCAGGATCAGCCCAATTCCCATGAAAGANNGCGGCGGCAGTCATGCCGTACAGGATCCAACTGGCGAATATCACCAGGTTGAACAGGTCATCGTACTTTCCGGAAAGCACCAGCAACGACGCCCATCCGCTCAACACGAGAATCGAGACGCCCGGCGTGTGGTATTTCGGACTGACGCGGCCGATGGCGGAGAAGAAGTATCCCTGCCGGGCGGCGGCGTAGGGGACCCGCGACCCGGACAGAATGGAACCGTTCAGGGCGGCGAAAATGCTGATCATAGCGGCGATGGCCACCGCATTAGCGCCTGGCCCGTCGAAGATCTTCCGCATCATTTCGGCCGGCGGGCGATCGGCGCCAGCCACTTCCCTGGCCGTCAACACGTGAAAATACGCGCCATTCGCGAGCAAATAGATGGCGATCACGGCGAGCGTTCCACCGATCAGCGCGAGCGGCAGGTTTCTCCGCGGATTCCGAACCTCGGAGGAGACCATGCTCACGTTGTTCCACCCGTCATAGGCCCACAGCGCCGCCACCAGGGCGGCGATGAAGCCGGCGAAGGTCAGAGGAGCGACTGGGGGCCCGGTGGAAGGAGCGTGGGCATGGCCCAGGACCAGGCCGGACAAGATAATCATGGCAATGAGCGCCACCTTGACGACGGTAACCGTCACCTGCACGTTGCCGCCGAGTTTGACGCCGTAGTAGTTGAGCCATCCCAGCAGAAGGATCAAGGCGATGGCGAAAAGCTGGCCGTAGCGCAGCTCGAGCGGCCCCCCGTGAGGCCCGAGCGGAAGGGGCAGGGAATAGAAAACGGTATCGAGCGGCGCGTAGAAATTGGACAAATAGACAAAGAATCCGGTGGCCAGGGTGGCGATCGACCCGCTTTTCGCAACCCACATTTGCGTCCAACTATAGAGGAACCCCCACATGGGGCCGTAAGCTTCGCGGAGAAATGCGTATTCGCCGCCGGCTTCCGGCAGTGCCGCCGCCAGTTCCGCGTAGCTGAGAGCGCCGGCGAGCGAAAGCAACCCGCCGACCACCCAGACCACGAACACCATGTGCGGGGTGCCGGCGCGCTGGATCATGGTTTTGGGCACCAGGAAAATACCGCTGCCGATCACCGTGCCGACCACGATGGATGCAGCGGCCCAGGCTCCCAAATCGCGCTTCAGTTCCGTCGGTGTGGATGGTTTTCCCATGTCGGTCTATTCAGTCCCCGGCGTTTTCTCAAGCTCCGAGCGGCGGTTGCACGGGCATCATCACTTTCAGGCCCGCCTGCTCGAAATAGCCGTCCGTGGTCGGCGCCTCCGTCAGTTGGCGCCGCTCCATAACTACAAAAGACAGGCAATCGGTAAGGCTCCAACTCTTGTCGGGCCTCGTCCGGTACAGTTGCACAGCGGAGTCGATCAGTTCGGGCTGGAATGGCACCACCTCGACGCGTGCGTCCGCATGGGCTCGGCCGTAGCCCTCGGCTGCAACGCTGCGAGTGCTCGCGTCGGAGAAGGCGTTTAGCCATTCCCAAAGAACGGCCTCGGTCGTCACGATGACGCCCCTGGTCCGGATCAGGAACTGGTTCCATGCGAGCGCATGCGGATGGTATTGATCCCGCTCGCGCGAAAGCGCCATCCAAAACGAAGTGTCGGCGAAGTAGGTTGCCACCGCCGCTACTTGTCCTTTGTGGGAGAGCCGTAGAGGTAATGATCGTGTCGATCGGCCAGATCCGCGGGCAGTTCGTCGCTCTCGACCGCGTTTGCGGCAAGCCAAGCCAAAGCCGACACCTCCGCTGTCTCGCGGGGCCCCGCCCGCTCGATCTGCACGATTAAGGCCTGATACGGCGGGAGATCGAGTGGCTCATCGGGGATGATGGCCTTGCCATCAAAATGCGCGTTGACCGTCATGACGGCTCCTTACCGGTGACCTCTTCCAGTATGCCAGGAACGCGGGAGGCGGTCCAATTCATTTGTCGACTAACGTCTGGTCCATTCTTGGCTCCGCTTCAAACCACGATGCCATCAGCGCCACGCCAAACGTGACCGCGGTCCCGATGAGCACGTACCAGGTGAAGGCGATGGGCGTCCAGAAGCGGACGTAGAGGATGGCTGCGAGTCCGGCGGCGACGCCGGCGATAGCCGCACCCTCGCGCGGCTTCTTGGTCAGCACTCCCAGGAGAAAAACGCCCAGCAGCATGCCCGAAGGGATGGAAGCGATGGTCAAACCGGCCTCGAGCACCGACCGCGAATGGCGCGCGGCGATGGCCATGGCCAAGAGCACGACGCCCCAAGCGATGGTTGCCAGCCGGGCGACTCGCACCAAGCGGACGTCGCTCGTGCCGCGAGATCGGAAGAAGTCCACCACGGTGGTGGAAGAGAGCGAGTTCAGGGCGGCGCTCAGGTTGGCCATGGCCGCGGCCAGGATGGCCGCGATCACCAATCCGGCCACGCCCGCCGGCAGATGGTTCCAAATGAAATCCGGGTAAATGCGATCGATCTGCTGGGGCGCTGGCATGCCCGTGTCGCCGTAATACACGTAGAGCAGGAGGCCGATGAGGAGGAACAGTGCGAACTGAAAGAAAATCACCACCCAGCTCGACAGCAGCGCAGCGCGGCTCTGGCGCTCGTTGCGCGCGCTCAACAGGCGCTGCACCATGAGCTGATCGGTGCCGTGGGTGGCGGTGGTGAGGAAGCATCCGCCCGCCAGTCCGGCCCAGAAGGTATAGGGGCGCGCGAAGAATGCCATGGTGGGCGAGAACCGGAAATCGAAAATCGCGAACTTGTGGGCGGCGCCGGCAACCGCCGCCACGTGGGCCCATCCGCCGGGAATCTGTCCCAGAATGACGAAGAAACTGACCACGGCGCCGAAGAGGTAGAGGCCCATCTGCACCACGTCGGTCCAGATCACCGCCGTCATCCCGCCTTCAAACGTGTAAAAGAGCGTTAGCAGAACGATGAGGGCGATGGAAGCGATTTCGCCGGTGCCCAGCACAATCGAGATCACGATCGAGATGGCGAAGACGCGTACCCCTTCGGCCAGTGCGCGGATCACCAGGAACATGGAAGCCGTCAGTTTGCGGATGCGCTCGCCGAACCGGCGCCGCATCAGCTCATATGCGGTGAACATCTCTCCGCGAAAGTAATGCGGCAAGAACAAGAACGAGATCACGATGCGGGCCAGCAGGTAGCCGAGGACCATCTGAAGGAACCCCAGGTTGCCTCCGAACGCCAGTGCGGGCGTGCCCACAATGGTCAGAGTGCTGCTCTCGGCCGAGACGATGGAAAGGCTGATGGCCCACCATGGCGCGGTCCGCCCACCGAGAAAGTAATCGCGGAGGGTGGCCGGCCCGTGGCGGAAACGGGCCCCGAACCAGGTGATAGCGGCCAGGTAGGCGAGGATGATTCCAAAATCGAGGTAGCGCATAAAAAGGACGACTTCCAGCATAGCGTTGATCTGTTATGATTTGGAATTCGGAACTTGACGGCCGGAAACGGCGTCAAATGGGTTGCGCCACAAAACCAGTTCGGCTATACTGCCGCAAGTGCCCGCCTCGCTCGGGTGCATGGCCGGGGAAGCGGCGTTGGAGTTACGATAGCGGATCGGCAGCCCGTTGCGGTCGATTGGAAGCGGAAACAGGCAGGAGGCTCACGTGCATAGATTTTATCGGACGTTGAAAGGGATAGCGGCAGTCGCCGTTATGTGTGCCGTCGTCATGGCGGGGACAGCACAGCGCGCCCGCGCGCAGGCGGCGGGCGGCCAAGCGGCGGCGGCCAACACGGCGCAGCCCCAGAAGAAAGTGAAGGATCAGGGCGAGTACGACATCTACAACAATGTCCTGAAAGACGCGGGGGCGCAGACTTGGCCCAAGCTGCTACAGGATCTGGACACCTGGGCGCAGAAGTATCCCGAGTCCGATTATAAAGACGATCGCTTGTACTACTACGTTCAGGCCTACAGCGGGGCCAATCAGCCGGGCAAGGAGTTGGATATCGCCGGGCAGTTGCTGGCCAAGGACCTCAAGACCGTTTTTCCGGATCCCAAGCAGGTCATCACGGTTCTTTACATGACTTGCGTGAGCATCCAGAAAGCCCCGACTCCCACGGCGGACCAGACCGCCGCCGGCGAGAAAGCAGCTCACGCGCTGCTGGATTTCGTGCCCGCGTACTTCGTGACGGCCAACAAGCCGGCGGCCACCGCTACTACGCCTGCACCTAGCGACGCCGATTGGGCCAAGACCGGGAAGCAACTCAGCGACCTGGCCGATGGGACGCTCCGGGTGATCGCCATGCGGCCCGGCATGGAGCTTCTCCAGAAATACACCGCCTCCGGGAGCAAGGACACCAGTTTTTGCGGACCCGCTGAAGAGGCTCTCACCAAGGCCCTCCAGCAGTTCCCCGACGCCGCCATCATCGCCTACAACCTGGGCCGGGCCCAGCGATGCCAGCAGCAGGCCAAGCCGGAGAAGATACCCGTGGCGATCTACGAGTTCGCCCGCGCGGTCGTCACTGATCCCTCGCTCGGCGGCAGCACGGATCCGACTGCCGTCGAGAAATACTTGACGACGGCCTACACGAATTTTCATGGCGCCGACGACGACGGTTTGAAACAACTCAAGGAACTGGCCGCGAAGTCGGCGTTCCCGCCGGCCGACTACAAGCTGGAGTCCACGGCCGATAAATCCCGCAGGATGGAAGAAGAGTTCAAGAAGACCAATCCGCAACTGGCGCTGTGGATGGGGATCAAGGGACAACTGGCCGACACCAACGGCGAGCAATACTTCGCGGGATCCCTGAAAGACGCCGATGTGGCCGGGCAGGGCGGCGCCAAGGCGCTGAAGGGAACGCTGGTGGACGCCAAGCCGGCGTGCAAATCCAAAGAGCTGCTGGTGGCGATTTCCGATGCCACCCATGCCGAAGTCACGCTGCAACTCGACGCGGCCCTCACCGGCAAACCGGATACGGGCGTCGAGATTCAATGGGACGGCCAGCCAACGGCTTTCACCAAGGAACCCTTCATGCTGACCATGGACACGGAGAAGGCCAAGATCAGCGGGCTGAACCTGACGCCTTGCGTGGCGGCGCCAGTGAAGAAAGCCGCTCCGAAGAAGAGCGCTCCGAAGAAAAGCGCGGACTAGGTGCGCCGCTCGAGCGCCGCACCTGGCTGGTCCGGCCGCGGCGTTCGCGTATTCGCCAGAATCAGGCTGAACACGAAACGTTCGACCGCGTTCAGGGAAGCGTCGGCTCCCTTCAGGTTCTGGAAGTAGTGCTCGAAGCTCTGGGCGGAAGACACGAGCCGGCCATAGGCTGGCGTGTTGCGAGCCGCTGTGGCCATCAGCCCCACCGTCAGGATTCCGATGATGTAAGCTTTTCGTGTCATCTACATGCTAAGACGAACATCGCTGCCGAAAAGTTAGCGGTTCCGTGGGGCGGGCCATCGTTATTTTGTGGCGTGCCAACTCCCAGGCAGCGGCATCACCTTGTTCTAGAAGCACTTAGAGCGTCACGGCGAGCCCCGAATCGAATCCGCCGGGGAAGCCATCTGCTATAATAGAACCAGGGATTTGCGGGTATCCCCAGTCGGAAGTGTATGCCGCTTTACGAATACCGTTGCCACCGATGTGGTAAGAACTTCGAGTTGAGGCAGAAGTTTGCCGAGGCGCCTTTGACGGTGCACGCGGGCTGCGGCGGCGAAGTGGAACGAATCATTTTCGCGTCGGCCCTGCAGTTCAAGGGATCGGGTTTCTACGTCAACGACTACGGCCGCGGCGGCAAGTCGCGTCCCACCAACGGCTCGAACGCGAAATCGGAATCGAAAACCGAATCCAAGAGCGACTCGAAGCCCGAGTCCAAGCCCGAGTCCAAGCCCGAATCGAAGGGCGAGAACCAGCCCTCCGCCCCTGCGCCATCACCGGAGAAGTGATTGGCGCGTGCGATGAGAAAGACCCTGTTGTGCCTGCTGACGGCGGCTTGTCTGCTTACGGCGGCGCCCCAGAAACCGAAACTGGTTCTGGTGATCGCCATCGACCAGTTTCGATACGATTACCTCACGCGCTACCGCGGCGAATACCACGCCGGCTTCGACCGGCTTTTGACGAAGGGAGCGGTCTTCACCAATGCGCGGTACCGGCACTTCCCGCCCCTGACCGCCCTCGGGCACAGCGTCATCCTCTCCGGCGCCATGCCTTCGGTCAGCGGGATCGCCGGAAACGACTGGTACGACCGCGACGAGGGCCAGCACGTCACCAGCGTCTCCGACAGCCACACGCAACTGGTGGGCGGAAATGGCGGGGAGGGAGCTTCACCGCGCCGGCTGTTGGTGTCGACCATCGGCGACGAGTTGAAAATGGCCGATGGCGGCCAGTCCCGCGTGGTCGGGATTTCCCTGAAAGACCGGGCCGCGATTCTGCTGGTGGGCCACATGGCCGACGGCGCATACTGGTTCGACCCAGTCAGCGGCAATTTCGTCAGCAGCACGTACTACTTCCGCGATCTGCCGGGATGGGTGAAGGACTTCAACCATAGCCGGCCCGCGGAGAAGTATCGCGGCGTCACCTGGCTGAACCACAAGTTGCCGGAGAGCCTGGAAGAATTGTACGGGACCAGCGACGAAAGTCCCTTGGAGTCCAGTCCGTTCGGGAACGAATTGGTGGAGCTGCTGGCAGAGCGCGCGGTGGCCGCAGAGCAGCTTGGGAGGCGCGATTTCACGGATGTGCTGGCCATCAGCTTCACGTCCAACGACAAGGTGGGCCACGATTATGGGCCGGATTCCCGGGAGGCGCACGAAGTGACGGTGCGCGCCGACCAGCTTATCGGGAAGCTCTTGCAGACGGTGGACCGCCAGGTGGGTCTGGACAACGTGCTGGTGGTGCTGACCGGCGACCATGGGGCCGCCCCCTCGCCGGAAGTGAATGCCCTGCGCAAGATGCCGGGGGGGCACATCTCGCCCGACACCCTGAAGCAGGTGGCGCAGGCCGCGCTGGAGAAGAAATACGGGGCGGGCGACTGGGTCGCGGGCAATTGGGACGTGGCGGTGTATCTGAACCAGTCGCTGATCGCGCGCCGGAAGCTGGACCCGGCTGAAGTGGACCGCGCCGCCGCGCAGGCTCTCATGGCGATGCCCCATATCGCGCGCGTCTATACGCGCCCAGAGATCGCCCACGGTGAGATGCTGCGGGATGACATAGGCAGACTCATCACCAATGGCTTCAACGTGCGCCGCGGACCCGATATCGAGGTGGTCACGGACCCGTACTGGATCGTGAGCGACAAGCCCGCGTCGCACACCTCGCCCTACGGCTACGATGTGCACGTGCCGGTGATCGTCATGGGGCCGGGCATTCGCGCGGGGCGGTACGATGCATCGATCGCCGTAAATGACGTCGCTCCCACGCTGGCCGCGATCCTGGACGTGGAGACCCCCAGCGGGTCGGCGGGCCGCGTGCTGTCGGAGATTTTCGCGCCCTAGCGGCTCCACGCCATCCAGGCCACTGTATAATCGAAATCATGGATTTACGTCCGCTGCACGACCGTGTGTTGGTGAAACGCCTGGATGAAGGCGAACAAAAGGTGGGCGGGATCATCATCCCCGATACCGCCAAGGAAAAGCCCCAACAGGCCGAGGTGAAGGCTGTTGGCAATGGCAAGCTACTGGATTCCGGTGAGCGCGCCGCGATCGACGTGAAGCCCGGCGACCGCATTCTGTTCGGCAAGTACTCCGGTTCCGAGATCAAGATCGAGGGCGAAGAATACCTGATCGTGACCGAAGACGAGATTCTCGGGGTCTTGGAAGAGGGTGTGCTAATCTAAGGGTCTACACGCCAAATCAGGAGTTGTTTTCATGAATTTACGTATGGGACTCGGGCCGCTGATGGTCTGCTCCGCGGTGCTGGGCGTCGCCCAGATTGCCTCCGCGCAGCCTAAGATTGTGGTGATCAACCTGCAACGCGCGGTGCTGGAATCCGCCGAGATCAAGAAGGCCGACGCGGACATGCAGGCCAGGTACAAGCCGCGTTCGGCGGCCATCGAGCAGTTGCAGAAGGATATCGCCGGCATCGCGCAGCAGTTGCAGACCAACGCCGGCAAGTTCACGGCACAGGCGGAGGCCGAGCTCACCGCGCAGGGGCAGAAGAAGCAGCGCGACTTGCAGCGTCTGCAGGAAGACCTCCAGGCCGATGTGGAGCGCGAGCGCAACGACATCCTGCAGAAGAGCGGGACGAAGATGAGCGCCATCGTGAAGAAGCTCGCCGAAGAGAAGGGTTACGACCTGGTGGTGGACACGGCTACCTCGGTCTACTTCAAACCGGCGATGGAGATCACCAACGACGCCATCGCCGCGTACGATAAAGCGTACCCGGTGACCGCGGCGCAACCGGCGAAATAAGTCCGGGATCGGGGACGAGATGGCCGATTTTCTCGAGCAGTACGGCGCGGGCGACGAGCGGCGGGGGAAGATCATCAAGCGAGTGGTGATCTCGCTGGCGACGTCGTTGGTGGTTGCGGGGCTGCTTATCTACGGCTTCCACACCTTCCGCCAGGAACGGCAGGTCAAACGGTTTTTCGAACTGGAGGCCTCCCACGACTACAAGCAGGCGTACGCCTTGTGGGGCTGCACGGACGCCAATCCGTGCCGCGACTATCCGATGACCTCATTCCTGCAGGATTGGGGTCCGCAGGCCATCACCGGGAGCCGGTTCGAGGTGCTGAACGGCGAGTCCTGCGGTTCCGGGGTCATTGTGGATGTGGACGCCGGTGCCGCCGGGGACAAGAAGCTCTGGGTGGAACGGGACAGCCTGGTAATCGGGTTCACGCCCCCTTGGCCGAACGGCGAATGCCCGCAACGCAATCGGATCGCCGATTTCCTGCGAGACCTCAAATATCGCGTGCACGGGCGGACCTACCAATAGAGTAGAATCGAGACGAGAAGAGCGAGCCATGGACGAACGGGCGTTTTATACCGATTCCGAGACCACCAAGCCGGCCGTGCTGAATTGCCCGTACTGCCGGAGCGCCGAGACCTACGAGCTGCGGTGGAGTGTCCGCAAGAAAAAAGACCGCCTGCCCGGGGGCGCCGACGAGCGCGACCGCGCCAAGTTCCAAAAAGCGCAAAGCTACATGGTGCTGATGGACGACAAGGTAGCCTGCAAGAACCTGCGCTGCCGCAGGCGTTTCGACATCTCGGGCATCAAGAGCATGGCGTTTCTGTAGCCGCGCTTACGGCGTAACGTAGATCCCCACCGTGCTGGAGGATTTGCCGCTCGTGAACACCGAGAATCCGAGTGTGCCTGGCGTGTCGATGTAGGGTGGCACTTGGAAATTGATTTGAACCACCCCCGCTACCATGCCGGGTGCGGCTCCGGCGTAAGACACCACCGGTAACGGCTGGGGTGCCTGTACAAAACTGGAGCTCCTGACAACCAAGGCGCCAATCTGGCAGCAATCGTAATCCTGCGCCGCAGTCGAGATCTGGCCGTCGAGGGGGCGGGGAAAAATCAAACCCGTTCCGGTGGCCCAGATGGAGACGATGGAACCGGCTTTGGCGGGGTTCGCAGCCGAGTTCAGAGTGCCGTCCTGGTTGACAGTGGCCGCGGTGCCATCGGCGTTGCGGAAAACCTCGGGTTCGGCGGCGATAACGGTGACCGGAAAATCGGGGCTGGTGACGCTGTTCGATACGATGTGGACAGTCATCGAATTGCCGGGCGTCGCGGACTGCGGAGCGACGGCATTAATCTGCGAATCGGAGACGTAGAGCAGCGGCATGGCCACGCCGTTGAAAAACACTTGCACGCCGCCGAGCGAAGTCGGCAGGAAGCCCGAGACGGCGGTGGCCGAGACCGGCGTGGCGGGGCCGATGTGCGGGCCGTAGATGGAGACGAGTTCGGCGGGGACGATGCGGCCCACGAGCGGGCCGGCGGCGGCGTTGGCGATGCCGAATATGCGCATGGCGGGCGTGCCGCTGGGCGCCACGGTGCTGACAATGCCGGTGGGCCCGGCGACGTGCAAGAGCCCCGTGGAATCGACGGCCACGGATTGCGATACGGCATCGTTGGGGTAGCGGGCGGAGTAGACCAGGGCGGAGCCGGAGGGGTTGAACGCCGCTAAGAAATCGCTGCCGCCGGTCGCCCATCCTTGCTTGTTGGGGAATGTCGGAGAAGCCGTTGTGCCGGTGACCCAGACATTGCCGGAAGCGTCGAGGGCCACGGATTTGGCGGCGTCCACGCCGGTGCCGCCGAGGTAGCTGGCCCAGACCACGGCCGTGCCGGTGGGGTTGAGCTTGAGGGCGAAGGCATCGGTGGGCGGGAGCGGATAAGTGACCCCGGGAGTATAGGGTCCACTGAATGCGCTTTGGTATGCGCCGGTGGTGGCGGGGAGACTGGGGTCGAAAGTGGCTCCGGCGAGGAACGCGTTGCCGGCAGCGTCCACCGCGATGGCAGCCGCGATGTTAGCGGGATTGGCCTTGGGAGTATAGATGAAGTTGGTGGGGCTGATGTAGGTGAGGTAGGCAAGAGCCGATCCGGCGGCATTCACTTTGGCGACGAAGGCTCCGGGACCCTTGGTCAGAAAGGCGCCGGGGGTGGTGGGCAGGTCGTTGGTGTTGGTGTTGCCGGCCAGGTAGGCTTCGCCGGCCGCGTCCACCGCGACGGCGACGCCGGTGGCGGAGCGGCCGCCGGTGAAGCAACTGCTGCCCGCGCCGCAATCCACCGCGGAACCGGAAAGCACCGTCGAATAGACAATGTGCGAGCCATCGGCGGAGAGTTTGGTAAGGAATGCGCCTACGGTGATCGGGATGGAGTACAGCGAGACATATCCAGCGGGTAGGCCAGGGGTGACCGGGAAGGTGGTCAACCAGGTGGTGCCGGCCACGTATACGGCGCCGGCGGAATCCACGGCCAGCGCGTTAATGGAGTCCGGGAAGTAGGTGGAGTAGAGCAACTGGCTGCCATCGGCGCTGAGTTTGACCACGAAGCCGGGGCTGGGGGTGGATTGAAACGCGTTGTGCAGGGGGAAATCCGGGGAGGATGTGGAACCTGCCACATAGATGTTGCCGGCGGCGTCCACAGCGAGGCCGGTGGCCGTGTCATTGCCCTTGCCGCTGAGAATGGTGAACAGGACGATCTTGCCCGCGGGGTCGAGCTTCATGACGACGGCTTCCGACAAGGAGCCGGCGGTGCGGCTACCGGCGAGGTAGGTGTTGCCGGCGGAATCGGCGACGACACGCGCGACGTGGTAATCGTTGACATCTCCGATGTAGGTGGTGAATTCAGCGGCCGGCAGCGCGGAAAGAAAGAACAACGCCGCGGCAAGCAGCCGTGCGGAGGGGCCCATGATTCAAGCTTAGCGCACGGGTGTGGCAGCGGGTTCTTCGAGCAGGCGCGATACCTCACGGTACAGGCGTTGGGTAAGCTCCGTATGGGCGGAGGGCTTGAGGCCTGCGGTGGGGATGGGGTCGCCGGCGCGCAACACGACTTTTCCTCGGCGGATGTGAATCGAGCCCATGGGGAGCAGACGGCGCATGCCCACGATTGCGATGGGCACCACTGGCACGCCGGCCTTGATGGCGATGTAGGCCGCGCCATCCCTGAATTCTTGGAGGCCGTGGAGCGAGCGGCCGCCTTCGGGGAAAAGCAGCACGGACACACCGCGCTCGGCGATCAAGCGGGCGCCCGCGCTCATGCTCCTGAGCGAAGCCCGGGGGCTGGAGCGATCGACCTGCAGGTGGCCCGCGCGGCGCAGGTGCGTGCCGAGAAAGGGGATTCTGAAAAGNNATCCATGAAGCTGGCGTGATTGGCGACGAACACGTAGCTGCCGTGAGGGTCCAGTCTCTCCAGGCCCTCGGCGCGGACGTGGATGAAGCTGACGGCCAGCACCATTCTTCCCCAGATGCGGGCGATGCGATGCTGCGAGTTGCCGGTGCGGTCGAAAAAGGAAGCGGCGAGTGAGAGAGCGCCCATGAAGACGGTGGAGAGAAAGATCAGGGGAATGGAGAAGAGCAGCGAACGGAGATAGCTCATCGCTTGAGGTAATGATAGCAGGGGGCGGAGCCAACAGAAGCAAACACCCCGGCAGGCCGAAGCCCGCCGGGGTGCGAATTCTGCAAGCCCGATGCCTTACGGCAGAGCGGGAACACTTTCATTATACCCTACTGTCAAGGGGTGCGAATCTCCAGGGCGGCGAGAACGGCGCGTTGAATCGCGGTGAAGTCATCCGGCCGCAAACTGGGGGTCACGTAGTGTCCGTTCAGGAGAACGCGGTCCAACCGGCGGAACGCGACGCAGGTGAGCATGTCACCTTTAGCCCACACGTCCCGGTGGGGGTGAAAGAACGGATACGTACCCACGGGGATTACGCGATGGAAAGCTTCAACCGGATCGGGGGCGACGGTGCTGAACGGAACCACCAGGCACAGGCCTGAATGGTGGCGGCGGCGCGGAGACAACACAACCACGTGGCGGCGCTTCACCATCTCCGGCGGCTGAAAGCCCGTGGAGAAATCGCAGATCAGAACCGTGCCGGGGTGTGGGTGGAAGGTGATCGGCATCAGCCTTCATGCGGCTATGGAGAACCGCGACGTGTCGGCTCCGGGTGGCATTTCCCCGTGCTCGATCTCTTCGGCTATTACGCGGAGCGCAAGGGCCTTGGCCTTCAGGGTGGCGTCTTCGGGGGTTACGCCGTATACGGTCACGCCGGGCAGTTCGGGAATGTCAGCAATCCAGCGGCCGTCTGTTTCGCGGAGCAGCCGGATCGTGAGTTGCATTTGCCTCATCCGACACGCCTCACGCCGCTTCCTTGACGCTCACTACCAGACTCTTTCCAAACACATCCAGTGCTTCCTTGATCCGCGGCAGCTTGGTGGGGTGCCTGGGATCCAGCATCCGCCGCACCTCCTTCTCGTCGCAACCGAGCTTTCGCGCCAACTGCACATTGGTCATACCGGCCTCTGCCATGGCCAAGTACAGGGCGGCCTTCGCGGCCATGGGCGCGGGGACGGGAATCGGCCGTTCGCCCCGCGCCGCCCTCGACGCCTTGGGGATCGGGCGCCCGCCGGCAATTCTCCCGGCGATCACCTCCTCCAGACAATCCGCCGCCTGCCAAAGCGCGTCCTTCTCTGCGTTTCCCTGGGTGATGGCCTCTGAAAAATCCCGGAACGTAATCACCAGGACTCCCGGCTTGTGCCCGGGCTCAAACCTGGCTGGATACACGAACGTGCGCATGGTTCCCTCCTTCACTCGAAGTCTCTCTCGCTCAAGCGAAGCTGCTTGAGCATCTTGTGATAGGCGCGTTTGTCGATTTCGTCCTTCAGGTTGCGAACGGTTGTCATCTCCGAACCGTAGTACAGAAGTCCGTGGCTCCCCTTACCGCGATGAGTGGTCCACTGGACTTCTACGCCGCGCTCCCTGCCCAGGGCCTGGATGCGCCGCACAAACTCGCTACCTCTCACACTCTAAGTGTCGGACAAAAATGTCCCGAGGGCAACCGAAAACGAGGCGGGATCGAAGACCCCGGCAGACAGAAGCCCGTGGACCTGGAGGAAGTTTGGAACGTCGCATCCGCGCGGATACCGGAGCTCCAGGCGGTGTTGGAGCAGTTCCTGGCTGGTGAAAGCCCGGACTCACCGCCGGTTTCGTGACATCCCTCCTGGAACGCTTAAGGTCCCGTTTTCGGTTATCATGTCCCCATGGTGAAACTTCTGGTGTTGTGCTTGAGCACGTTGTTATTGGCGTCGGCGGCGGAGCTGCCTTCGCGGAAGTATCTGAATCTGGCGGCCATCAAGACCATGGTGGCGGCGGCGGAAAGCGAGGCGCAGAAGCGCAACGTGCAGGTGACCATCTGCATCATGGATGAAAGCGGGAACGTGCTGTTTCTGCAAAAGGCCGATGGAGCGACGCTGAACACGATCCAGTTCGCGCAGAAGAAGGCCAAGTATGCGGCCCTCTACGGGCGGCCGTCGAAGGCGGCCGAAGACTCGTTGAAGAGCGGCAATCTCGGCGTGCTGGTCTTTCCCGACGGCTTCCCCAACCAGGGCGGGCTGCCGATCAAGGTCGACGACAAAATCATCGGCGCGGTGGCGTGCAGCGGGGCGGCCAGCGAGGTGGATGAAGCCATCTCCCAGGTGGCTATCAATGCGCTTCTGAAGTAAGGATCGCGCGGGCTTCGGCCACCAGGAAGAGAGATCCGGTGACGAAGATGACGTCTTGCGGCGAGGCGTCTTCCACCAGCGCCAGGGCGTCGCGGAGGGTGGGCGCGGTGCGCAGGTTGGGGTGGCCGCCGATATCGCGCAGAGCCTCCGGCGCCAGGGCGCGGGCCTGTTGCGGGGCGGTGACGATCACCTGTTGCGCGCGCGGGAACAGGATGCCGCTGATTTCGTCGATGGCTTTATCGCGCATGGCGCCGTAAATCAGACGCACCCGGCGGTGCCCGTAGAAGCGGTCGATGTAGGCCGCCAGGGCGCGGGCGCCGGAGGGGTTGTGGGCGCCGTCCAGGATGATCTCGGGACGCTCGGAAACGCGCTCCAGACGACCGGGCCAGCGGCTTCGCGCGATGCCGGCTTCAATAGCGGAATCCGCAATACCGAGGCACGCCAGGGCTACGGCGGCCGTGACGGCGTTCTCCACCTGGTGCTCGCCGGCCAGCGGGCAGGCTATGTGAAGATGGCGCTCGCCGGAGAGAAGGAAGCGGCTGCCGCGGGCGTCCAGATCGAGGTCGCGTACGATCCAATCGGCGGTCCGGGCTACCGGAATGGAAAGCTCGGCGGCGCGTTGGTCCAGCACTCGCGCGGCTTCGGGACGCTGGCGCGCGAACACCGCGGGCACGCCGGGCTTCAGTATCCCGGCCTTTTCCCCGGCGATCGCTTCCAGGCTCTTCCCCAGGAAGGCCTCGTGGTCGAAATCCACGGGCGTGACGACGCAAAGCTCCGGCGAGACCACGTTGGTGGCGTCCAGGCGTCCGCCGAGCCCGACTTCCAGCACCACCATGTCCGCGCGCTCTTCGGCGAAAACCAGCAACGCCATGGCGGTTACGGTTTCGAAATAAGTGGTGTGATTATCGAGGGCGTTGACGGCGTGGACCCGGTCGAACGCCGCGGCGAAGCGGTCGGCGGAGATGGGAATGCCATCGATGCGGATGCGCTCGGTGGGCTGGCTGAGGTGGGGCGAAGTGAACAGGCCGGTGCGGAAGCCGGCGGCGCGCAGTGCCGATTCGAGCATGGCGCACGTCGAGCCTTTGCCATTGGTGCCGGCGACGTGCACGAAGCGGAGCCGGTCCTGCGGGCGGCCGAGGGCTTGGAGCACGGCGCGGATGCGCTCGAGGCCCAGTTTGGCGGTCTTGATTTCGTTGCCGAGCGCGTAAAGGAATTGGACGGAGTCGGGGTAGTTCACTTAACCCGCAAGGAATTTCAGCGCCTTGGAAATGTACGACTTCAATTCCAGGCGCGGGACCACTGCATCCAGCATGCCGTGCTTCAGCAGAAATTCGGCGCGCTGAAAACCTTCGGGCAGCTTCTGGCGGATGGTCTGCTCGATCACGCGCGGGCCGGCAAAGCCGATCAGGGCGCCGGGTTCGGCGATGTTGAGATCGCCGAGCATGGCGAAACTGGCGGTGACGCCGCCGGTGGTGGGGTCGGTGAGCACGCTCACAAACGGCAAGCGCGCTTCGTCCAGGCGCATGAGCGCGGCTGAAACCTTGGCCATCTGCATGAGGCTGATGGCGCCTTCCTGCATGCGGGCGCCGCCGGAAGCGGAAACGATCACCAGCGGCTGGCGGAGATCGATGGCGCGTTCGATGGCCCGGGCGATTTTTTCGCCCACCACGGCCCCCATGCTGCCGCCGATGAAGCGCGGATCCATGGCGCAGATCTGGATGGGACGGCCGTCGAGAGAGCCGCTGGCGGAGATCAGGGCGTCGGAGAGTTTGGTAGCCTGCTGCATGGCCTCGAGGCGCTGGCTGTAAGGCTTGCTGTCGATGAAACCGAGCGGATCGGAGGAGCGCAGGCGGGCATCGAACTGCAGGAACTGGCCGCCATCCAGCAGCAGCTTGAGACGGGCGACGGCGTCCATGCGGGAGTGGGCTCCGCACTTGGGGCAGACGTTCCAGTTGGCCTCGAGCTCTTTTTTCCAGATAATCTGGCGGCAGCCTTCGCATTTTTGCCANNGCCAGGGCGCGGTAGATCTGCTCGGCCAGCAAAACGCGGGCGAGTTCATGCGGAAAAGTCATGGGAGAAAGCGAAATCAGCAGGTCGGCGCGCGTGGCCCAGCCGGCGGGCAACCCATCGTGGCCGCCCACCAGGAAGACCAAATCCCGGCCCTCCATTTCGGCCTTGGAGATCAAAGCGGTGAAGGCGGCGGAATTCATGGACTTGCCGGCGGGGTCGAGAAAAACCTTGCGCGCGGCGGCATGCCTGGCCCACAGATCGAACCGATCCGGCCGGATTTCCCGCATTCCGGCGGTCGAGTAGCGGGCGGCGCGGCCCAGAAAATCTTCGGCCAGGGCATTGGCGTGCGGGTCTTTGGGCTTGCCGACGTAATAAAGTTGGATCTTCACTCGGCGGGGATCTCGATCGTCCTGGCGTTGCGCCAGAGACGCCCCAGGCTGTAATACTCGCGGGCTTTGGGCGAGAAGATGTGGACCAGCAGGTCGCCGTAATCGGCCAACACCCACTCCGCCTGGCTGTAACCCTCGATGCTGAAGGGCAGTTCGCCGGCCTGCTGCTTCAACTGCAGGCCGACTTCGTCGCCGATGGCCTGAACCTGCCGCGAGCTGGCGCCGGTCGCGATGACGAAGAAATCGGCGAACGAAGTGACGCCTCTGAGGTCCAGGACCTGGATGTCAGTGGCTTTCTTGGATTCGGCGGCGCGAACGGCAACGAGCCAGGTGGGGGCGGCGGCTTGGATGTCTTTGGCTCCTGTGAGTATCGTACTACAATGAGATATCATGCGTTGGTGTTTCGGCCTGGTGCTATTGGTGTGCGTGGGCGCGGTTGGTGCCCAAACCAACAACGATGTCCCGGAAGTGGCGCGCGCCCGGGCCGAAGTCCGGAACCTGCGGGCCCTGGTGGAGGCCGGGGTGGCGCCGCGCGCTCAATTGGAGAAAGCCGAAGAGGCCATGGCCGATGCCCAGGACGCGGCCATTCTGCGGCGAACCTTGTACGGCCAGGATTTGACGGCGGAGCAAACCGGCGAGATGATGGCCGCTGCCGGCCGCCGCTTCGACCGCCGCCGGAAAGCGCTCGACGAAGCCAAACGGCTGGTGGAGGCGGGGGTGGCGTCGCAGCTTTCGTTGGGCGCGTTCCTCGAGGAGTTGGACATGGCGCGCAAGGAGGCGGACCTGGCGGAATCGCGCGCCAGTCTGGTGCGCGAACTGACCGAGATGGCCCAGGCCGAAGAAGCGCTGGCCAACAAGCTGGCCGAGGCGCCGGCTGAAGCGCCCAAAATCGCCGATCGTTACGATGGCGATGGCATCTTCACCGCGGGAACCCTGGCGCGGGTCGAGATGGCGTTCGCCAGACAGTTCGGCAAGCCGCTGCCGGTGAGCGCCATCGGCGAAACGGCCGCGCATCGCGCCCTGGGCTTCGACCACCGCGGGCGCGTGGACGTGGCGGTCCATCCCGACTTGCCGGAGGGCGTCTGGCTGCGCGCGTTTCTAACGGAGAATCGCATCCCCTACTTCGCCTTTCGCCAGGCCGTGCCCGGCAAGGCCACTGGCGCGCACATTCACATCGGGCCCATGAGCACACGGCTCGTGCCTGGCGGATAATAGAAGCTCCATGACTGATCCAACGCTGCGGGTGTTAATCCCCTCCGAGAAGATCCAGGCCCGGATCAAGGAACTCGGCGAACAGATTTCCCGCGATTATCCCAGCGGGCGCCTCCACATGATCGCCATTCTGAAAGGCGCCGCCTTCTTCCTGGCGGACCTGACGCGGGCCATGAAGCGCGACGTGTACATCGACTTCATGGGCATTTCCAGTTACGGGAAAGGGAAAACCAGTTCGGGTGAAGTGAAGGTCACCAAGGACCTGGACATTTCGCTCGAAGGGGCGGAGGTGCTGATTGTCGAGGACATTGTCGATAGCGGCATCACCCTCAACTACCTGATGCACGTGCTGGACCAGCGCAGGCCGCATTCCATCCGCATCGCGGCGCTGCTCGACAAGCCCGAGCGGCGGCTGCGGCCGGTGCATGTGAGCTACGTGGGATTCCAGATTCCGGACCAGTTCGTGGTGGGATACGGCCTGGATTTCGACGAGAAGTACCGCAACCTCGACGATATCTGCGTGCTGGAAGAGGCGCAGACGGCGGTGGGGTAGAGGTTGAGCCCGATAGGGCGAAAGAGAATAGCCCAAGGCGCCAGCCTTGGGAAAGGGATGAACGGCCGGTAAGCCCCGGAACGGGGCGGAAGAACTGGGCCACAGGATCTACCGCCCCTCCGGAGCTTCATAAGCCTGATAGTCCGGAGCGGGCCGCTTCCACGTCTTCGCGCTTCTTTTTGAAATGCCGCTTGACGTCGGGCCAGAATTCCTTGAGCACCTGGGAAAAGGCGTCGGTGGCGCACTGAATGAGCAGCTTCTGCACGTTGTCGGATACCGTGCGGGTGTCGGGGTACCAGGCATTGGAAACGGCCACGGCGGCGGCATTACCACCCCATTCCGCGAAGTTGAACGTATTCCTCCCCGAATCCGTGCGCGCCACGAAGATGCGAGTCAGGGCGTAGCGCGCGCGCGACCAACCAGAACCTCCGCCCAGGCGGAAGTAGCGCGGGTCCTGGTGCAGCAGCGAGGGCACAATGCCTTCGGTCATCATGTTGCCGATCATCTGGTCGCCATAGGAGCCGGCAAACCGCCGGGCGTAGCCCGACATGCCTTGGCCGAAGGAGGGGTTCTGGTCTTCCAGTTGGTAAAGCGTGGCAAAAGCGGCGGCCGTGGGGTAGACCGGCCAATCGAAGGAATCCTTGAAGGCGATTGCAAACTTCTGTTTCGTGGAAAGGCGAGTGAATGGAAGCGAGGCCTCCGCAGTGCGGTAGTTGGGGAGCACGCCGAAGATGCGCTTGTCTTCCGGCGCCGAGGAATCGCTTTGCGCCACAGCCATGCCGGTCAGAACGAAGCATCCCAGGACCACGGACAGGGCGCGGCGTCTGTACCCAACCATGCTGGTAAAGATGCTCCGCAACCCCCTTCAGGTTTCGGAATATTTTCCAGCCCTTTGGACCGGTAGACAGTTCGTGGCCCGATCTGGTACACTACTTGCAGTCCCGTTAGTAAAAAGCTCAATGGGAGGTTCGTTTGCCTTTTTTAGGGAACGGACCGCTGGCACCAATGAGGTAACATGGCACGCAAAACAGGCAAACATTACCAATCCGCCCGGAAGCAGGTAGAGGCCAGGGAATACCAACTCGAAGAGGCGGTTCCCCTTCTCCAGAAGATCAAGTACGCGAAATTCGACGAGACGGTGGAAATCCACATGCGGCTGGGCGTCGATCCCAAGCACGCAGACCAGATGGTTCGCGGCACCGTGGTCATGCCCAACGGGCTGGGCAAGTCCAAGAAGGTGCTGGTCATCGCGGGCGGCGACAAGCAGAGAGAGGCCATGGAGGCGGGCGCCGATTTCGTGGGCGGCGACGACATGGTGAACAAGATTCAGACCGAAGGCTGGACCGATTTCGACGCGGTGATCGCCACGCCGGATATGATGCGGTCGGTGGGTAAGCTCGGCAAGGTGCTGGGGCCGCGCGGCCTGATGCCCAATCCCAAGACCGGCACCGTCACCATGGACGTGGTCAAGGCGCTGAAAGAAATCAAAGCCGGCAAGGTGGAGTTCCGCGTGGATAAGACCGGCATCATCCATGCCCCCGTCGGCAAGATCAGCTTCGAAGCCGGCAAGCTCATCGAAAACGCCGCCACCCTGATCTCGGCCGTGATCAAGGCCAAGCCGGCCGTGGCCAAAGGCAAGTACGTGCGGAACACGACCCTCTGCTCCACCATGAGCCCCGGTGTGGCGATCGACACGGCGCCGTTCAGCGTGAAGGCGGCCAGCTAAAGCCCAACAGGTGTTTCCATGAAAAAGAAGGAAGACAAAAGGAAAGAGATCGATTCTTTGCGCCAGGATCTGGCGCGGCTGAAGAACCTGTTTGTCACCGGCTACGAGAAGCTGCGGGTGGAGCAGGACTTCGAGCTGCGCAAGGCGGTGCGCAACGTGGGCGGCAAGTACCGCGTGGTGAAGAATAACCTGGCGGAGAGGGCTTCGGAAGGAACGCCTGCCGAGCAGGTGCTCAAGGGTTTGCGCGGGATGACCTCGGTGGCCTACACCACCAACGACCCGGTGGCGCTGGCCAAGGCGCTCACCACTTACGCCCGCACCAACCCGACTTTTACCTTCAAGGCGGGGATCGTGGAGGGCCGCGTGATCGACGTCAAGGCGATCCACGACCTGGCCAACATGCCCTCGAAAGAAACGATCTTTTCGAGGTTGCTGTACCTGATCAACGCCCCGGCCCAGCGGCTGGTGACGGCGCTCAACGCGGTGGGCCGCGAGCTGGCGGTGGTGGTGGACCAGGGCGTAAAAGAGAACAAGTTCCAGGCGTANNGCCAAGGATGATTTTTCGATAGGAGTTTTGAAATGGCGGACATTAACGCAATTGCGGATCAGATTCAAGGCTTGACGCTGCTGGAGGCCTCTCAGCTCGTCAAGCTGCTCGAAGAGAAGTTGGGAGTGTCGGCGGCCGCGGCCGCTCCGGTGATGGTGGCCGGTGGCGGTGGCGGCGCGGCGGCCGCTCCGGCGGTCGAAGAGAAAACCGAGTTCACGGTGGTCCTGACGGCTGTTGGGGCCAACAAGATCAACGTGATCAAGGCGGTTCGCGAGGTTACCAGCCTGGGCTTGAAGGAAGCCAAGGACTTGGTGGACGGCGCCCCCAAGCCCATCAAGGAAGGCGTCAGCAAGGACGAAGCCGATACCATCAAGAAGAAGTTCACCGACGCGGGCGCTACCGTAGAAGTGAAGTAGGGGCCAGCCATGGCTGGCCCGTGGCTCAGCGCGGCTGGCCCTTGGCTCGCCAGGTAATGGCGGGCGGTCGTGTTTTTGTAGTTTGACTCAGGACGTAAGTCCTGTTAAACTGAATAGTTGGGCCTCCGATTCAGCGGATTCGATCCCAATTGGTGACTGTGCATCCGAAATTCTGGCACTTCAATTGCAGTGCGAGTGAAACTGCAGAGAGGGGATCTCTGTCGATTCGCGTTCCCGCTAGTGCCCGCTCTTCCACGGCTTCAGTCTTCATCGCGCACATTACTCCGCGACCTCCGGTTTCCAGATCCCCGCTTTGCGGGTCCGTTCCGGACGCACCGGAAGTTCGATTCCCGCCCCCTGTTCGATCACTCGGCGCTTCGCAAAGGGGTGCCGTTGGTTTTGTACTGTTGAGCGCTTCATAGCATTGGTTCTTCGGCCGTCAGGAGTATAAGAATGAATATTCAAGATAACGGCGCCGCCCCCGAACGAGTTGATTTTTCCAAGATCAAGACCTCCATCCCTATTCCGAATCTGATCGAGGTTCAGAAGACGTCCTACGAGCGCTTCTTGCAGATGGATCTTCTTCCCAACGAGCGGGAGGACATCGGGCTGCAGACCGTCTTCAACTCGGTGTTTCCGATCTCGGATTTCCGCGGCGTCAGCGACCTGGAGTTCGTCGACTATTCCATCGGCAACTGGGAATGCAAGTGCGGCAACCTCAAAGGACTGCACCATCTTCGCTCGACTTGCCGGAACTGCGGCGCCACCATCCGCACCGATCCGTTCCACGCCGGCGACGTCCTCTGCCATCATTGCGGGACCTTTAACAAGAACGTGGTCACCTTCTGCAACAAGTGCGGCGACCCGGTGGGCCTGCAACTCAAGTACGACATGCTGGAGTGCCAGGAACGCGGCATGACGTACGCGGCGCCGCTCAAGGTCACCATCCGGCTGACGGTATACTCCAAGGACCCGGAGACCCAGAAGAAGAGCGTCCGCGACATCAAAGAGCAGGAAGTCTTCTTCGGCGAAATCCCGCTGATGACGGACAACGGGACGTTCATCATCAACGGCACCGAGCGCGTCATCGTGTCGCAGTTGCACCGCTCGCCGGGCGTCTTCTTCGAGCGCGTTCCGGCGCAGGGTTACTTCCTCGGCAAGATCATTCCCTACCGCGGAAGCTGGGTGGAATTCGAATACGACAACAAGAATATCCTCTACGTACGCATCGACCGCAAGCGGAAATTCTTCGGCTCGGTGTTCCTGCGGGCGCTGGGCTACAAGACCGACGANNAAGCTGTTCTGGAACGTGGATGAGGGTCTCGTTGGCCTGAAGTTGTCCTACGCCATCGCCGCGCGCGGCGGCGAGACCGTGGTGACGCAGGGCAAGAAGATCACTCCTTCGCTCTACAAGGAAATCCAGAAAGCCAAGATCCAGCAGGTGGAGGTGGCTTCCAACGACCTGGAAGGCGCGTATGTGGTCGCCGATGTGTTCGATACGTCCACCGGCGAAGTGTACGCCGACGCCAACAGCGAGCTCACCGCCGCGCTGCTGAGCCGGTTGATCGAAGCCGGCGTCCCCGAATTCGAAGTTTTCTTCCCCGAGCGCGACGAAGTGGGCACCGTCATCTCGGCCACCATCAAGAAGGACCCGGTCAAGGCGCAGAACGAGGCGCTCATCGAAATCTACCGCAAGTTGCGGCCCGGCGATCCGCCCACCCTCGACACCGCCACCCAGCTTTTCCAGGGCATGTTCTTCGATGCGCGCAAGTACGATTTCTCGCGCGTCGGCCGCATGAAGTTCAACATCAAGCTGCACGGGAACGCGGATTTCGCGCCCTCTTCCTGGCTCACCGAGCCCGCCACCAAGGGCAAGAGTGCGATGGACCGGCGTACCCTGGACCAGGACGACTTCCGCGACACCATCAAGTACCTGCTGAAGCTGCG